>RFSW01000072.1 GCA_009923755.1 Betaproteobacteria bacterium | reverse complement strand
GCGGCATCGGCATGACCGAGGCCCGCATCAAGGCACTCAAGGAAGCCGGTCTCGACCATATCCAGTTGAGCTTCCAAGACTCGACCAAGGAGATGAACGACTTCCTCTCCAGCACCAAGACCTTCGAGCTCAAGAAGCGGGTCGCCGAGCTGATCAAGAAGTACGACTACCCGATGGTGCTTAATTGCGTTCTGCACAAGCTCAACATCGACCACGTCGGCGAGATCCTCGAGATGGCCGAGAAGATGGAGGCGGACTATGTCGAGCTGGCCAACAGCCAGTTCTACAGCTGGGCCTTTCTAAACCGCGACCAGCTGCTGCCGACCAAGGAGCAACTGGTTCGCGCCGAGCAGATCACCGACGCCTTCCGCGAGAAGGTGAAGGGCAAGATGAAGTTGTTCTTCGTCATGCCGGACTACTACAGCGAGCGCCCGAAGAAGTGCATGAACGGCTGGGGCAATGTGTTCATCACCGTGCAGGCTGATGGGACGGTTCTGCCCTGCCACGTCGCCAGCATGCTGCCGGGCATCGAGTTCCCGAACGCGCGTGACAAGAGCATGGACTGGATCTGGTACGACTCGCCGGCGTTCAACAAGTATCGCGGCGACGGCTGGATGAACGACCTGTGCAAGACCTGCGACGAGAAGGAGAACGACCTCGGCGGCTGCCGCTGCCAGGCGTACATGCTCACGGGCGATGCAACCAACGCCGACCCGGTCTGCAGCAAGAGCCCCCACCATCACAAGCTCGCCGAGGCGGTGGCGGAGTCGCTCAAGCCTCAGGCGCAGGTCAAGCCGGTGGTCTTTCGCACCGACAAGGACTCGCGCGAACTGATGAAACAGCGTGATGGCGATGCGCTGAGCGAGGAGCATCGCCGCCTTTTCGAGTGCGGGTCGACGCCGTCCGCGGATAATTCGCGCATCGGCCAATAAGGCGTGGCGAGCCGGCCAGTGCACGGGACCTCTTTCGAAGCGACCTTCGAGCGCAATGAGCGCGGGCGAAAAAGGCGGTCTGTGCGAGGGTTGGTGCCGCTATGACCGCTCCCGCTGTCCGCGCCTCCGGCCTGGTCAAGCGCTACGGTGACTTCACCGCTGTCGCCGGGCTCGACCTCGAGATCGGGCGCGGCGAGTTCTTCGGCCTGCTCGGCCCCAATGGTGCTGGCAAGTCGACCAGCATCCACATGCTCTCGTCCTTGGTGCAGCCAAGTGCGGGCGCGGCGTCGGTGTGCGGCATCGATACGCGCGTGGACCCGGTCGCGGTGCGTCAGCGCATCGGTCTGGTGTTCCAGGATTCGGCGCTCGACCGGCAGCTCTCGGTGTGGGAGAACCTGCGCTTCTCCGGCCTGCTCTATGACCTCCCGCTTGACGAGACGCGCGAGCGCGCCGAGCACCTGATCCGCCTGTTTGGGCTGGAGGAGAAGCGCGACAAGCCGGTCGGCTCGCTCTCCGGTGGCCAGCGCCGTGCGCTCGATATCGCCCGCGGCGTGCTGCACCGGCCCGAGGTGCTGTTCCTGGATGAGCCGACCATCGGCCTCGATCTGCCGAGTCGACGGCGCATCTGGCGCTTTATCGGCCAGCTGCGCGCCGAGACCGGCATGACCGTGCTGCTCACCACGCACTATCTCGAGGAGGCGGCCGACTGTGATCGGGTGGCCTTTATCCGCGCTGGGCGCATCGTGCTCAGTGGCGAGCCTGCTGCGCTGGTGGGCGATTTGGGCGATGAGATCGTCGAAGTGAGCGCTGACCAACCGGAGACGGTGCGCGCCGAACTGGAGGCCGTGCTCGGCCCTGCCAGTGTCGAGTTCGAAACGCTGTCGTTCCGGCCACCGCAGCATGATCCGGCGCGGCTGGCCGCGCTCACCGAGTCCCTCGGCGCGCGCATCCGCAGCGTGGTGGTGCGGCGGCCAAATCTGAACGATGTCTTCTTGTGGGTGAACCAGTGAGCCGCGCTGATGAGTCTTTTGGCCTGATACCCCGCAGCCGCCCAGGCCTCTGGCGACCGGTGTACGCAGTCGTCGAGCGTGACCTGGTCAAGCTCTGGCGTCAAAAAGGACGGCTGTTGTCGGCGCTGGTACGGCCGCTGATCTGGCTGTTCGTCATCGGCGCTGGCTTTGAGGCGACGGTGGGTGGCGGCGAGGGCGGCTACCGCAGCTTCTTGGTGCCGGGCGTGATGGGAATGGCCATCCTGTTCGGCGCGCTGCTCGGCGCGCTGTCGACCGTCTACGAGAAGGAGTCGGGCGTGATGCGCATGCTGGTTATCGCGCCGTTTGCCCATCGCTGGATCGTTTTCGCCAAGATGCAGGCGGCGGCCATTTCGGCGGTGTTCCAGGCGCTTCTACTGCTGGTGATTCTCGCGGTACTCGGCGACCTGTCCTGGCGGACCGACTGGGCACTGCTTGCGCTGGGCATCTTCGCCACCGCATACGCTTGTGCCGGCATTGGCATGCTGGTGGCGGCCTTCTCCAAGACGCTCGACAACTTCGCCGCAATCATGAACTTCGTCATCTTCCCGGTGTTCTTTCTGTCCGGGTCGCTCTACCCGGTCGGCAATCTGCCGGGGCTGTTGGGCATGGCGGCGCACCTCAATCCTTATACCTACGGCGTCGACCTGCTCAAGCACGCCTTGCCGCAAGCGGCTGGCCACACCGCCGACTTTGCAGTGACGATCGATGTGGCGGTGCTCGCCGGCTTCTCGTTGCTGGCGTTTGTGGTGAGCGCGTGGCGTTTCTCGCGCGAGCAGGCTTATGCGCCCCTGTTCGGCTTTGGCGGGCCGAAGAAGGGCGGACCCGGTGGCAAGCCTGTCGGCGGCAAACCCAGCGACGGCAAGCCCGCATAGTCCCAGTCGGCGTTTCAGATCGGATCAGCGCCGCGAGCGAGGCAGAATCGCCCAAGGTTCTGCAGCCCCATTCCGCAGAGCGAGCGCTTACTTCCCTTCACGCAACCAGCGCGCTGCATCCATCGCGAAATAGGTGAGGATGCTGTCGGCGCCGGCACGCTTGAAGCCGAGCAGCGACTCGAGCACCACCGCACGCTCGTCAAGCCAGCCGTTCTGTGCCGCGGCTTTGAGCATGGCGTACTCCCCGCTCACCTGATAAACCGCCGTCGGCACGCCAAAGGTGTCCTTTACCCGCCGCACGATGTCCAGGTAGGGCATGCCAGGTTTGACCATGACGATGTCGGCGCCCTCGGCGATGTCCATCGCGACTTCTTGAAGCGCCTCGTCGGTATTGGCCGGGTCCATCTGGTAGGTGTACTTGTTACCGCCACCGAGATTACCGGCCGAGCCCACCGCGTCCCGGAAAGGCCCGTAGAAGCTCGAAGCGTATTTGGCTGAGTAGGCCATGATCCGGGTGTGGATGTGGCCGCCGGCGTCCAGCGCGCGGCGCACCGCACCGATGCGACCGTCCATCATGTCGGAGGGGGCGACCATGTCGGCGCCGGCGCGGGCGTGGGTGATGGCTTGGCGCTCGAGTACAGCCACGGTCTCGTCGTTCATCACATAGCCGGCATCGTCGATCAGGCCGTCCTGGCCGTGGCTGGTGTAAGGGTCGAGCGCGATGTCGGTGACGACCCCCAGATCCGGCAGCGCCTGCTTGAGTGCGGCGACCGCACGCGGCACCAGACCGTCGGGGTTGTAAGCCTCGCGTGCATCGAGCGACTTGAGCGGCGCGTCGATCACCGGGAACAAGGCGAGTGCCGGGATGCCAAGGTCGCGAGCCTGCCGAGCCGTCTCCAGAATCCCGTCGAGGGACTGGCGTTTGACCCCGGGCATCGAGACCACGGCCTCTTCTCGCTTGGTGCCGTCGAGTACGAATACTGGCAGGATGAAGTCGGCCGGGCTCAGCGCCGACTCGCGCACCATACGGCGCGACCAGTCGTCGTGGCGCATGCGACGCAGGCGGGTGGAGGGGAACTGGCGGCTAGGCTGGCTCATGTCGGTCTCCAAAATCTGGCCACCAGTGTAAATCAGGGCTGACAGGGTCGGTTCTTTGGCATCTATCCGGCCTCACCCGATCGCGTGTCCGAGGTCATTTGCCGGGCCCATCGGAAGACTCGGGTTCTCCTGTGCTGTGCGAGAACATCGACTCGTCTGCGGGCGCTGGGGCAGGGGCCGCAACGCCTGCCAGCATGGCGCTGATCCGGGCAATGGCCTCGTCCACACCTTGTCGGTCAAGGCTGGAAAACAACTGCACCGAACTGTTGACCGGTCGTGTCGCGAGCCTCCGGCGCACTCGGGCCAGTGTCTGCAGGGCGTCGTTGCGCGAGAGCTTGTCGGCTTTGGAAAGCAGGATGTGCACCGGGATCTGACGCGGCGCGACCCAGTCCAGCATCTCCTCATCGAGCGGCTTCATGGGATGTCGAGCGTCCATGATCACCACCAGCCCGGCGAGTGAGGCCCGTTGCTCGATGTAGCCACCCACCAGGGCGTTCCAGTTACGCCGCATCGCCTCTGGAACCTTGGCGAAGCCGTAGCCAGGCAGGTCAACCAGAATGCCGCGGCCACCCCAGGCAAAGAAATTGATGAGTTGTGTCCGGCCGGGTGTGCGCGACACGTACGCGAGTCGCTTGCGATTCGCCATCGCATTGATCGCGCTGGATTTTCCGGCGTTCGATCGGCCGACGAAAGCGACCTCCGGCGGTCCGTCGGCAGGCATGTCGCGCAGCTTGTCAAAAGAGGTGACGAAGTGGATGTCGTGGATGACGGCCATGCGGGCTCGGGAACGAAGGGCAAGGTCGCGGCGCAGCGCTTGGCGCGCGACTACCGTATTGCGGCGGATGGACTAGAATCTGACCAACAGAAGCCAGTCACCATCAGACTCTACACTCCGGAGTAGCCATGAAGCGGTATCTTTCCACGGTCGCCCTCTCGCTGGTCGCTCTCGGCGCCAACGCCGAGACCACCAAGCCAGACCTGGCCAAAGCCGAGCAGATCGTCACCAATGTCTGCGCAGCGTGCCACGGGGCCAAAGGCATGAGCCTGGCTCCGACCAACCCGCATCTGGCCGGTCAGCATCGGGCGTACATCGTTAAGCAGCTCGCCAACTTCAAGGGCGGCGTGCGGCAGAACGCCATCATGGGAGGCATGGCTGCCATGCTCACTCCCGAGGATATGGTGAGTGTTGCGGCGTACTTCGCGCAGCAGACGCCGCCACCGCCGGCCGGCAGCAATGCCGAGTTGGCCAAGGTGGGCGAGGCGATCTATCGCTACGGCAACGCCTCCAAGGGTCTGCCGTCCTGTACCGGATGTCATGGCCCGAACGGGCAGGGCATCCCCGATCAGTACCCGCGTCTAGCGGGTCAGTACGCGGACTACGCATACTCTCAGCTCAAGGCTTTCTCGGCCTACGAGCGCAATCACATCATGATGAACGGTGTGGCCAGTCGCTTGACCGACAGTGAGATGAAGGCGGTGGCGGAATACTTGGCGGGTCTTAAGTAAGCGCGAACACGGAGTTCATGCGGGTACGCCTGATCAGCCGGTAACCACGCGAGGCAAACAGGCCAAACAGGTCTTCCGACCAGTCGGCTTCCGAGTTCTCGATGACGATGCATCCGGGCAGCAGATGCTGCCCTGCATCGCGCATGAAGGTCCCGAGCACCTGGTCTTCGGCGCCCTCGACGTCGATCTTCAAGCCATCCGCGGCGCCCAAGTGGTTGTCTGTCAAGAAGCCGGCCAAGGTGCGCGTCTGCACATCGACACCCGCCCCTCTACCCACTTGCGTAAGACTGCTCTGGCCCAGGTTGGAGGTGTCGAGATGCAGAGTCATGTGTCCGTCGCGGTCGGCCAAAGCGAGCTGCTGCACGTCGATGAGTCTCCCAAAGGCGTTGAATCCCGCGTTCCCTCGCAGCCGATCCGCCATTCCGGGGTTTGGCTCGAAGGCGAATACCCGGCCGCCACCGAGTTGTTCATAGCGCTTGGCCAGCGTCAGGGAATAGACCCCCGCATTGGCGCCAATGTCGAGAAAGTAGCCGCCCGCGGTCGCCCGCGCACTTAAAAAGTCTCGTTCGAACGGGTCGACGAACTGTGGCATGAACAAGAATTTGCGGTCTGAGACATTGCCGCGCCGCGCGACCCGTAGCCGAATGCCTTCGCTGATGCCGTCGATCCAACTGCCGGCACCGACCAAAGCCATTCGGCGAAGAAGTAAAGCGAGTCGGCGGCCGACCGCGTTCGGGGGTATCCGTGCACAGAGCCGACGAAGCGTTTCGGCAAGACGATGCAGGTGAAAGATGCCCCAAGCAGCGTCTCTGGGGTCGTTCAGCCGGTGAGCCATCTTGAAGGTTTCGCGCACTTTGGCGATACGCATGAACCGTTGCGTGGCATACATGTAACTGATAACGATGCCGTCCAAGCCATTGACGATCTCACGCCTGAACAACAGGGACTTGATGAAGGCCAAAGGCGGGGTCATCAATACTTCGAGTCCGTATGGCGGGCCTTTGCGCTGAATCCAGTCGGCGGCCTGAGCCGAGGTATAGTCGTTGATTTTCGTGAAGTGGTGGGACAGCGAGCGAAACGATCGGTGAACGAGCACGCCATGGAGTCGCCCGATGCGCCCCTTTTGGACAATCACCGAGTCATGCACCGTCGACGCGCTGAAGCCGGCCCGATCGCGTCTGTAAAGTCTTACCGGAAAGTTGGTGATAGTCGCTGAGTGACCCCGTGTCTGAAAAGGGTACAGTGGCAGCACGGGCAAGCGGTATGCCGAGTGGTGGTCGGGGGGGGGTGCGGCAAATAGCCCAATGATCTCCGCTTTCAGTTCCGCAGAGATCTCCTCGTCAGCATCGATATTGAGAAGCCACTTGTTTCGACAAAGGCTCTCGCCAAAAGATTTTTGGGGGCCGTAGCCCTCCCAAGCTCGAAACACGCAGCGAGCGCCAAGCGATTCGCTGATTTTGACCGTTTCATCGTTACTGCCTGAATCGATGACGATAACTTCGTCGACCCAATCCTTTACCGCTCTGATGGCGACGGAAATGCGGTCTGCCTCATTCTTGGCGATGATGAACACGGAGATCGGCAGGCGATTCATCAGTAGATTCTGGCTTGGCCTGGTGGTCGGGTCTTGAAGCGCCGGTGCACCCAGAGATACTGCTCCGGCGAGGCGCGCACCGCATCCTCGATCAGATGGTTGATTCGTAATGTATCCGCCGCAAGGTCTGCGGACGGAAAATCGGCGAGCGCCGGCAGCACGCGGACATCGTAGCCGCTGCCGTCGGCCCGGCGCACCGGTAAGAATGGCACCACAGACGCTCCCGTCATCTCTGCGAGCCGGGCCGTGGTCGTGACGGTCAGCGCGGGCACGCCAAAGAAGGGTACGAACATCACTTGCGTGGTGCCACCGTAGTTCTGGTCCGGCGCGTACCAAACGGCGTGGCCGCGCTTGAGTTCACGGATCATCGCGCGTACGTCGCTGCGTTCGACTGTGTCGTAGGCGCGGGCGGCACGCGATTCGCGGATCGCGCGGTCCATCAAGGGATTCTTGTGTAAGCGATACATAAGACTGATACGTTCTTGCAGGGCGAGCAAGTGACCGCTCACTTCCAAGTGCGTCATGTGGCAGGTCAGCAAAATCACGCCTTTGCCGCGGGCAAGCGCATGGCGCAGATGATCAAGCCCCTCGACGTGTGCCAGCGACGCCAGTCGGCGATCGCCCCAGAAGAAGGCCATTGCGGTTTCGCACACGGCGATGCCAAGCGATTCGAAGTGGCCGCAAAGCAGGCGCTCACGCGCAGGGCTCGGCATCTGCGGAAAGCAAAGTTGCAGGTTGATGCGGGCGGTGTCGCGTCGATGCGGCGAGGCGTGGTAGAGGACCCGACCGATCAAACGACCGACCGGCAGCAACAGCCGGTAAGGCAGCAAGGCGAGAAGCCGCAGACCGAGCAGGCTCGACCATGCGGGCCAGTAACGCGGATGCAGTCGTTCGAAGCTGAGGAGGGGGAGAAGGCGGATCGCCAAACAGCACTCCGGACAGGCGAGCCAGACCGAAAAGGCCGAGCCGGCGCCGATGCTACACTGCCGCGACATGCCTGTCGCCCGTCTGCTCTACACGCTGCTGCTGGCCGTGGCGCTGCCTGCAGCGGCGCTCATACTGCTGTGGCGGGGCCGGCGTCATCCCGGTTACCGTGCCCACTGGCGCGAGCGCTTTCTTGGCATCCTGCCGAATGGCTATCGCATGGCAGGTGCGCCGCCCGACTCGCCCGCACCACGCGCCCTGGCCCCTGGGCGGCCGTTGGTTTGGATCCACGCCGTCTCGGTGGGTGAGACACGTGCCGCGCAGCCGCTGGTCGAAGCCTTGCTCGCCGCCCCGTCCGGTTTGCGCATCCTTATGACCCATGGCACCCCGACCGGCCGCCAGACCAGCGAGGACCTATTTGGCGACCGTATCCAGCGGGGCTATCTGCCCTACGACCTGCCCTGGGCCGTGGCGACGTTCCTTGCAGAGCAGCGGCCTGCCGCTGGGCTGCTCATGGAGACTGAGGTCTGGCCGAATCTAATCGCGGCCTGCGTGGCGCAGCGGGTACCGCTTTGTCTCGTCAATGCGCGACTGTCAGAGCGCTCGGCGCGCCGCTACGGACGACTTACGGCGCTTTTTCGGCCGGCCTTCGTCGGGCTGACGCGCGTGTTGGCACAGACCGACGCTGATGCCGATCGGTTGTCCCGGCTCGGTGCAGTCGATGTGCGGATCACCGGCAATCTCAAATCGGATGCTGAGCCGGATCCGCGGCAGATCGCTGCCGGTCTTGCATGGCGGACCGTATGGGAGGCCGCTTTGACGGCGTCGGGCGGGGCATCCCGGCCGGTCTGGCTGGCGGCCAGTACGCGCGAGGGCGAGGACACCGCTTTGATCGAAGCGCATCAGCGCTTGATGGCGCGCGAGCCAACCGCGCTGATGGTCTGGGTTCCGCGTCACCCCCACCGCGTCAGCGAGATCGAGCGGGCGCTGGAGGCCGCTGGGCTCACCTATGCCCGGCGCGGCTCCGGTGCCGCAGTCGCCGCCGAGGTCGCGGTGTGGATCGGCGATACCTTGGGCGAGCTCGCGGCCTACATCGCCACCGCGGACGTGGTGTTCATGGGCGGCTCGCTGGTCGAGACGGGCGGACAGAACCTGCTCGAGCCTTTCGCTCAGGCAAAGCCTGTGGTGGTCGGCCCGCATACCTTTAACTTTTTGCAACTCACGCGCGACGCCGTTGCGAGAGGCGCCGCGATCCGCGTGGAGGATGCTGCTGGGCTGGCCGATGCCGTCGCAGAGCTGTTATCGGATGCTCCGCGTCATCAGGCCGTTGCTGAAGCGGGAACCCGGTTCCGCAACACGCACCGCGGCAGCCTCGCGGCCACCCTGGCGGGAATCAGTGCGCTTTTGCCTCAGGCATCGGCGTCTGACAGCTTGCTGCCAGGGTCCGACGCTTCATCGACCGGCACCCGATAGGATTCGCTGGCCCACGCACCGAGGTCGATTAGGCGACAGCGTTCGCTACAGAACGGCCGGAACGGGTTGGCTGC
>RFSW01000071.1 GCA_009923755.1 Betaproteobacteria bacterium | reverse complement strand
CCGCGCCCAAGGGCGCGAGCGACGAAGAACGACACGACCGCACCCAGCAGGAGGGCGATCGCGGTGACGGAGAGCGCGCGCATGTCACGCACCCCGTCCGGGATGTTTGCGGTCGTTACGCATGGCTCAGCAACTCAGGTTCCGGCGCTCGAGACCGCGGTCCCGATGCTGGTGAACTTGGTGCTGATGTTGCCGCCCAGCGCGGTCAGCGCGATGATCGCCGCGACGCCGACCAGTGCTGCGATCAGGGCGTACTCGATCATGGTGACGCCGGATTGCCGATGAAGCCTTCTGCCTGCTGAGGTCATTGCTGTCTCCTGTCTGTGGTCGTTTGAACTACTGCGGAGACGGCATAGCCATCCCCGCGATGCATGGTCGACGGGATGGGCCGGGGGCTACAACGACAACAGCGGCCGAACTTGACGCAGCGCAAGCGCGCGACCCGTGTGAGCCGCGGGCCAAACAAAAAGGCCGGGGATCCCCCGGCCTTTTTTGCGGTGCTGCGAAGCGGCTTAGAGGCCGCCGTTCTGCTGCGCCACCATCATGTACAGCATCGGGACCGACAGCAGGGTATTGATGCGGCTGGTGAGCATGGCTGTGCGGGCTGCCTTGGCCTTGGCGTCGGCCTCGACGGCGACGATGCCGAGTGCTTTCTTCTGGTTCGGCCAGATGATGAACCAGACGTTGAAGGCCATGATCAGCGCGAGCCACATGCCGATGCCGATGGCCTGGACACCTGGTTGCAGCGTAAAGGCCTGGTGGGCGTAGCCGTTGACGACAGCGGTGAGGACACCCAACACGACAGTGGCGGCGGCCGCCCAGCGGAACCAGAACAGCGCGGTCGGTGCGATGACCTTGCCGATCGCCGGCTTGTGCTCATCGGGGATCTTAGGCATCGAGGGAATCTGGACGAAGTTGAAGTACCAGAGCAGACCGATCCAAAGGATGCCGCTCATCACGTGCAACCAACGCAGCGCAAAACGCTGCCAGCCATCACTGGCGAGATCGACGTTGCCGGCAGCAAGCACGATCAGGATGAGCAAAATGAAACCGGCGGCTACGGTGCGGCCAAGGGAAGTCAGGATGGATGCCATGTCGGGGTCCTCTTCAAATCGGTGGGTCTGTGTCCGGCGCGACATGGGCCGGCCGTCTTCCGCGGTCTGGGGCCGGAAGGCCAACGGCTGGACGGCCGCCGCGCGGGAGGTCGCAGTATAGTCAGTACAGATGGCGAAGCGGCGACAAAAAAGCCGCGGCACGCCGCGGCTTGCGAGTGGTGTGGCGGGTGCCTTAGTGTCGCAGACCGCTGTCGATGGCGTCGTGGGCAGCCTTGGCCACCGCGGCGACGTTCTCGTCGGCCATCCGCGTGACCTTGCGCGCCACCTGCGTGATCTCGGTGAACGCCGCGCGCGCCGAGGCTGCCGTGTGCTTCACCGCGTCGACCATCTCGACCGGCGTCTGACCGGACTGGCTGGCGATGTCGTCCACCGCCGTAGTGACCTGCTCGGCGATGCCGCTAATGCCCTGCTCCACCACGTCGGTGATGTTGGCGGCCGTCTTGGAATTGGCATCGTAGACCGAGCTGCCGTAGCGCATCGCCGATTCGACCAGCGTCTTGACCATGTTCTGGTACAGACCCATGACAGCGTTGACGTCGCGGGCTTCGGCCAGCGCCTCCATGTTCTTGCGGGCCAGCTCGACCGTGTTCTCGGCGAACGACACATTCATCTTCACCATCGCATCGGCATTTTTCATCACCACGCGGGTGAGATTGAGTCCCATATCGGCCGAGTGCTTGCTCATCTCAGCTTGCAATGCCTTGAAATCAGCCATCGACTTATCCCCCGTACAAGGCGGCCGGGATGTCCGGCTGCGCGATTTCGATTGTCGTTTTTCGAACTTCTCGAGACCGACTATGCGACTCGGTTGAGACGCCGTCAAGTGCAGCATTCCCGTGTATCCTCGGCGCGTCCGCAGACGGAGCGAATGTTGCGCATCAGAGCCGGTTTCACGCTGCTTGAGCTGCTGGTGGTGGTGGTCATCATCGGTCTGCTCGCGAGCTACGTCGGGCCGCGCTACTTCTCCCAGCTCGGCCGCTCAGAGGTTCAGGCTGCGCGGGCACAGATGCGCGCGCTTGCGCAGGGCATCGAACAGTTCCGCATCGACACCGGGCGTTTTCCGTCCACCGGCGAAGGTCTCGCTGCGTTACAGACCGCCCCGCCCGGGGTCGTCGGTTGGCGCGGCCCCTATCTGCGCCAGGCGGTGCCAGTGGACCCGTGGGGCAACGCCTACCGCTACCGTTCGCCCGCTGACGGTAACGACTTCGAGATCGTCTCGCTCGGCAAAGACGGTCAGCCTGGCGGCGCGCAAGATGCAGCCGACCTGACAGCCTACTGACCCCGGCCATGCGTTTCCGCGTCCGTTACCTCACAGGTGACCAGCGCATCGAGCAGCGCTGGGTCACCGCATCCGATGCTGCAGCAGCGCTCGACCAAATGCATGCCGAAGGCTACGTCGCACTCGGTGCGCGGGCGGCGCGGCCCGTGTGGCCTTCGGGTCGGGCTGGCTTCGATACCCCCTTGTTCACCACCCAACTGGCGGCGCTGCTCGGCGCCGGACTGGGTCTTGTCGAATCGCTGGAAGCGCTTGCCGACAACGAGCCGACCCCCGCGCGGCGCGAGCTTCTGGCGGCGCTGTTGCGCGATCTGCGTGGCGGCGAACCACTCTCCGCCGTGCTGGCACGCTTTCCGACCGAGTTTCCCGACCTGCTGTGCGCCTGCGTGCGCGCCGCCGAGCGCACTGGCGACCTGCGCGCCGCACTGCTGCGTTACGGCGACTACCGCAGTCGCAGCGACGGACTGCGACGGCGCCTGATCACCGCCCTGCTCTATCCATTACTCGTGCTCGCTGTCGGCCTGGCGGTGACTGGCTTTCTGCTGCTGGCAGTCGTGCCGCGCTTCGCCTCGCTGATTGCCGACAGCGGACGCGAACTGCCCTGGGCCACCGGTTTGCTGTTCGAGGCCTCCGGCTCGCTGGCCGCGCAGCCGCTGCTGTGGCTGATCACGCTGGCCGCAGCGGTCGCCGCCATCGCGCTGATGGCCGGTGATGCCAGCCAACGGCACGCGCTCGCCGACCGGCTCGTACAGCTGCCCTTGGTCGGCAGTCTGCTGCTGCGCCAAAAGCTCGCCCGCTTCTGCCGCGCACTCGCCTTGCTCCTCGATGGCGGCATACCGCTCAGCCCGGCACTCGACGTGGCCCTTCCGCTGGCAAGCCGGGCGAACGATGCGACGGGCGAACGGCTCAAGCGGGCTCTGCAAGCCGGGCATCCGCTGTCACTGGCACTCGCCGAGGTGGGGCTAGCCACCCCGCTGTCGAACCGGCTGCTGCGGGCCGGCGAGGGCAGCGGTCAACTCGCCGCCATGCTCACCCGTGTCGCCGACTTTCATGAAGATGAGGTCACGCGTGATGTCGAGCGCATCGCCCGAGTGGCTGAACCGCTGCTGATGCTGGCCTTGGGCCTGCTCATCGGTGGCGTGGTGCTGCTGCTTTATCTGCCGATCTTCGACCTGGCTGGCGGGCTGCAATGAACCTTCGCACGGATGCCTTTGCTGACCCTCCGGCAGCCGACCCTCCCCTCGACCGCACGGCCTTGACCGCGCGCATGGCGACATTCATGCGAAGTCATCTCGATGCCGCCTGGACGCGACAGTGTCTGCTGTTCAAGCACGCCGACCATGCCGAACTGGTCACCGCTCATGCGCCCGACGAAGCACTGCTGGCATGGGCGGACGGCGTGGCAAGCGTCCCGGTGGTCGCGCGCCGGGCCGACGCCAGCGACGTCCGCGACCTCCTGCTGGCACTGCGCCAAGCACCCGGGAGCGCCGTTGCCCCAATGGCCGCCGAGCTCGCGAACGACGCGCGGATGCTCGAGGTCAGTGCCGGGACCGCCACGGCTGGTGATGCGGCGGCACGGCTCAACGAGATCCTGCTGCAGGCACTGCGCAGCAGTGCCAGCGATGTCCACTTTGAAGCGATGCCGGGCGGGGCGCAACTGCGTTTGCGCATCGACGGCGTGCTGGAGCCGGCTGGTAACCTCGACAACGAGGCGCTGGCACGACGTATGGTTTCGCGCATCAAGGTGCTGGCCGAACTCGACATCGCCGAGCAGCGCATCCCGCAGGACGGGCGTCTCGCCATCGCTGCCGAGGGTCGGCGCATCGACCTGCGGGTCTCGGTGATGCCCAGCGTCCATGGCGAGGACGTGGTGCTGCGCATCCTCGACAAACAGCGTCTGGCCGGCGAGGCGGGGTCGCTGCGACTGGATGCCCTCGGATTTGATACCGCCGCGGTCGGATTCATACGCACCATGAGTCGCAGGCCGCATGGCCTGTTGCTGGTCACCGGACCCACCGGTAGCGGCAAGACCACCACGCTCTACGCCGCACTGGCCGAGATCAACCGCGGGCTGGACAAGATCATCACCATCGAAGACCCGGTCGAGTACCAGTTACCCGGCGTGCTGCAGATCCCGGTCAACGAAGCCAAAGGACTCACCTTTGCTCGCGGCTTGCGCTCGATCCTGAGACACGACCCGGACCGCATCATGGTCGGCGAGATCCGTGACGAGGAGACCGCTCAGATCGCGGTGCAGGCCGCGCTCACCGGCCACTCGGTATTCTCTTCAGTGCACGCCAATGACGTCTACGCCGTGCTCGGACGCTTCTTGCAACTCGGTGTCGACGCGCACAACTTCGTCAACGCGCTCAACGGAATCGTCGCGCAGCGGTTGCTGCGCGGGGTCTGCCCAAACTGCGCTGCGCCGGTGGCAGTCCCTTCGCGCCTGATGGGAGAGGCTGAGCAGCTTGGCGGGTCACCGCAAAACTGTGCACCGCAAGCCGGACGCGGCTGCGCCGAGTGCCGCGGCACTGGCCACGCCGGACGCCACGCCGTGGCACAGACGCTCGAGGTAGACGACGAACTGCGCGAGACCATCTCAGCGCGCGGGTCTCCGACGCAACTCAAGCAGATGGCACGCGCACGCGGCACCCGCAGCTTGCGCGAGGCGGCGCTGGCACTGGCGCTGGCAGGCCGGACGAGCTTTGACGAAGTGGAACGCGTCACCGATGGCTGATTGGCGCATCGCCTGCGATGGCGACACTCTGGCTTGGCAGCGGCGCGGCCGAAGCGGCATCGATGCCGGGACGCAGAGCATCTCCGGCCCGGAACCGTTGGCGCTGGTGCACGCGCTTGCTGCAGTGCTCGACGGCCGCGCACGGCCCGGCGATGGCCTGCGCATGGCGCTCGGATCCCACTACATGCGTGTGGCCGCACTGCCGTGGCCGCAACAACGCCTCGCCAATGCCGAACAGCACGCCCTGCTCCGGCAGCGCTGGCAGGCGCGGCTCGATGATGTGAACGACTGGTGGCTTGGTGTCGAAGGCAGCGGTACGGTGCGCCTGGCTACTGCGATGCGCCACGACCTGCTGACCGCGCTCGAGGGCAAGTTGGCCGATCACCGCATCCGCGCGCGCGCCTGTCTGCCGGCGACCGCGCTTGCCCTGCAGAGCAAGGACCTTCCGGCCGATGGTCGAATCACTGTGATCGAGGGCTCACGCGAGACGGTCATCACGCTGTCGGGCGGGCGCCTCGCTGGCTTGATCAGCAGCTGGCGTGCGCCCGCGACACCTCAAGCCACCACGGCAAGCGGTGGCGGGAGTGTTCGTTACGACGATGGGCCGCGACATTGGCTGACGCGGTTATGAACATGCGCATCGATCTGCGCGGTATCGACCCCTGGGCCGGAAGGCACCCCAGCCGGCGCGACTGGCTCGCCGCCGGGCTCGGCGCTCTGCTGCTGGCCAGCGGCGGGGTGATGGTCTGGCAGTCGGCGGAGTCTTCTGTAGCCGTCGTGGCGCACGACCGTATCGATGCCGCCGCGTGGCAGTCAGCTGTCGAACGCACTCAGCGGCTCAACCGGGTACTGGCCGACGTCTCGCAACCTTGGTCGCACTGGCTCGAACGCAGCGTGGCGCTGACCGGAGCAGATATCCGCCTCGAGCGGCTGGATGGCGAACCTGCCGCCGGTCGACTCGAGCTCGTCGTCACAGCCACCGGACTGACGCAGGCGAGCGCATTTGCCGACGCTTTGGGCGCGCTGTCCGGGGCCGCCCACACCCAGATCTCCCGTCACGAGTCCACTGGCGACGGGGTCCGCGTCCAGGTCGAGGTCGCGCTGCGATGAACCACAGCAGCCCGAAGAACCGCGATCGGTTAGCGGCGCCGTCGTTGGCTCAGGCCGGCTGGCACCCCGTTGGGCTGTTCGGCATCGCCGCCGGCCTGATCGGGGCCCTGCTGATCGTCAGCCAGATCACACAGGGCGCCTCGTCGGGGACCGTCGAGGTCGGCGCCCCCGCGGCGCCCTCGGCACAGGCGCGCCTCGAGGCGCAGGGTGCAGGCCTGCAAGAGCGGCTGTCACGCTTCCCGGCGATCAGCGAACGCGCCGCGCAGATCGCTGCGATCGGCGCTCTGGCCGATGAGCTCGGCTTGACCATCGAGAGTGGTGAGTACCGCAACGCCGAATCGCCGATGCCGGGCGAACTTGCCATGATCGCGGTGCGGCTGCCCCTGCACGGGTCCCCGGAGGGCATACGCGGCTTTGTCGCCGGTCTGCAACGCGAGGCACCTTGGTTGGCCATCGATCATCTGAGCATCGAGCGCGATGGTGGCAGGTGGCGCGCCGAGGTGCGCGGCCGCCTGTTCCTGCGGGACGCCGCATGAGTCCGGCAAGCCGGCAGCGCCTGCTTGCGGCGGCTTTGCTTGCCACCTTGGTGGCCGCTTGGCTGGCGCCCGAGCGCCCTGACGACGATGGCGCAACGGTAGCCGCTCTGGCACCGATGCCAGACCTGCGCGACTGGCCAGCCGCGCCGGAGATGCCAGTGGCGCGGCCGCCCCAAGCCGGCACCGCGCACACTGTTGATGGCACGCCCCAGCGCAGCACCCGGCGTCCGCAGGCCGAGAGGCCGTCATCCACGGGCAGCCTGGCGGATTCGCCACCAGCACCGCCCTTCCGTATGTTCGGGCAGCTCGAACGCGATGGCGAAGCAGTGGCCTTTATCTCTCATGCCGGCCGAACCCTGACGGTGAGTGCGGGCGACCGTCTCCCGGGGGGCTGGCAGGTCGATGCCGTCGGCAGTGAGGGAGTGGTTTTGACATACTTGCCGCTCGGCCAAACCGCCCTCATCCCATTCAAGGCGCCTGCCAAGTGAATCGAGACATGATGTCCCGGCATCCCACGGAACAACGCGGCACGCCCGCGGTGGTTCGGTACGATTGCCGTGGGCTGCAGCTTGCGCCCGCGCAAGCCTCACTCAGACTGTTGGTGCCAGTACTCGCGCTCTGGCTGGCCTCTTGCGCCCCGGTCGACCCGCTCGCAAAAGTGCAGCCGCTGGTCGCCAAGGGCGACTACGAGAGCGCCATCGCCGACCTCGAGGCCCGCGGCAACAAAACCTCCGCCGCTGACCGCACCGCTGCCATCAGGCTGCGCCAACAGGCCGTCGACGAGTTGCTGGCCGAGGCGGCTGCAGCCAGCGAGCAGGGCGAAGATTCCGCCGCACGGGCGGCGCTCGAGCGCGCCACTCGCGTCGATCCCGGCCAGCCACGCGTGAGCGAGGCGCTGCGCCGGCTCGATGACCGTGCCGCCGCCACTGCGGCAGTGGCTCAGGCGCGCCAGCGTCTGCAAGGCGGCGACATCGATGGCGCAGCAGCCCTCGTCAAGAGCGCACTCGACCGCGTTCCGGAGATGTCCGACGCACGGCGCGTGATGCGGCAGATCAGCGAGTTGCGCGAGGCACAAGCCGTCGTCTCACGTGGGCTTGACCTCGGAAACAAGCCGGTGACCCTGCAGTTTCGCGATGCCCCGATCAAGCAGGCGTTCGAGGCGCTGGCACTGAGCACCGGACTGCAAGTGGCGTTCGATCGCGATGTGCGCCAGAGCCAGCCGATCACAGTGATGTTGCGCGACATCCCGGTCGCCGACGCGCTGCGCATCCTCACGCTCTCGGCGCAGTTGGATTACAAGACGCTCGGCCCCAAGTCGGTGTTGGTCTACCCGCGCAACGCTGCCAAGTCGCGTGCTTACGCCGACCGCGTGGTACGGGTGTTCCACATCAGCAACACGGTCGCCAAGGACATCGCCACGGCGCTGCGCAACACCTTCCGTATCCGCGATGTATTCAGCGACGACAAACTCAACCTTGTCATCCTGCGCGACACGCCGGAGGTGGTGCAGATGGCGGAGCGGCTGGTATTGCTGCAGGACGTGCCGGAGCCTGAGGTCATGCTTGAGGTCGAGGTGCTCGAGGTGTCGCGGGCCAAGCTTCAAAAACTCGGTATCGAGGCACCGCGCAGCGTGTCGATCGGTGTGCCTAATACCAGCGCCACCAGTCCGGATGCGCCGCCGAGCTTGGGCTCAAATGGGCCCTTCCGCGCCTTCATCGCCAATCCGGCGTTGATCTTCAATCTGCGGCAACGCGACGCCTTCGCCGATCTGCTGGCCAACCCGCGCATCCGCGTCAAGAACCGCAGCAAAGCACGCATCCACATCGGCGAGAAGGTGCCGGTGATCACCTCCAATGCCACCTCCACTGGCGTCATCTCGGGGGCCGTCTCCTACCTCGACGTCGGCCTCAAGCTCGATGTCGAACCGGCGGTTCATCTCGACGGCGACGTGTCTCTGGGTGTTCGTCTCGAGGCATCGAATATCAAGGAGACGGTGACGCTCAATACCCGTAACAGCGACGGCACCGTGTCGGGCTCGGGCACCGTGGCCTACCGGGTCGGCACCCGCAACACCGAGACCAGCCTGCGGCTAAAAGATGGCGAGACGCAAGTGATCGCCGGCCTCATCCAAGACGAGGACCGGCGCTCGCGCGAGAAGATCCCCGGCCTCGCAGGCCTGCCGCTGATCGGCCGCCTGTTTGCCACGGATGGCGGCGACGGCAGCACCCGTGAGAAGACCGAGGTGGTGCTGCTCATCACACCCCGCGTGCTACGCAACATCAGCCTACCGGCGCGGGCCGACACCCGCTTCGATGCAGCACCGGAACTTGCCGGCAGTGGCTTCCCGGGCGGGCTGCTACCGATCGATGAGCTGCCGCAAGACCCGAGCGCGGTACTCCAAGGCACCAGCGATGCTGCAAGCCCACCTCAACCCGCTGAGACCGTCGCCCCCACCGGCACGCCGGTACGCTAAAGGCCGATCATGTCCGCCGGAGCCAGGCGCCCCAGCCCCCGGACAAGACCGCGTACCGGCTTTACCTACATCGAGCTGATGGTGGCGGTCGCCATCATGGGGGTGCTCGCACTCTCGGCCGTGCCGCTCTCCGACTGGCTCCGCCAACGCAGCCAGGAATCGCAGCTGCGCGACGCCCTGCGGCAGATCCGCACGGCTATCGACGCCCACCGCAAGGCGGCCGAAGAGGGCGGCATCGCCCGGCAGCAAGGCGCCTCCGGCTACCCGCGCAGCCTTGGCGATCTCGCGCGCGGCATCGATATGGTCGCCGCAGGCACTGGCACTGGC
>RFSW01000008.1 GCA_009923755.1 Betaproteobacteria bacterium | reverse complement strand
TCACCGCCGTCGTCGAGGATCATGTTCGGGCCTTCGCCCGGGGTGCCCTTGGCGCCGAACTCGAAGATGGCGTGGGTGAATTCCCAATAGTCGGCTAGGGACTCGCCCTTGTAGGCGTAAACCGGCGTGCCCTTGAACGCCAGCGCGGCCGCAGCGTGGTCCTGCGTCGAGAAGATGTTGCAGGAGGCCCAGCGCACCTGTGCGCCGAGGGCTTGCAGCGTCTCGACCAGCACGGCGGTCTGGATGGTCATGTGCAGCGAACCGGTGATGCGCGCGCCCTTGAGCGGTTGGCTGGCGGCGAACTCCTCGCGGATAGCCATCAGGCCAGGCATTTCGGTCTCAGCGATCTTGATCTCCTTGCGGCCCCATTCGGCCAGGGAGATGTCAGCAATCGCAAAATCATTCTTCAGGTCAGCCACAGCGTTCATAACAACTCCTCGAACGGTGGCCGGGAGGCAGGCGGTGGACTCACCCTCTGCCCGTGCCCGGCACGGGTTGTCGAATATCCCGCAAGTGCGGGTGTCGATTGGGGTGAGCGCCGTTCTCCGCTGTCGCGGTGCCCGAGCCTGGGGCCTGTAGCCTCGCAGCGCTCCTCGGAAACGAATCGGATTTTAGGACAATCGCGGGCGCTGTCCAGTTGCATGCGACGCTCTTTTTCCTGCCCATGGGTTCCTCGGCTGGTGGCCAGCCCCCGCTACCTGGCGCCGGTGTGCGTATGCATCGCCGCTCATCGAGGGCGTTCGGCCGGCCAGCCGGTACCCAGTGCCTTGAGCAGGTCTATGGTGGAGGCGATGCGATTCTGCCGAGCCGTCACCCAGGCTTGTTCGGCGCCGTTGGCGCTGCGCTCGGCGTCGAGGACTTCGAGCCAACCGGAATAGCCGCCCTCATAACGCAGGCGCGCCAAAGCTGCGGCAGCGGTGCTGGCATCTCGCTGGGCCGCTTGGGCCGCCTCGATCTGGTGGTTCTGTTCGAGGCTGAGCAGAGCATCACTGGCCTCGCGGAATGCCGTCAACACCGCGGTCTCGTAGGCGATCTGCGCTTGCATGGCTTGAGCGCGGGCTTGCCTGGTGCGGGCCTCGGCGCGCCCAGCATCGAACAGCGGTGCAGCAAGGCCGGCGGCCAGCGTCCAGATGCGCCCTGGTGCGCTGAGCAGATCGGCGAGCTCGCCGCTCTGTTGGCCGAACGTGCCGGTGAGCGTGATGAGCGGGAAGCGCGCGGCGCGAACCGCCTCGGTCTGCAGCCGGGCGGCACGCATCTGCGCCTCGGCAGCGCGCACATCGGGGCGGTTTTGCAGGAGCGCCGAGGGCAGACCAGCGGGTGGCACGGGCGCCTCCGGCATCGCAGCGCCGGGCAGCGCAGCCAACTGCAGCGAAGGGTCGCCACACAGCAGGGCGAGTTGGTTCTGCAGGAGGCCGCGATTGCGCTCGAGTTGCAGTTTTTGCGCCCGCAGATTTTCCAGCGCGGCCTGCGCTTGCTGCGCCTCGAGTTCACTGCCCACGCCTTCGGCACGGCGAATGCGGATCAGGCGCAGGCTCTCCTCGCGGCTGGCCAGCGTCTTGCGCGTCAGGTCGAGCGAGAGGTCGGTCGCACGCAGGCTGACGACCGTCTGTGCCACCGTGCCCGCCAGTGTCATGGCTACTGCATCGGCGGCCTCGCGGGCGGCAAGCAGGGTTGCGCGCGAAGCTTCACGCGTGGTGCGCAATCGGTTCCAGACGTCCACCTCATAGCTGGTGGTCAGTGCCAGACGCTGGTCGGCGCGGTAGGTCGGGGCATTGGCCGGCAGAGGCACGGCGCCGATCTCCGTCACGCGATTACGCGCCGCAGCCGATTCGATGTTGAGTTGCGGCAGCAGCGCCGCGCCGTTGAGGCGCAGCACCGCATCCGCTTCGTCGATGCGGGCCACCGCGCGGCGCAGGTCGCGGTTGTTGCGCAGTGCGAGCTCGACCAGTTGTGGTAGTTCTGGGTCGTTGATCAAAGCCCACCAGCGCTCGCCGGCTTGCCGGGTATCGGTGTCGGCTGGCAGCACGGAGAAACTGTCGGGCAGGCGCGTGTCGGGCGCTTCAAACGGCTTGAGCGGCGTGCAGGCAGCCAGCGCACCCGTCAGTGCGGCGAGGACAGGCAAACAAGCCATGCGGCCCAACATCAGCAGGGGCAGGGTCCGGGGCTTCATGGTCCGCCCACCTCGCGTAACGCGGCGCCCACCGTCGGGTCGATGCGCGACCGGGTCAGCAGGCGGAAGAACAGGGGTACGAACAGCGGGGCGACCACGGTCGCCAACAGCATCCCGCCAAACACCCCGGTGCCCATCGATTGCCGCGCACCGGCACCGGCGCCCTCGGCAAACAGCAGTGGCGCCACACCAAGCATGAACGCCATCGACGTCATCACGATCGGGCGGAAACGCTGGCGCGCCGCTTCCAGCGCAGCCTCGGTCACGGATAAGCCGACCGAGAGCTTCTGCGCGGCAAACTCGAGGATGAGGATGGCGTTCTTAGCCGACAGGCCGACCAGCACGACCAGCCCGATGTTGAAGTAGATGTCGCCCGGCATATCGCGTAGGCGGATGGCAAGCAGTGCGCCGAGCAGGGCGAATGGCACCGACATCACGACTGCCAGTGGCAGCGACCAGCGCTCGAATTGCGCCGCCAGGATCAGCAAGACCATCACCACCGCGAAGCCGGCTGCCACCAGCGCAGCGTTGCCGGTGCGTTTCTCCTGGAAGGCCTGCCCGGTCCATGCCAGCGAGTAGCCCTCGGGGAGGTTCTGGGCGGCGATCTCTTCGACCCGTCGGATGACCTCGCCACTGCTGCTGCCAGGAATGCCGGCACCGAGCACTTTGGCGCTGAGAAAGCCGTCGAAGCGCTCGAGCAGTTCTGGCCCGACCGTCGGTGTGACGGTGATCAGAGCGGCCAGCGGGACCATCGCACCCGCGGCGCCGCGGACGTAGGCGCGGCCGATGTCCTCGGGACGGCTGCGGTAGTCGGCCTCTGACTGCACCTGCACCCGAAAGGTGCGCCCTGAGCGGTTGAAGTCGTTCACGTACAGCGTACCGATGGTGGCTTGCAGGGTGGCATAGAGGTCGTCAAGACCGACGCCGAGCGACAAGGCCTTTTCACGATCGACCTCAACGCGCAGTTGTGCCAGCGCCGGTTTGAACGTGGTGCGGATATCGGTGAGCAGCGGATCGGCTTTCAGCGCGTCGGTGAAACCCGACATCACCTTCGCCAGTGCCTGTGGCTCGTTGCTGGCCCGGCTTTGGACAAAGGCTTCGAAACCGCCGGCGGTGCCAAGGCCACGGATCGGTGGCGGGTTGTTGAAACGCACGGTTCCTTCGCGCAGCCCCGAGATCTGTTTGGTGTAGGTCTTGACGAGGTCGATGGCTTTGAGCCCGGGTCGTTCGTCCCAGTGATCGAGCACCACGAACAAAGTGCCGACGTTGGTCTGGCTGCCACCACCAATGAAATCCAGGCCCATGAACTGGTTGATGTGCGCGACTTCGGGGTTTTGCCGCAGTCTTTCCACCACCGTATTCGAGTACGCAGTGGTGCGACCGAGGCTGGCGGCGTCCGGCAACGTCAGGCTGCCGACGATGAATCCGCGATCTTCGGCCGGTACGAAAGCCGTCGGCATCTGGCGGAACAGCCAGACGTCGCTGGCCAACAGAACGCCGAACAGCACCATGCCGAGTACGCCGCGCCGCAACAGGGTGGTGACGACGTCGGCGTAGGCCCCGGTGAGTCGCTGGAAGCCGCGATTGAACGGGGCGAACAGCCGCGGCGGTTGGCCGTGTCCGCCATCCAGCAAGCGCGCGCAAAGGGCCGGCGTAAGGGTCAGCGCGACCACTCCCGAGAGCACCACCGCGATCGCTACCGTGATGGCGAACTGCTTGTAGAGTGCGCCTGCGATGCCGCCAACGAAGGCGATCGGCACGAACACCGCGGTGAGCACGAGGACGATCGCCACCAACGCTCCCGACACCTCGCGCATCGCCTCGATCGAGGCTTCGTGGGCGTTGAGTCCGCGGGTGCGCATCAGCCGCTCGACGTTTTCCAGCACGACGATGGCGTCGTCGACGACGATGCCGATCACCAACACCATGGCGAACAGCGAGAACTGATTGAGCGAGAGACCGAGCAGGTAGAGGCCGGCGAGTGTGCCGATCAGCGACACCGGCACTGCCAGCACCGGAATGAGCGTGGCGCGCCAGTTCTGCAAAAACAGGTAGACCACCGCGACGACAAGCAGCGCCGCTTCGAGCAGGGTCAGCACCACCTTCTCGATCGAGGCGGTGACGACCGCCGTGGTGTCGAACGGGACAGTCGCTTCGACATCGGCCGGAAAGTTTGTCGACAACTCGGTGAGCCGCTGACGCACGCGGGTCGCCACATCGAGGGCATTGGCCCCGGGGCGCAGAAAGACGCGGATCAGCGTCGCCGGGCCGGCATCCATGCCGCTTGACTGGTCATAGGTCTGCGCGCCGAGTTCGATGCGCGCCACATCCTTGAGGCGCAGGATGCCGCCATTGCCCGCAGCCCGCACCACGATCTCGGCGAACGCTTCGGCCTCGAGGAGGCGTCCGCCAGTGGTGACGGTGTAGACCAGCTGCTGCCCGGCTGGCGCGGGCTCCTGACCGACCTTGCCCGCTGCGTACTGGTTGTTTTGTGCGCGCACCGCCGCGATGACTTCGGCTGTGGTGAGGCCGAGTTGCGCCAAGCGGTCGGGTTGCAGCCAGATGCGCATCGAGTAATCACGGGCGCCGACGACGGTCGCATCGCCCACGCCGGGGATGCGCTTGACCTCGTCGACCACGTTGATACGCGCGTAGTTGGAGAGGAACAGGGTGTCGCGCGACTTCTGTGGTGAGCGCAAAGACAGCACCATCAGCAGATCGTTGGAGCGCTTGGTCACCGTCACGCCTTGCCGCCGCACCTCCTCGGGCAGGCGCGGAAGCGCGGACTGGATGCGGTTGCTGACGTTGATCGCCGCCTGATCGGCGTCTGTGCCGGTTTCGAAGGTGACGTTGGTCTGCAGGGTGCCGTTGGACGCCGACTGCGAGTTGAAGTAGAGCAGGCCTTCGACGCCGTTGAGTTGCTCTTCGATGGGACCCGCCACCGTGCGGGCGATGGTGTCGGCGCTGGCACCGGGGTAGGTCGCCTGCACCTGCACCGAGGGCGGTGCCACTTCGGGGTATTCGGAGACCGGCAACTGCGGCAGCGCGATCAGGCCGGCCGCGACCAACACCAGCCCGATGACGATGGCGAACACCGGCCGGTCGATGAAGTACCGGCTGTCCATTTCTCAGCGGCCTTGTCGAGCGGGACTGGCCGCGGAGGTCGAGCCGTCGGCCGCGGGGGTGTCGCGGGCTGCTTTGGGCGCCGCTTTGTCGACCATCTCCAGCCGGCTGTCCGGCTTGATGCGGAGCAGGTTGTCGAGCACGACCCGGCTGCCCGGCTGCAGGCCCTCGGTGACCACCCAGTTGCCCTTGCCGTCCCAGCCCGCCGTGACGATCGGTTGCTTGCGCGATTTGCCGCCCTCTTCGAGCAGGTAGACAAAACGCCCTTTGTCGTTCTGTAGAACGGCCGATTGCGGCACAAGAAAGACGCCGCTGCGTTCGCCGGTGACCAGCCTGATGCGGATGAATTGACCGGGAAGGATCGCGCTGTCGGGGTTGGCGAACGCCGCGCGCAAGGTCACGCTGGCGGTGCGCGCATCGACCTGGCTCGCAGCAAAGTTGAGTCGACCGGGTGTGGCATGGAGCTTACCGTCGGCGAGCACGGCCTCGACCTTGCGCACGCTGCGCACACCGCCATCGCGGGTCAAGCGCGCATGCTCGGCATCCGGCAAGCTGAAGCGCACCCAGATCGGGTCGTTCTGGGTGATCACGGTGAGCGCGTCGCCCCCGCTGGCGCTGATCAGCGAGCCCTCGGAGTAGCGGGCGCGACCGCTGATGCCGCTCACCGGCGCTTCGATGCGCGTCCATGAGAGGTCGAGACGCGCCTGTCGCGCCGCTGCTTGTGCGGTCTGCCGCTGGGCGCGCACCAGAGCGAGGGCGGAGGCGGCATCGTCGGCCTCTTTGCGGCCGATCGCGTTCTGCTCGGCCAGCCGCGCTGACCGGTCCGCTTCGCGCTCGGCTTGTGCAAGACGCGCTTCGACCTCGGCGAGTTGCGCCTCGGCTCGGGCCAGTGCATTTTCGAATGGCGACGGATCGATGCGGAACAGCGTCTCGCCGGCGCGCACCGGACTGCCCTCGGTGTAGACGCGCTGCAGCAAGATGCCGCCCACACGCGCGCGCACCTCCACCTCGCGTTGGCCTTCGGCCTGGCCGACTGCCTCTAGCGTTTGCACGCTGGTGCCGGGTTGCACGGTCAGGACGGCGACCGGGACCGGCTTGTCGGAGTCCTTGCCGCCCTTGGCGTCCGGCGCGGGCGTACGCGAACAGGCGAGCAGAGTGGTGGCCAAGGCAAGCGCGACCGCGCCGCCCCGCCAACCACGAGACCGTGAGCGATGATTGCGAAGGGCTGAGTAGGCGGGGGTCGGCACGGTGTCTCGGTCAGGAGGCGAATGCGCGGATTCTCGCAGACCCGTGCACGATACGTATGACGAGCCTCGCCCTCGAGCCCGCTCGAGGGCGGGTCGCGTGACTGGCCTAGAGGCCTGCCGAGGAACGCAGCGATGCAGCCTTGTCCGTCTGCTCCCAAGTGAACTCCGGCTCCTCGCGGCCAAAGTGCCCGTAGGCCGCGGTCTTGCGGTAGACCGGCCGTTGCAGGTCGAGCATCTGGATGATGCCCTTCGGGCGCAGGTCGAAGTGAGTATTCACCAACTCGGCGATGCGCTCGTCACTGACTTTGCCAGTGCCAAAAGTGTTGACCGTGACGTTCATCGGGCGCGCCACGCCGATGGCGTAAGCCACCTGAATCTGGCACTGAGTGGCGAGTCCGGCGGCGACCACGTTCTTGGCAACATAGCGCGCGGCATAGGCGGCCGAGCGGTCCACTTTGGTGGGATCCTTACCGGAGAAGGCGCCACCGCCGTGCGGACAGGCACCGCCGTAGGTGTCGACGATGATCTTGCGGCCGGTCAGCCCGCAGTCACCCTGCGGCCCGCCGATGACAAAGCGCCCGGTGGGGTTGATCAGGTACTTGGTGTCGGTGGTGAGCCATTCCTTGGGTAGCACCGGCTTGATGATCTCCTCCATCACCGCCTCGATGAAGGCCGGCTTCATGGTCGGGCCATCTGACATCTCCGGGGCGTGCTGACTGGAGAGCACCACGGTGTCCACGCTCACCGGCACGCCATCGACATAGCGCAGCGTGACCTGGCTCTTGGCGTCCGGGCGAAGGAAGGGCAGGCGCCCGTCCTTGCGCAGCATGGCCTGACGCTCGACCAGCCGGTGTGCGTAGTAGATGGCGGCAGGCATCAGGACCGGGGTTTCGGAACAGGCATAGCCGAACATCAGACCCTGGTCACCGGCGCCAAGGTTGAGGTAGTCGTCAGAGGCCCGATCGACACCCTGGGCGATGTCGTTGCTCTGCTTGTCGTAGGCCACCAGTACGGCGCAGCCTTTGTGGTCGATGCCGTAGTCGGTGTCGTCGTAACCGATGTGCTTGATGGTCTCGCGCGCCACCTCGATGTAGTCGACATTGGCTTGCGTGGTGATCTCGCCGGCGAGCACCACGAGGCCGGTATTGGTCAGCGTCTCGGCGGCGACGCGCGAGACCGGGTCCTGCTCAAGGATGGCGTCAAGAATGGCATCCGAGATCTGGTCGGCGACCTTGTCCGGATGGCCCTCGGAGACCGACTCCGAGGTAAAAAGGTAATCGCTCACTGCTGCTCCTGTTGCGGTGTGGCCGCACAATAAAAATCCCCGTTGGCCGGCGACGGCCAGCCCGGGGATCGGAGCAGGCGACGCTTTAGCAGATTCCCGATATCACGGACTGGGTCCGGCCGGCCGCCCTGCAAGTTGTCCTGATTAACTCGGCGGTGAGTCGATTATAGCGACGGGAAGCAGGTGGCGGGGGCGGCCCAGTCGAGGTTGTGGTTGCTGCTCTCCCGGCCCGCCACAACAGCCACCGTCGCTGGCGGGGCGCATCGGGAAAGCTCTTCGCTGCGACTTATCTGCGCAGCGAGCAGGAGCGCGAAGAGTGTCCCGATGGAAGACCCGCCCGCCACTCGACCAACGGAGGCCACGCCCGCCACCACGAGTAGCCTTGCCCTCTCCACCGCAATTCGGCTCGGCTCGCTAGAGCAGGAGCCGCAGAACAGCAACCGCCATCCAACGGCGCCCTACAATCGCGGCCATGGGATTCAAGTTCACCAAGATGCAGGGCCTCGGCAACGACTTCGTGATGGTCGACGCCGTGCGCCAGCCCGTTCAGATGACGCCTGAACTGGCGCGGCGACTGGCCGACCGGCGCTTTGGAATCGGCTGCGACCAGGTGCTGGTGGTCGAGCCGGCCGTCGGTCCTGACATCGATTTCGTCTATCGAATCTTCAATGCCGACGGCGGCGAGGTGGAGCAGTGTGGCAACGGTGCGCGGTGCTTCGCGCGCTTCGTGGTGGATTCCGGCCTCACCGACCGCCGCGAGATCCGTGTGCGTACCAAGAGCGGCGTGATCCGGCCCCGGCTGGAAGACGACGGCCGGGTGACAGTGGACATGGGTGCGCCGCGCTTGAGTCCGGTTGAGATCCCCTTCATTTCGGATTCGGACGCGGTTCTTCAGGCGCTCGAAGTGGCCGGGACGACGCGCTACATCACTGCCGTCTCAATGGGCAACCCGCATGCCGTCCAGGTGGTGGCTGAGGTCGAAGCCGCGCCGGTCGCTGCAGAGGGGCCGCTGATCGAGTCGCACTCGCGCTTTCCGCAGCGGGTGAATGCGGGTTACCTGCAGGTGGTCGATGCGCATCAGATCCGTCTGCGCGTGTTCGAACGTGGTGCTGGCGAGACGCTGGCCTGCGGCACGGGCGCTTGCGCGGCCGTGGTGGCCGGCATCCTGCGTGGCTTGCTGGTATCGCCCGTGGCGGTGCAGACGCGAGGTGGCCGCCTCGACATCGCGTGGGCGGGGCCTTCTGAGCCGGTGTTCATGACCGGCCCGGCGAACGCCGTGTTTGAGGGCGTCTTTGAGGCCTGAAGCGAATACGAGGTGGCTGCGCTGTTTGGCAAGGTCACTCTCTGGGGCGCCTTTGTGCGGCGATCATCCGGTAGCTGCGGTCGAGCGCCGAGACGCGGTCGGCGACTTCCTCCAAAGAGCCTTGATTGATCAGCACATCGTCTGCAATGGAGCGGCGCGCATCATCTGCCACTTGCGCTGCCATCATGGCGTCGACCTGCTCGGCAGTGGTGCCATCCCGCAGCATGACGCGCTGCCGGCGGGTGGCCGCATCGCACTCGACCACGAGGACGCGGTCGAGCAGCGGGCGGTAGCTGTCGCCAGCCTCGGCCAGCAAGGGGATGTCCACCACGATATAGGCCGTGGTCGCGGTGCTGATGCGAGCCTCGACCTCGGCGCGGATGCGCGGATGAAGGATCGCCTCAAGCGCGCTCCGGCTCTCAGGATCGGCGAACACCCGCTGCCGCATCGCGGCGCGGTCGAGCCCACCGCCCGGCAGGAGGATGCCAGCACCAAAGCGCGCCACCACCTCCGTCAAGGCCGGCTGACCAGGCTCGACCTGCGCCCGCGCGATCGCGTCGGTACAGATCACCGGAACGCCCAGCGCCATAAAAGCTTTGGCGACGAGACTTTTGCCGCTGCCGATGCCACCCGTCAAGCCGACAACCAAGGGGATCTTCTGCATGCCGTGAGGGTGCCGGTCAGAGTGGCCAGCCGTAGACGAAGGGCTCGATCAGCAGGTCTGGCTGAACGAGTGCGAGCACACCGCCGATCGACAGCATGGGCCCGAACGGCATCGGCTGGCTAGAGGGCCGGCGCAAGGCCCAGATCGACCAGCCTGCCCAGGCCAGGCCGATGACAGCGGCGAACAGTACCAACCCCGGCAGCGTTTGCCATCCCACCCACGCGCCGATCGCCGCCAGCAGGTGCAGATCACCGATGCCCATGCCCTCGCGTCCAGTACTCAGCCGAAACGCCCAGTAGACGATCCACAAACCAAGGTAGCCGGCTGCGGCGCCGATGACGGCGTCTTCGATCGGCGTATAGCGGCCATCGAGGTTGGCGAGCAAGCCCAGCCAGAGCAAAGGCTGGGTCAACTCGTCGGGCAGCCAGCCGCGTTGCAGGTCGATAGTCGAGAGTAGCAGCAGCGACCACAGAAATACTGCAGCCAGCCCGGCACTCCAGCCGATGCCGAATCGCCAGACGGCGAGCATGGCAAGGCCAGCCGCCGTCGCCTCCATCAGAGGTTCGCGCCAGCCGATGGCGGCATTGCACGCCCGGCAGCGGCCACCCTGCAGCAGCCAGGAAATCAGCGGAAGGTTCTCGTGTATCCCGAGCCGATGGTGGCAGGCCGGGCAGTGCGAAGGCGGTCGCAGCAGGTTGTAAGGCGCTGTCGCCACTGCGCCCGCCGTCGAGGCCTCACCCCCGGGTCCGGCTTGGGCGGCGTCGGCCGCCCAAGCGCGCTCGAGCATGACCGGCAAGCGGTGCGCCACCAGGCAGAGAAAGCTGCCGACGACCAGGCCGATGAGTCCGGCGAAGAGCAATTCGGCGGTCATGCGATGGTCGAACCGAGCCGGAACACCGGCAGATAGAGCGCGACGATGACGCCACCCATAACCACACCCAGGATGAGCATGATGGCCGGTTCCAGCAAAGTCGTCATCTGCTCGACCGACGCCTCGACTGCCGACTCGAGCGCTTCGGCGGCTTTTGTAAGGAGGCGGTCGAGTGTGCCGGACTCCTCTCCCACCAGCGCCATCTGGACGGCAATCGCCGGGAAACACGCACTGCGGGCCATGCCGGGCGAGAGGCGTTGCCCCATCGCCGTATCGCGGCGGATGCGACGGGTCGCCTCGCCCAGGCGATGTTGGCCCGCTACTCGACCGACAGTCTCGAGGGCGTCGGTCAGGGGCACGCCTGCGCCGAGCAGCATGCCGAGCGTCCGGCACCAGCGCGCGGCGGCAGCATCTTGCAGAACGCGACCGATCAGTGGCGCGCCCAGCAGCACGCGCTCGGCGTAGCGTTGCGCGGCAGGCGAATCGCGCAGCGCCTTGGCCAACACGATGCCTGCAGCAGCCAGCACCACTGCCGCCCACACACCTTGGTCGAGCAGCGCATCGGACAGGCCGATCACCAGTTGTGTCGGCATCGGCAAGGCCTCTCCGGCCCGGTCGAACAGGGCGGCGAAGGTGGGCACCACCCAGATCAGAATGACGCCCACGGCGACTCCGGCCACCGCCATCACGGCCAGAGGGTAGACCAGCGCCGCGCGGACCTTGCTCCGCAGGCGGCCGGCGCGCTCGCGGTAGCTGGCGACGCGGTCGAGCATCTCGTCCAGCAGGCCCCCGCTCTCTCCTGCCGCTACCAGGCTGCGGTAGAGGCTGTCGAACACGCGCGGGTGGCGAGACAGCGCGCGCTCAAGCGTCGATCCGCCTTCGACGTCGCGGCGCACCTGGTCGAGCACGGTGGCGAGTGCAGGCGTCAGGCTTCGTGAAAGGGTCTGCAGGGACTGCAGCAGCGGTATGCCGGCGCGCAGCAGGGTGGCGAGCTGTCGCGTGGCATCGTCCAGTTCACGGGCGCGCACCCGCTGAGCGACGCGGCGCAGCGCTGTTCGCCGGTCGGCGCCCGGATCCCCATAGCTGCCGGTCATGGCCTCACTCATGGCAGACCGATGTCGCTTCGGCGAGGGAGGTGATGCCCTGCCCCACCTTGGCCAGAGCCGCGTCATGCAGGGTCGCAACCCCCTCGGCGCGGGCTTGTCCAGCCAATTCGGCGGCGCTCGCTTGGCGCAGGATCAGTGCATTCAGCGCGGGCGTCACCGGCATCACCTGATGCACGCCGACGCGGCCGTTGAAGCCGGTCCAGCCGCATGCTTCGCAACCTTGGGCAGTCATTGGTCCCGGCGCATCTGTGGCGTCGTGACGCCAATCGGCAGTGTTCGGCAAGGAGCCGGCGAGTTGTCGGGCGGCCGCAGGATCCGGCCGTCGGCAGTGGGCGCACAGCCGACGCACCAGTCGCTGGGCGGTGATGATGCGCACCGCGCTGGCCAGTTGGAAGGGGGCCACACCCATGCTCATCAGTCGCGCGAGGGTTCCCGGGGCATCTCTCGTGTGTAGGGTGGACAACACCCGGTGTCCGGTCTGCGCGGCCTTGATGGCGATGTCTGCTGTCTCAAGGTCGCGGATCTCGCCGACCATGAGGGTGTCCGGGTCTTGTCGCATGAAGGCGCGCAACACGGTGGCGAAACCCAGCCCGCTGCGCTCGTTGATGTTCACCTGATTGATGCCTGGCAGGTGCATCTCGGCCGGATCCTCCGCACTCGAGATGTTGACGCCCGTTCGATTGAGTCGTGTCAGGAGGGTGTAGAGCGTCAGGGTCTTGCCGCTGCCGGTGGGTCCGGTGACCAGCAGCATGCCGTCCGGCCGCTCCAGTGCCTCAAGCAATGCCGCCCGCTGCACGGGCTCGAGCCCCAGCCGGTCGACGTCGAGATCAGCTTGCTCGCTGGGCATCAGCCGCAACACGACCTTCTCGCCAAACAGCGTCGGCAGGGTGCTGACGCGCATGTCGAGGGCGCCGGTGCGGTCTAGCGTGACGCGCATGCGCCCGTCCTGAGGCCGCCGTCGCTCGGCGATGTCGAGCCGGGCGAGGACCTTGATGCGCGAGGCGAGGCGCTCGCGGATCGCCATCGGCGGCTGACGGGCTTCGTGCAGAACGCCGTCGCGTCGGAAGCGAACGCGATACATCTGCTCGTAAGGCTCGAAGTGGATGTCGGATACGCCGTCGCGGACGGCTTGCTCGAGGATGCCTTGCAGGTAGCGCACCACCGGAGCGTCGGCGTCGTCGCTGTCGGCAGTGCGGTGGGCGGGGTCCTGGTCGGCACGCGCATCGCGCCCGATCGCTGTCTCGTCACGACTGCGCGCATCGGCGGTGAGGCGCAGCAGCAGGGCGGCGCTGGCGCTGGCCAGGGCGCGGCGCTCGACCGGCACCACTTGGAGCAGGAGGCCGGTGCTGAAGCGGATCGCCTCGAGCAACTCTCGCCGCGCGCCTTCAGCCACTGCGATGCGCAGTACGCCATTGCGCAAGGAGAGCGGCAGGCAATCGCCATCGCGCAGCCAGCGCGGGTCGAACAGCGCGGCTGCATCCGGTTCAGTCTCGAGCGCGAGCGTGGTAGTGACAGCGGGTGGCGGGGGCATGCCGCCATACTGCGATGCGCGGACTCGGCCGCGCATCGGTCAAGTGGCTGAGTCTGCCTGGACCGGATCAACCTGGCGGATGCGACGCAGGCGCACCGAGCGCACCGAGCGGTCCTGCACCGAGAGGATCTCCAGCGTCACGCCGTCCAAGCGCAGGCTGACACCAGCCTCGGGGAGATCTTGCAGGTGCTCGAGGATGAGACCGTTCAGCGTGCGCGGGCCGTCGAGACTCAGGTGCAGGCCGAGTTTGCGGTTGAGGTCGCGCAGCGGCGCGCCGCCATCGACCACCCAGCCACCTTCTGCGTCCTCGGCCCACGCGGTACTGCGCTGCGGAGACTGCGTGGTGAATTCGCCGACGATCTCCTCGAGCACGTCCTCGATCGCCAGCAAGCCCAGGATCTCGCCGTATTCGTCGATGACCAGCGCCATGCGCTCGCGCTGTTCCTGCAACGATTGCAATTGGCTCAGCAGGTTGCTGCCCGAGGGTACAAACACCGGCGGCTTGACCTGGGCCTCGAGCGCCTCGCGCGAGAACTCCTCGGCCTCCCACAAATGCAGGATGCGGCGCACATGCAGCAGACCGATCACGTCGTCGGCGCTGCCACGGCAGACCAGTACGCGGTTGTGGTGGCAGGTGGCGAGTTGATGGCGCAGATCGGCGTCGTCCGCCTCGAGGTCTATCGACTCGATCTGCTGACGCGGCACCATGATGTCGTCGACCGTGGTGTTCTCGAGTTCCAGCAGTGAGAGCAGCATGCTCTGGTGTTTTTCCGGGATGTAGCGACCCGCCTCGAGCACCAGCGTGCGCAGTTCCTGTTGGGTCAAGGGCTGCGGGCCGGCGGCCGGGGGTTGCAGCCGCAGCAGCCGCAGGATGGCCTGCACGAACAGGTTGACGAACCACACCACCGGCGACAACAGGCGCAGCAGCGGGGCGAGGACGAAGGCCGCCGGCAGGGCGATGCGCTCCGGGTAGGCGGCGCCGATGACTTTGGGTGTGACCTCGGAGAAGACCAGGATGGCGAAGGTCAAGAGGAGCGTGGCCAGCGACAGGATCAACTCGCCCTCGCCGAACAGCCGCAGCGTGATGACGGTGGTGAGCGTGGCCGCCGAGGCGTTGACCAGATTATTGCCAAGCAGGATGACGCCGAGCAGGCGGTCGGTGCGGTCGAGCAGGGCTTGCGTGAGGATCGCGCTCCGCGAGCCGTTGGCTGCCATGTGTTTGAGGCGATAACGGTTGAGCGCCATCATGCTGGTCTCGGCCATCGAGAAAAAGGCTGAGAGGGCGAGCAGAACGATCAGGGCGCCCAGCAGGGCGCCGGTCGACGGGTTATCCAAATGCATTTGGCCGAAGGCGATGCGGCCAGTATGAGCAGCGGCGCATCGCTCAGGCAAGCCCTAGGCGACTTTTGACCGAGGCCGCGTGCAGCCAGACCGGGTCATGCGCGCCCGAGCAGGATCTCCGCCACGAAGCGCGCACCGATGTAGGCGAGCAGCAGCACGATACAGCCGGCAATGGTCATGCGCGCGGCGATGCGTCCGCGCCAGCCGCCGATGTGCCGGCCGGCGAGCAACCAGCCGAAGATCAGCCAGCTGGTGATGCCGAGCACCGTCTTGTGGTTGAAGGGCAGCGCCTTACCGAAGATCTCCTCGGCAAACAGTGCGCCGCTGACCAGATTCAGCGTAAGCAGCACGAAGCCGGACCAGATCAGCCGGAACAGGATGTTCTCTTGCGTGATGACCGGCGGCAGCTGCGCCACCCAGCCATCGACGCGGCCGGCGTGCAGCCGCCCTTCAGTCCATTGCATCAGCCAGGCTTGCAGGCCAGCGAGCGTGAAGAAGGCATAGGCGAGGATGGCTGCCACCAGATGCGCCTGCAACAAGGGGCGGTCACTGCCCGCAAGGGTATGCACCTCGGGCCACGCCACCGCCGCCACGCAACCGAGCGCCGCCAGCGGCCACACCATCATGCCGAGCGCACTGGCCTTGTCGCGCAGCGAAACCACGCCCAGGGTGGCCACGGCGATCCAGGTGAAGGCGCCGATGCTGTGCCCGACGCCGAGCAGCAGTTGTCCATCGACCAGCAGGGCTTGACCGAGCGCCGCACCCTGAACCAACCACACCGCCAGAACCAGCAGTAGCAAAGACCGCTGGCGCGCCACCGCCGGCGCCCGCCAAGCCAAGCCACCGAGCACTGCATACGCCAGTGCGGCGCTGAGATTGAGCAGCGCCGGGTTCATCGGGCGGGCCGCAGGGCACCGGACCGCGCGCGGCCCGGCTGAAGTAGACTCGTCTCCATTGCACAAGTTTATCAGCCGCGCCGCCAGCCGGCCGCAGCCTGCTGCAGCGATCCCTATGCTCGAGAACCTCTCCCAACGCCTTGATGGCATCGTCCGCAAACTGCGCGGGCAGACCCGCCTTACTGAGGACAACATCAGCGATGCCATGCGCGAGGTGCGCATGGCCCTGCTCGAGGCGGACGTCGCGCTGCCCGTGGTCAAAGACTTCATCGCCGCAGTCAAGGCGGCTGCTGTAGGCGAGGAGGTGGTCGGCAGCCTGACGCCGGGGCAGGCGCTGGTGGGCGTGGTGCATCGTGAGCTCACCCGTGTGATGGGCGAGGAGTCCAAGGGCCTCAATCTTGCTGCCGTGCCGCCGGTGGTGATGCTGATGGCAGGTTTGCAGGGCGCCGGCAAGACCACCACCTCGGCCAAGTTGGCAAAGCACCTGATCGAGCGGCAAAAGAAGAAGGTGCTGCTGGTCAGCTGCGACGTCTACCGCCCGGCGGCGATCCAGCAGCTTGCAGTGGTCGGTCAGCAGGTCGGTGCCGAGGTGTTTCCATCGTCTGCAGGTGACTCGCCGCGCGCCATCGCTGCTGCCGCACTCGACCACGCCAAACGCTATTTCTTTGATGTGCTGATCGTCGATACCGCCGGCCGGCTCGCCGTCGACGAGACGATGATGGCCGAGATCGCGGATCTGCACGCCGCGCTCAAGCCGACCGAGACGCTGTTCGTGGTGGACGCCATGCTCGGCCAGGACGCGGTCAACACGGCCCGGGCCTTTGGCGAGGCTTTGCCGCTCACCGGTGTCATCCTCACCAAGCTCGACGGCGATGCGCGCGGCGGTGCGGCGCTGTCGGTGCGGCAAGTCACCGGTGCGCCGGTCAAGTTCATCGGCGTGGCCGAAAAGCTTGACGGCCTCGAGCCGTTCTACCCCGAGCGCATGGCCTCACGCGTGCTCGGCATGGGCGACGTGCTGTCGCTGGTGGAGGAGGCGCACCGACAGGTGGATGTGGCCGAGGCGCAGAAGCTGGCGGATAAGCTCAAGTCGGGCAAGGGCTTCGACCTTGAGGACTTCAAGCAGCAGATCGTGCAGATGCGCAAGATGGGCGGGCTCGCCGCGATGATGGACAAGCTGCCCGGGCAGCTCACCGCGCAGCTCAAGGGTCAGCAGCCGGATGAGCGGCGCATCGGCCGCACCGAAGGCATCATCAACTCCATGACGCCGCTTGAGCGGCGCAAGCCCGAGCTGATCAAGGCCAGCCGCAAACGACGCATTGCTGCCGGTGCCGGCGTGCCGGTGCAGGAAGTCAACCAGCTGCTCAACCAGTTCGAGCAGATGCAAAAGATGATGAAGATGATGAAAGGCGGCAACTTGGCCAAGTTGGCTCGCAACTTCAAGGGCATTTTGCCGGGCTTGTAACTCTGCCGACAGGTTTCTGTAACACTTGAGACGATAAGCTTAAGGTTGTTCGTTTTTCGGGCCCGCCGTCGTGATCGCAAGCTTCCTCGACCGTCAGTCTTTCTCTCGCAAATTCGCACTGCTGGGATCAGCCATCGGCTTCGTGGTGGCTACGCTCATCTTTCAGGTGGCATCGCTGGCATGGCAGGACATCAGCTCTTCGCAGGACGAGCGCGATGGTCTGGCGCACGCACGCGCCTTGACGCCGGTGGTCGAGGCGCTCGTCTCACGGCGAAGCGGCGACACCAAAGGCGGGACGGCGGAGGCTGTCCCCGCGCTCGATCGTTTTGCCCAGAGCAATGCCGGACCGGGCGCGCGCCTCGGCGTGGAGACGGCTGGCGCCGCGCTGCTCAAGCGCTCGCGTGAGGCACTGGCGGGCGCCAGTGTCGATCCTGCGACCTACAACACTCTGATCGCCGACTGGATCAACTACGCCCAGCACGTCGCCGACGTCAGCAAGCTCACGCTCGACCCCGAGTTCGCCACCTATTACGCGCAAGACATCCTGCTGGTCCGCTTGTTGCCACTCATCGACTTCGTCGGGCGCACGCGCGCGGCTGCAGCCAACGTCGTGACTTGGGGCGGCGAAAGCTCCGATCGAGTCACCCTGTTGCAGCTGGTCGCCGGCGTCGACGGGACGCTCGACAATATCAAGAGCGAGGTTGCGCGGCTCGAGGGCTTGCCGGGCCTCGATCTGCAAAAGGTGGCGGAATCCGTGGCTGTCGCTGAACAGAGCCGTGCAGCGGTGCGGGCGGCCATCCTCCGCTTCGCCCTCGACGACGACAACACCACCTTGCGCAATGTCGATGCCGACGGTCGTCGCATCTACGACGAGGCGGTCCGCATCATGCCGCCGCTGTTCGACGCGCTGGATGCCGGTCTTCAGAAGAGGATTGCCGGGAGATACCGCGAGGCAGGCATCGCGCTGACCGTGAGCGTATTGCTGAGCCTGCTGGTGATGGTGGCGTTCGTCGTCATGAGCCGACGCATCACCCGCAGTGCGCAGGAGATCGGCGATGCAAGCAGTCTGCTTGCCGGCGGCGATTGTACGGTGCGCGTCAACATCACCAGTCAGGACGAGCTCGGCGCCATCGGCCGCCGGTTCAACCGAACGGCTGAGGCCTTTTCTCAACTGGTCCGGCTGGTGCAAGACCGCTCGGCTGGCGTGCTGTCTGTCGCCGGCGAATTGGCCGCCGCCTCGGCCAAGGTGAGTGCGGCGACCCGCGTCGAGAGTGAAGCGACGTCCGCCATCTCGGCGGCCATCGAGGAGATCACCAGCAGTCTTGGTGAGACCTCCAATCTCACGACCCAGGCTCAAACCATCGCCAACCAGTCGGGTTCGTTGGCGTCCTCCGGCGAAGGCATCGCGCGCGGGGCCTCGGCCGAGATCGATCAAGTGGCCGATCGCGTCAGCCATGCTGCGGCGCTGGTCGAGCGTCTGCATGAGCGCTCGGTGGGTATCGATGCCATCGTCAGCACCATCAGCGGACTTGCCGAGCAGACCAATCTTCTGGCGCTCAACGCCGCCATCGAGGCGGCGCGTGCCGGGGACGCCGGGCGTGGTTTCGCGGTGGTGGCCGATGAGGTGCGCACGCTCGCCGAGCGTACTCACGGCGCCACGCGTGAGATCAGCGCCATCGTTCAGGCGATCCAGTCGGAGGTGCAGGTGGCCGCCGAGGAGATCGGGCGCTGCAGTGGCGCTGCGCAGAGCACCGTCGGGTTGGCGTCCCAGGTCGCGACAGCTTTATCGGCAATCCAAGAGGCGGCTGCCAATACGCGGCGCGAAGTCGACAGCATCGAGTACGCGGTGCGCGAGCAGAGCGCCGCCTCGCTCGACATCGCCCAGCGCATCGCACGCATCGCCGAGATGACCGAAGAAAATAGTGCAGGCGCGGACCGAGGGGCGGCTCTGGCTGAAGATATGCGTCGTTTGGCATCGCAACTGCGCGAGGCGACGGCGAATTTCAAGGCCTAATCAGCAAAAGCTCATTGGCAAAAAGGGTAGCTACCGCTAGATTGAGTCTGCTTCTATTCAGGGGAGGTCCTACATGGATGCCACCATGTTGTCGCGCATACAGTTCGCGGCAAACATTTCGTTCCATGTCATCTTCCCGACCGTGTCGATCGGGCTGGCGTGGTTCCTCGTCTATATCCGCGAGATGGCCGATCGCTCCGGCGGCGCCGTGTGGGATACCTCGTACCACTTTTGGGTCAAGGCCTTTGCACTGACCTTTGCCTTCGGCGTGGTGAGTGGCGTGACCATGTCGTTCCAGTTTGGTACCAATTGGCCCGGCTTCATGGAGACCGTGGGCTCGGTGGCCGGGCCTCTGCTCTCGTACGAGGTGCTGTCCGCATTCTTCCTCGAGGCGACCTTCCTCGGCATCATGCTGTGGGGGCAGAACCGAGTCTCGCCCGGTCTCTACCGGCTGTCGGTGTGGCTGGTGGCGGGCGGCACCACGCTGAGTCTGTTCTGGATCCTGGTGCTCAACTCGTGGATGCACACACCCACCGGCTTTGAGATGGTCGATGGCAAGGTCGTGGCGACCGATTGGCTTGCCATCATCTTCAACCCGTCGATGCCGTACCGCACCGTGCATATGTTCCTGGCGAGCATGCTCACGGCGGCGTTCTTCGTCATGGGTGTGTCGGCCTATCGTCTTCTGCAGGGACACACGGGTGAGGACGTGCGGCGCTCGCTGAAGCTTGGCGCCACCATGGCGGCGGTGGTCATGCCGCTGCAGATTGTGGCTGGCGACATGCACGGCCTCAACACGCACGAGCATCAGCCGGCCAAGATCGCCGCGATGGAAGGCATCTGGCACACCGAGAAGGGGGTGCCGCTGTTGCTGTTCGCCATTCCCGATGACAAAGCCCGCACCAACCACTTCGAGGTGCCGGTGCCAAAGGTGGCCAGCCTTATCATCACCCACGACCTCGACGGGGAGATCAAGGGGCTCAATGAGTTCGAGGGAGAGCACCCGCCGGTGTTGCCGGTGTTCTGGGGCTTCCGCGTGATGGTTGGCAGCGGCATGCTGATGCTGGCGCTGTCATGGGCGGCAGTCTGGTTCCTGCGCCGGCGAGGTGAGTTGCCGAACTGGCTGTTGCGTGTGTTGGTGCCAGCGACCTTCCTCGGCTGGGTGCCAACCCTCGCCGGTTGGTACGTCACCGAGATCGGTCGGCAGCCTTTCTTGGTCAGCGGTGTGTTGCGGACCGCCGATGCCGTCACCAAGGCGCCTGCCAGTATCGTCGCCGGCTCGCTTGCCACCTACCTCGCGCTCTACGCCGTGCTTCTGCTCATCTACATCGCCACGCTGTTCTACATGGCGCGCAGCGGCGGCGGACACCATGGCTACGCAACGCCAGCCGGTGTCGGTGCGCACCCGGCCACGGCCTGAGCGCCGGCCATGGACGCGCTCTCGCACGACAACCTGATCCTGTTGTTCGGTGGGCTGATGGGCGTTGCCATCATGGCCTACGTGCTGCTAGATGGCTACGACCTTGGCGTCGGCGTGTTGCTGTCCCGCGCGTCGGGCCGCGAGCGCGACGAGATGGTCAATGCCATCGCGCCGTTCTGGGACGCCAACGAGACCTGGTTGGTGCTGGGCGCAGGCATCCTTCTGGTGGCCTTTCCCCTCGCCCACGGCACCATTCTCAAGGAGCTCTACCTGCCCGTATTGGTGATGCTGGTCGGCTTGATCCTGCGTGGTACCGCTTTTGAACTTCGCGTCAAATCACCGCCGGAGCGGCTGGAGGCTTGGAATGCGATGTTTGTTGTGGGATCGGCCACCGCGGCTTTGGCGCAAGGTTTCATGCTCGGCCAGTTTGTGGTGGCGTTCCGCACCGATACGGTAGCCCTTCTGTTCGCGTGTCTGGTGGCGCCGGCGCTGGTGGCCGGCTATGCCCTGTTGGGCGCCAGCTGGCTGCTGATCAAGACCGAAGGTGCCTTGCAGCGGCGCGCAGCGGTGTGGGCGCACAGCGCGCTGTGGCTGACCGCTGGCGGGATCGGCGTGGTCTCGGTGGCGACGCCGTTGGTGAGCCCGCGCATCTTTGAGAAGTGGTTGAGCGTGGGGCTGACACCCCTGTTGATGGTGGTGCCAGTTCTGGTGGGAGGCGGGGTGCTCTGGCTTTCGGGCTGGTTGAAGCGCTTCGATCCGCAACGCGACGACAGTCGCGCCTGGTTGCCGCTGGCTATGACCGTCGTCTTGTTCCTGCTGTCCGGCGCCGGGCTGGCCTACAGCGCCTTCCCCTATCTGGTGATCGACCAACTGACGCTTTGGGATGCTGCGGCCACCGACGCGACGCTGCGCATGATTCTGCTCGGGGTGGCCATCGTGCTGCCGCCGATCATTCTCTACAGCGCGTTCTCGTACCGCATCTTCCGCGGCAAGACGACCCACCTCGAGGAGTCCTGAGGCAGCCCGCTGGGCGTCGCTTGCGCGGCGTGCCCTCGGCTTGCTTCAAAGCCGATGCGCGGGAATGCTCTCCATGCGCGTGCCGGACGAGATGCTTTCGAGCACCAGGGCGCCTGCGCCGAGCACACAACTGGCGCCGACCTTGACCCCGGGTGCGATGACGCAACCTGGCCCGACCCACGTGCCCGCGCCAAGCCGCACACCGCTGCAGATACGGGCGCCCGGCCCGATATGGACGAAGTCGCCGAGCACGCAGTCGTGGTCGATGCTCGCGCTGGTGTCGACGATCACATGATGACCGATGCGAGTGTCGGCATTGATCACTGCGCCAGGAAAGACCACGGTGCCGCCTCCCAGCGAGACCGAGCGTTCCACCATCGACCAGGCATGGACCAGAGCTGGCGCGGCTGCGCCCGGCAAACAGGCGGCGAGGCTGGCGCGGAGATCGTTTTGTGCGATCGCGATGACGAAACCGGCGCCCGGGTGGTCGGTAAGCATGCTGGCGGCTTCCTTCTGACCGCCGAGCACTCGATGGCCGCACAGCGTCGTGTCAAGTAGGGACGGATCGTCATCGAAGACGCCAAGGAGCGGGATCCCGGCGCTCTGGGCACAATCAATAACGACCTTGGCGTGACCGCCGGCTCCGAACAACCACACACCCGCGCCATTCATCGTGGCATCTCGCTTGTTTTGACTACCGATATCGTGACACATCCAGCCGGTGTCAGACCATCGCTGGCGAGGGGGCGAGTCTCAGTTTTGCTACGGCCTGGCGCCGTTGTTGGGTGAGGCGCTTAGCGTCTGGCGTGCGACGGGCCCGATTTACGCTTGGCAAGGATCCATGCCGAGTTCAGGCCGGTCAGCAACATGATCGGCCAGAGGAAGGTGCACACCATCACCCAGAACAGTCGACTCGCCATCGTTGCCGTTGCACCGTTGTCGCCGGCCGGCTTCTGCGGTCCCTCGCTGAACCAATGGCGACGGGAAAAGCTAAGCGCTCCGAAGCATGCACCGAACAGCAGAAAAAACCAGATGTAGGCGTTCAAGGCGATCTCCCGACGAGCATTGTCAGGAAAAGTGTACACCAGCGTTGTCGTAAATCTTGTCACTTGTTGCGAAACGATGTTGTACCGGGGTGGCGTGGTCGCGGCTGGAGGGGCAGACCGTTGCTGTCAGTGGATCACTTGAGCCGGAATTCGGGCGATGACGCTCAAGGCCGCTTACTGCATCGTGGACAGTAGGAACTCGTCGACGATCAGATTGCGAACGCCGTGGGCGTGGTCTTCCTTGAACACGTTGTCTTTGCACCATCGACCGACCGAGGCTGCATCGACCTTGAGTACTTTCGGTCGTACGCTCCACGATACCTGTAGGGGTGATCCCTTCTCGTTGAAGGCCGGGCCTGTAGTGGAGCCCTTGTAGTTGATCGGCTGTCCGGTGTTCTGTGGGAGCTTGGTGGCTTGGTGGAAGCCATTCGCCCGGCCCAGTGCGGTGACTGTGGTGAAGTCGACTGCGGCTGCGTCGTTGACCAGGACGAACACTTGCGCCTCGACGCGCAATTGCGGATTGCTCACGCCTTCGCTCAAGCAGGCGCCAAGGGTCGGCCCTGGTTGTACTTGTGCGGAACTGTGGACGTAGTGAACCTCGATGGTGTCGCCCACCTGCAGACCGCCGTGGTCGCCGACGCACACCTCCGCATCTAAAGGCCGCGACTCAGCAGGCGTCAGCGAACCCGAGAACGTGTAGCCACTGCCGTGGCCGTGCCCATCCCCGTAGCCGGCAAAGGTGGTGAACTCGCCGCCCTTGTGTTCAGCGTTCTTGTGGAAGTGGATGTTGCAGAGATTCATCAGGCTTGCAGGCGGTGACGTGGCGAAGATGCGCTGGTTGTAGCCAGACTTCCTGTCGAGGTCTCTCGGCGACTGTGGTCCAAAGCCCCTGCCCTCCGTGTTGCTGCGCAGCGCAGCGTTTTGCGTGGCAAGGCTTTTGCCATCGGCTTGAGGTGCTGATTCCTGCGCCTGGCCTGCGGCGGAAACTGTCAGCAGGATGGGCAGGAGCGTCGCGATCTTTCTCACAGGGTGCCTCCATGGCGGGGTCGGTTGTCTAGTCTTCGACTAGATACACGGTGCGGACTGTCGAGGCCATTACACGCTTGCGTGTAAGGACCCGGCACGCTGAAAAGTCGTGGCGCAGAAACGGATGGTGGGCCCCCCGGGAGTCGAACCCGGCACCAACGGATTATGAGTCCGCTGCTCTAACCAGGCATGAGCTAGAGGCCCGAAAGGGGCGGCCGGCGCGAGTGCCGGCCGAGGCGGTCGAGACCCCGGCTCAGGTCTCGCCGTCTTGTCCGAGCGGCTCGGGTGGCGCAGCTTACGCAGCGCTTTGGCCTCGATCTGCCGAATGCGCTCGCGCGTGACGTCGAACTGTTTGCCGACCTCTTCCAGCGTATGGTCGGTATTCATCTCGATGCCGAAACGCATGCGCAGCACCTTGGCTTCGCGCGGGGTGAGGCTGTCCAGAACATCCCGGGTGGCGTCGGTCAGGCTGCGGTAGACCGCAGCGTCCATCGGCGCCATGGTGGCGGTATCTTCGATGAAGTCGCCCAGATGCGAATCGTCGTCGTCGCCGATCGGCGTCTCCATGGAGATCGGCTCTTTGGCGATCTTCATGATCTTGCGGATCTTGTCCTCGGGCATCTCCATCTTCTCGGCGAGCGTCGCCGGGTCCGGCTCCTCGCCGGTCTCCTGCAGGATCTGCCGCGAGATGCGGTTCATCTTGTTGATCGTTTCGATCATGTGGACCGGGATACGGATCGTCCGCGCCTGGTCCGCGATGGAGCGGGTGATCGCCTGACGGATCCACCAGGTGGCGTAGGTCGAGAATTTGTAGCCGCGGCGGTATTCGAACTTGTCCACCGCCTTCATCAGGCCGATGTTGCCTTCCTGGATGAGGTCGAGGAACTGCAGGCCACGGTTGGTGTACTTCTTGGCGATGGAGATGACCAGGCGCAGGTTGGCCTCAGTCATCTCGCGCTTGGCGCGGCGCGCTTTGCTCTCGCCAGTGGCCATCTGACGGTTGATCTCCTTCAGCTCCTTGAGCGGGATGCGCACCTCGGTCTGAATCGCCGCCAGTTTCTTCTGCGCCTCGATCACCGCAGGCCGGTGCTTCTGCAGGTTGATCGACCACGCTTCGCCGGCCGCGATCTCGGCGTCGATCCACGCCTCATTGCCCTCGTTGCCCTGGAACCGTGCGACGAAATGGGCGCGTGGCATGCGCGAGCGCTCGACGCACAAACTGCCGATCTCACGTTCGCTGCGACGCACCTCGTCAACAGTGCCCCGCAGCTTGTCGCAGAGCGCTTCGATCTGCTTGGCGGAGAAACGGAAATGCTGCAGTTCTGCCGAGATCGCTTGCTGCGTCTGGCGGAAGGCCTTGCTGGCATGCCCGTCTTTCTTCTTCAGGGCGACGTCCATCTTTTCGTAGAGCGTGCGGATGGTTGCGAAGCGCTCCATCGCTTCTGCGCGCAACTGGGCCAGCGCCGCCGCGGCCAGCGCGCCGCCGTCGCCCGCGTCCTCGCCTTCCTCGTCTTCGTCCTCGTCGTCGGTGAGTTCATCCTCACCGCCCTCGGCGGCTTCCACCGGCGGCGGTGCCTGATCGGCGCCGTTCTCGTCGACCATGCCATCGACCAGTTCGTCGATGCGCATCTCCTCGGTTTCGACTTTGGTGGCCATGGCGAGGATGTCGGCGACCGTGTTGGGGCAGGCCGAGATGGCCTGGATCATGTGCTTGAGGCCTTCCTCGATGCGCTTGGCGATCTCGATCTCGCCTTCACGGGTGAGCAGATCGACAGTGCCCATCTCGCGCATGTACATGCGAACCGGATCTGTCGTCCGGCCGAACTCGCTATCGGCTGCGGCAAGCGCGGCTTCTGCCTCCTCGATGGCGTCCTCGTCCGCCACCGGCGCCGGCGAATCGGGGCTGAGCACCTCGTCGGCCGCGGGCGCCTCGTCGAACACCTGGATGCCCATGTCGTTGATCATGCTGACCACGCCCTCGAGTTGCTCGGCGTCGAGCATGTTCTCCGGCAGGTGGTCGTTGATTTCGGCGTAGGTCAGGAAGCCTCGTTCCTTGCCCAGCACGATGAGGCTCTTGAGGCGCAGACGACGGTCGTCAAGGTCCTTGCTGGGGTCTTGGATGGCGGGCAGTGTCGGGGGAGGGTTGCTCATGGCTGGCTTGTAGGTGAGGCTAACTTTCCATTATATCAAGGGATGGAACTCGCGCTGAGGGCGCCGGTCTCAGACGCCTTTTTTGCGCCTGAGCTCAGCCAGCCACGCGGAGCGTGCGGCCGCATCGAGGGCGGCGATGTCGGTGGGTGGCGCTTCCCGCGATGAGTCGGCAAGACGGGCCGCGAGAGCGGCCACTTCTTGTGCCAGGTCGACGTCTTCAGGCAGATCTCGGGTCAGCCTTGCAGCATCCCGACACGCACCGGCATGCGGCGACTCGCGCAGTTGCCCAGCGAGGTCTTCGACCGAGATGTCGGGTTGGCTTGCACAGATGCCGATCACCGTCAGCAGTGCACGTCCTGCCGGATCGTCGGCGAGGCTCGCAACGCGCTCGGGGTCGAGTTGCAGGGCGAGGACCGGTGCTCGCAAGACGCGCGAGAGCAGCAACGCTGCAAGCGAGCCAGTCGGCTGGCGCTGTCGCAGGGCGGGTGCGCGCGGACGCTCGCTGCGGGCGAAGGCCTGCCCGACCAGCCCGTCGACCTCGCCGCTGGAGAGGCCCGCCGCGTCGGCGATGCGCTTGCGCAGCAGCAGCGCCAATGCCGGCGCCTGGACCTGTCGCAGCAGCGGCTCGGCGCGATGGACGATCTGTGCGGCGGCCTCCACCGCGTCACCCTCGGCCTGTGCCGTCAGCTCCCGCACCATGAACTCGGCCAGCGACAGGGCATCGCCGAGCGCTTCACGGAAGCCGTCCGCACCGACCTGGCGCACGTAGGTGTCGGGGTCTTCGCCGTCAGGCAGAAAGAGGAACTTGAGGCGCGCATCGTCCCGCAGCACGCCGAGGCTGTTCTCCAACGCGCGCCAGGCTGCTCTACGACCTGCCGCATCGCCATCGAAGCAGAAGACGATCTCGTCGACCATGCGCAGAAGTTTTTGCACGTGGTTTGGCGTGGTGGCGGTGCCGAGCGTGGCCACGGCGTTCTCGACGCCATGCTGCGCCAGCGCGACCACGTCCATGTAGCCCTCGACAACGATGGCGCGGTTCTCCCGTTTCATCGCATCTTTGGCGGGCCACAGGCCGAACAGCTCGCGGCCCTTACTGAACAACGGCGTCTCCGGGCTGTTGAGGTACTTCGGCTCGCCGCGATCGAGGATGCGACCACCAAAGCCGATCATGCGCCCGGCGCCGTCGGTGATCGGGAACATGATGCGATCGCGGAAGCGGTCGTGACGCTTGCCCGCCTCGCCAGCCACCACCAGCCCGGCCTCGATGAGGTCGGCGTTGCCGCGGTAGTCGGAAAAGACCGAGGCGAGCGCGTCCCAGCCCTCGGGCGCGTAGCCGAGCCCGAAGCGCTTGGCGATCTGCCCGGTGAGGCCGCGGCGTTTGAGGTAATCGATGGCGCGCGGTGTATCCCTGAGCTTCTGCCGATAGAGAGTGGCAGCGGCATTGAGCAGCGGGCGCAGCGCCTCTGAGCGGCTCCTCACCGAGCCGCTGGCTGGGCCACGCTCGTCCGGCACCTCGAGGCCGAGGCTCGCCGCCAGACTTTCCACCGCCTCGACGAAACCGAGGTTCTCGTACTCCATGACAAAGCGGATTGCGGTGCCGTGCGCTCCGCAACCGAAGCAGTGGTAGAACTGCTTGGTCGGGCTCACCGTGAACGAGGGCGAGCGCTCGTCGTGGAAGGGGCAACACGCACTCAGGTTGGCGCCCGCCCGCTTGAGCTGGATGCGCTTGCCGACCACATCGACGATGTCGAGGCGGGCGAGCAGGTCGTCAATGAATGACTGCGGGATCATCGCGCAACCGGGTATCGGCTGACCGCGCAGCCGGTTGCTTGATTATAGGGTGCCGGCTCTCGGCAGCACGGCTTGGGTGATCGCTGGGTCTTCAGCCCAGCGCGGCCTTGATGCGCGCGGAAACGGCCGCCATGTCTGCGCGACCGGCCAGTTGCGGCTTGACCGCTGCCATCACCTTACCCATGTCCTTTGCACCGCTAGCGCCTGAGGCTGAGATTGCTGCTGCGATGACCGCGTCGATCTCAGTGTCGGAGAGTCTTGCGGGGAGGTAGGTCTCGAGAACTTCCATCTCGAAGCGCTCGGCGGCTGCGAGTTCAGGTCGCCCGCCAGCGTCATATTGCGTGATGGCGTCGCGGCGCTGCTTGATCTGCTTCTCGACGATCGCCACCACAGCGGCGTCATCCAACTCGATGCGCTCGTCGACTTCGCGTTGCTTGATGCCCGCCATCAGCAGGCGGATGGCCGCGAGTCGCGGCGCATCCTTGGCACGCATCGCCGACTTCATGTCTTCGGCGATCTGCGTCTTGAGGGACACGGTCCCTCGTGCTCAGTAGAGCTTCTTGGGCAACATCTGGCTGCGGATGCGCTTGTAATGGCGCTTCACAGCCGCCGCGAGCTTGCGCTTGCGTTCGGCGGTGGGCTTCTCATAGAACTCGCGGGCGCGCAGCTCGGTGAGCAGGCCAGTCTTTTCGATGGTGCGCTTGAAGCGGCGCATCGCCACTTCGAAAGCTTCGTTCTCACGGACTCGTACGCTAGGCATTTAAACTCCGGTTTAGAGGCCGACATCGTGCCGGCCACAGGAAAAGCCCGCGATTATACGCGCCGGGCGCGACTTGCAAACCCTTTTCTCGAAGGCAGTCCGCGTTTGCGACCCGTCAGCGATAGCAACACCCCGACCAGCGGCTTCGACGCAGCCCGGCCCGCACCTGATGTCTGTGTGCTCGGCATCGAGAGCTCGTGTGACGAGACCGGCGTGGCGCTGTACCACACGGCCCGCGGCTTGCTTGCACACGCTCTCCATACGCAGGCGGCGATGCATGCCGAGTACGGTGGCGTGGTACCGGAGCTCGCCTCGCGCGATCACATCCGGCGGGTGGTACCGCTGACCCGACACGTTTTGACGCAAGCGGGTGTTGGGCTGGAGGCCGTCGACGCCGTCGCTTACACCCGCGGCCCCGGATTGGCCGGGGCTCTGCTGGTCGGCGCAGCCTTCGCCGAGGGCCTTGCGCTGGCGCTCGGCAAGCCGCTGGTACCGGTGCATCATTTGGAAGGGCACCTGCTTTCGCCGCTGTTGTGCGAGCGCCCGCCTTGCTTCCCGTTTGTTGCTCTGCTGGTATCGGGTGGGCATAGCCAACTGATGCACGTGACCGGGCTGGGCTGTTATGAGCTGCTCGGCGAGTCGCTTGACGATGCCGCCGGCGAGGCCTTTGACAAGACCGCCAAGCTGCTCGGCTTGGCTTATCCGGGGGGGCCGGCGTTGGCCCGACTGGCGGCGCAGGGCGTGCCGGGCCGCTTCCGCTTGCCGCGACCGATGCTCGACAGCGGCGATCTCGATATGAGCTTCTCGGGCCTTAAAACTGCGGTGGTGACGACGCTGGCCGCCCTGCCTGTCGCGGGCATGCCGGCCGCGGCCCACGCGCATGCCGACCTCGCCGCCGAATTCGAGCAGGCGGTGGCCGACGTGCTGGTGGCCAAGGCGATGGCAGCGGTGAGCCGTTGCGCGGCACAACGCCTGGTGGTGGCCGGCGGCGTCGGTGCCAACCAGCGCTTGCGCGAGCGTCTCGGCGCGGCTGCCGGGCGGGCCGGCATCGAGTTGTTCTTCCCGGATCTGGCGTTCTGCACCGACAACGGCGCGATGATCGCGCTGGCTGGTGCCCTGCGCTTGAAACACAGTTCCGCTGGGCGTCCGGGCGATGTCGTAGGGGCGCCCGCCCCGAGCGTCAGCGTCAGGCCACGCTGGCCACTCGCCGAGCTCGCGCCGCCCGCCTGAAGGGCTCATCCGCGAACGCCTTGCAGGCGTTGAAAGCGGCCATCCGCCATCCGCGCAACCAGACCGTCCAGCTCCAGTTCCATCAAGCCGGCGAGCACCTCAGGCGCGGACAGCCCGCTCCGGGTGATCAGAGCATCGAGCGCGCTCGGCTCTCTGCCGAGGGCGCGCAACAAGGTTGATTCGGACCGCTGTGCCCCGGCATCGGTGTCACAAGCCGCTGTCTCGCTATCGCGCTGTCTGGCGCTGGCCTCAAGCGGACCCAAGGGCAGTGCCTCAAGGATGTCGGCGAGCGTCTCGACCAGGACCGCGCCCTGTCGGATCAACCGATGGCAGCCTCGGGATTGCGGTGAGTGGATCGAGCCGGGTATGGCGAACACCTCTCGCCCAGCCTCCAGTGCATCGCGGGCAGTGATCAGTGAGCCGCTGGCGGTGGCGGCTTCTACCACCAGGCAGCCCAGTGAGAGCCCGGCGATGATGCGGTTGCGACGGGGAAAGGCGTAGCGCTGCAGGCCCTTGCCGGGTGGCGTTTCGCTGACCAGACAGCCGCCGGCCTCGATACGCGCCTGCAGACCCCGATGGGCGTTGGGGTAGGCGATATCGGGGCCGACGCCGAGCACAGCGAGGGTGGCGCCCGGCTCGGGCAGGGCGGCCTCGTGGGCAAGTCCGTCGATGCCGCGTGCGAGGCCGCTGACCAGCGCATAACCGAGCAGCAGGTGCATCACCACGACGATGCCGATGGCGGTGAAATGCCGGCTGGGGTTGCGTTGCTGTTGAGCGAAATCCACTGACGACTCCTGACCGTGACCCCGAGGGCCACTCGTGATGCCCAGCCCCCAATTCCGGGGAACTGGCCTTGTAACTTTCTTTCATCGGCACTATAGCCGCCACCCCATTCCGGCGGGTTCAGGGCAACACCTGATGCCGGTTGCAGGCGACTCGACGACCCCCATCCAGGACCTTGTAACTTCGTTACAAACCTGGCGAGCAGGCCGCTGCGCGTCACCTCAACTGTAAGGTATTCGACAAACGCGAGACGATAACCCAAGTGCAAACCCCCCGGATCGGGCTGTCCGATGCGGGGGGTCTGGGGCGGCCCAGCCCCGTGTACCAAACGGGACCGGTGCCGCCGCTTGGGCGTCTTCGATCAAGCCATGGGCAGCAGCGGCACGATCAGCAGCGCCACGATGTTGATGATCTTGATCAGCGGGTTCACCGCCGGGCCGGCGGTGTCCTTGTAGGGGTCGCCCACCGTGTCACCGGTGACCGCGGCCTTGTGGGCCTCGCCTCCCTTGCGGTGGGTCACGCCGTCCTTGTCGGTGAAGCCCTCTTCGATGAGCTTCTTGGCATTGTCCCAGGCGCCTCCGCCCGTGCACATCGAGATGCCCACGAACAGGCCCGTGATGATCGTGCCCATGAGCAGGCCACCCAGTGCCGCCGGGCCCAACAGCAGACCCACCACGATGGGCACCACCACCGGCAACAGCGAGGGAATGATCATCTCCTTGATCGCCGCGGTGGTCAGCATGTCCACCGCGGTGCCGTAATCCGGCTTGGCCGTGCCTTCCATGATGCCCTTGATCTCGCGGAACTGGCGGCGCACCTCCACCACCACCGATCCGGCTGCGCGGCCCACGGCTTCCATGGCCATGGCGCCGAACAGGTAGGGGATCAGGCCCCCGATGAACAGGCCCACGATCACCTTGTGGTCGGACAAGTCGAAGCTCAGGTTCATGCCGCGCGCTTCCAGCGCGTGGGTGTAATCGGCAAACAGCACAAGGGCGGCAAGGCCCGCTGAGCCAATGGCATAGCCCTTGGTCACCGCCTTCGTGGTGTTGCCCACGGCGTCCAACGGGTCGGTGATGTCGCGCACGCTGGCGGGCAACTCCGCCATTTCGGCAATGCCACCGGCGTTGTCGGTGATGGGCCCGTAGGCGTCCAGCGCCACGATGATGCCGGCCATGCTCAGCATCGAGGTGGCCGCCACGGCGATGCCATACAGACCGGCCAGTGCGTGCGCTGCGTAGATGGCCAAACACACGAACACCACCGGCCACGCCGTCGACTTCATCGACACGCCCAGGCCGGCGATGATGTTGGTGCCGTGTCCGGTGGTCGAGGCCTGCGCCACGTGCTGCACCGGCTTGAACTGCGTGCCGGTGTAGTACTCGGTGATCCACACCATGGCCGCCGTCATCACCAGGCCCACGATGCACGCGCCGAACAGTCGCATCTGCGTGCCCGCGCCCAAGGCGTCATCGGGCATCACCGCCTTGGTCACGAAGAAGAACGCCACCAGCGAGATCACGCCGGCCACGATGAGGCCCTTGTAAAGGGCGGGCATCACGTTCTTCATGTCCGGCGCAGCCTTGACGAAGCCGCAGCCGATGATGGAGGCGATGATCGATACGCCACCCAGAATCAGCGGATACACCACCGCCTCCATCGGGGCGGCCGTCACCATCAGCGCGCCCAGCGCCATGGTGGCGATCAGCGTGACCGCATAGGTCTCGAACAGGTCGGCGGCCATGCCGGCGCAGTCCCCCACGTTGTCGCCCACGTTGTCGGCGATCACGGCCGGATTGCGCGGGTCGTCCTCCGGGATGCCGGCTTCGACCTTGCCCACCAGATCGGCCCCCACATCGGCGCCCTTGGTGAAGATGCCCCCGCCCAGACGCGCAAAGATCGAGATCAGGGACGAGCCGAAGGCCAGGCCCAACAAGGGCTTGAGCACGCTGCTCAGGCTCTTGTCGGGCGTCATGTTGCCGTTGCCCGTGATGAACAGGAAGAAGATGCCCACACCCAGCAGGCCCAGACCCACCACCAGCATGCCGGTGATGGCGCCGCCCTTGAAGGCCACATCCAAAGCCGGCCCCATGCCACGGGTGGCCGCCTGCGCCGTGCGCACATTGGCCTTGACCGACACATTCATGCCGATGAAGCCACAGGCGCCCGACAGCACCGCGCCCACCACGAAGCCCACGGCCGTGGTCAGGTCCAGGAAGATGCCGATGAGCACCGCCAGCACCACACCGACGATGGCGATGGTCTTGTACTGGCGAGCCAGATAAGCGGCTGCGCC
>RFSW01000070.1 GCA_009923755.1 Betaproteobacteria bacterium | reverse complement strand
CCAAGGATCAGTTGCAGCGTGTGCTCGCCGGGCGGCAGGCTCAGTTCGGTCTCGGTCTGGCCCTTGCCGAAGTGCTTGTGCTGGTCGTCGAAGGGAACTGGCTGGCCGGCCGGCGGAAGCGGCGCATCGATGATCAGGTGGTGGTGCCCGGTTCCCGGCATGTCGATTCCGGCGGGCGCCACGCCCATGCCCTTTAGGCCGAATCGCACCACAAAGGGCGAGCTCACCGTCTCGCCGTCCTGCGGGCTAATCAGGTAGGCCTCGGCGGCGGCTGCGAGTGGTGACACGGTGACAAGCGCGGCGGCGAGAGCGACGGCAGACAACGGGCGGAGGCGGTGCATCGACGATCCTCGAGTGACAGATTGGCGGAGGTGGCTGACACCTTGAGAAACGTCATGCCACGGGTATTGAGACAAGCCCCCACCCCCTTTGCGTTCCCCCGCGCAGGCACAATAGGCGGTGGAGACACCCGCCCATGACGCCTGAACTCTCGCTCACCACACTCCGCCTGCTCGTCGAGAGCGACCATTTGCCGCCCTGGGCACACGGTCTGTTGTCGCTGGTGCGGATCAGCGTCATCGTGCTGCTGTGGTGGCTTCTCTCGGCACTGGCGCGACGCCTCATCCGCCTCGCCATCAACGGCATGGAGGCCACCGCCACCTGCCCGGAGGACCGGCGCCGCATCCAGACCCTTGGACGGGTGTTCCGCTACGTCGCCTCGGTGGTGCTCGGGGTGGTCACGACGATGCTGGTGCTCAACGAGCTTGGTGTGTCGATCGCCCCGATCCTGGCCACCGCCGGGGTCGCCGGTGTGGCGGTGGGCTTCGGCGCGCAAAGCCTGGTCAAGGATTACTTTACCGGTCTGGTCATGCTGATCGAGAACCAGGTCCGGGTCGGCGATGTGGTGGAGCTGGGCGGCAAATCAGGGGTGGTCGAAGAGGTCACCTTGCGCTACGTGCGCCTGCGCGATATCGAGGGGGCCGTGCACTTTGTACCCAATGGCACGGTGAGCACCGTCTCCAACCGCAGCCGCGACTATGCCTACGCCGTGGTCGATGTGCCGATCGCCGCCGACAGTGACATCACACGCACGCTGCAAAGCCTGTCGCGCGCCGATTCGGCGCTGCGTAACGACCCGCTCTGGCGGGAACACCTGCTGGGCGAACTCGAACCGCTGGGTCTCGACCGCCTCAGCGAGAACGGCATGGTGCTCAAGGCGCGCGTGCGCGTCACTGCGATGGATCAGGCGGCGGTCCGTCGTGCGCTGCTGCGCGCCATCGTCGAGACCCTGCAGAGCGATGGCATTCAGCTCGCCAACAAGGCGCTCGAGGCACCCAAGCTCTGAGCACGCCGGTCAGCCGCGATGGCGACCCGCCATCGGTCAACGGATGAACGACCAGTTCTTGTAGAAGATGTGGTTGGTGCGGAGCAGCACGACACCCAGCCAATCCACCAGTCGCGCCATCACCCCGGTGAGCGGCCCCGGACGCACCACGTCGATGAAGGCGCAGTAGCGCGGCGCTTCGGTCTCGTTGAAGGACTGGTGCATCAGCGTGTCGTCAAAGATGAACATCTTTTCTTCGCGCCACACGTTCACATGCTTGCCGACCTCGATCCAAGCGTCGTCGCTCTTCACGTCGTTGAGGTTGTAGAGCACGCGGATGGTCATGCGCAGCGGCCCGAAGTGACGGTTGGTCGACTTGCGGCGGTTGAACACCGACACGCCGATGGTGCGGATCAGCGGATAGCGTTGGTGGAACTGGGGGATATCGATGGGGCCATCGATGTTCTGGCCGTACCACTTGAAGAACAGCATCTCGCGGTCGCCGTCGGTCAGGCGCGTCTCGATCTTGCCCACCAGATCTTCGCGCTGCATATGGTCGATCAGCGCACTGATCTCCCGTTGATGCGCCGCCGGCAGCTCCTCGAGGCGGTACACGCCCTTGTTCCAGAATGGAAGATGGATGATGTCCATCAGGATGTTGAAAGGCGACAGCAGCCAGGTGCCGAGGCCGCGGCCGAAGAAGTACTGGAAGATGGTGTAGCCGTCGAGCTGGCTGTTGCGCGCGACATCGTAAAGGCCGCAAAGCAGATAGAACATGGCCAGGCCGGGCGCGACCCAGGCGATGGCAGCGTAAACCGTGGAACGGATGGCGATCGCCTTGAGCGTCTTGGCATTGAGCCGGACGGCGGGCGCAGGCGTGGGAGAGCGCATGTCGCATACCCTGTGACTTTGTGCACCGCGCACTATACTCCGCAGCCTCATGTCGCATCCCGTCCGAATCTTTGCATTGCTGGCCCTGCTGCTATGGCACAGCCTCGCCGCAGCCGGTCAATCGGTGCAGGCGGCCGCCCGCAGCTGGGTGCTCTACGACCTCTCCGCGCGGCAGACGCTGGCAGCGAGCAACCCCGAGCGCCGCTTCGAACCGGCCTCGCTCACCAAGCTGATGACCGCCTATCTGGTGCTGCAAGCGATCGAGCGCGGCAAGCTCGAGCGCGCCGCCATGATCACCCCATCGGCCGCAGCCTCGCGCGCCGCCGGAGCGCGCATGTACATCGACGAGCGGCACCCGGCCACCGTGCAGCAGCTGCTGCAGGGGCTGGTCACGGTGAATGCCAACGATGCCGCGCTGGCGCTGGCCGAGGCGGTGGACGGCAGTGAGACCCGCTTCGTCGAGCGGATGAACGAGCAGGCGCGTCGCCTTGACATGACCGGTACCCGCTTCGTCAACGCCAGTGGTCAACCCGACCCGCAGCATCACAGCACAGCGGCCGACATGCTGCGGCTGGCCGAGGCACTCCTGCGCGACTTTCCCGACGACCGCACGCTGTTCGCGGCGCCCCGCTTCGACTTCAACGGCCTCGGCCAGACCACCCGCAACCGCCTGCTGCTGCGCGACCCGACGGTGGATGGCTTGATGACCGGCCAGACTCCGCGGTCGGGCTACAGCATGGTGGCCTCGTCACAGCGCGGCGAGCGCAGCATGCTGGCGGTGATCGTCGGCGCCGACTCCGAGCGCATCCGCGGCAGCGAGGCACAGCGCCTGCTCAACCTGGGTTTCACCCGCTGGGAAGTGATGCGCGTCGGCGGAGCGGAGCGTCAACTGTCGAGTGTCCGTGTATGGAAGGGCGCGTCACGCGAGGTCGGTCTGGTGCTGGCTGGCGAGACCCTGCTCGCTGTGCCGCGCACGCGCAGCGGCCCGATACAGCCGGCCATCGAAGTACGTGGCCTGGTGGAGGCGCCGGTGAACGCCGGACAAACGCTGGGACGGCTGCGCCTGATGGCCGGTGGGGAGATGCTCGCCGAATACCCCCTGGTCGCGCGAGAATCGGTGCCGGTGGGCGGCTTCGTACGCCGCATGATCGATACCGCACTGCTATGGTTGGAGTGACATGACGGTCTACCTCAATGGCGAATACCTGCCGATCGGCGAGGCACGCGTGCCGGTGCTCGATCGCGGCTTCCTGTTCGGCGACGGCATCTACGAGGTGATCCCGGTCTACGGCCGCAAGCCGTTCCGCCTGTCGCAGCATCTGGTGCGCCTGCAGAACAGCTGCGACGGCATCCGCCTGACCAACCCGCTGGATGCCGCCGGCTGGACCACGCTGATCGCGGACCTGATCAGCCGCCAGGACTTTGCCGACCAGAACCTCTACCTGCAGGTCACTCGCGGCGTGGCGAAACGGGACCATGCCTTCCCGCAGACTGCCACGCCCACCGTGTTCATGATGGCCAACCCGCTGGTCACGCCGACGCCCGCGCAGTTCGAGGCTGGCGTGCCGGCCGTGAGCGCCCACGACAACCGCTGGCAGCGCTGTGACATTAAATCCATCGCGCTGCTGGCCAACGTGCTGCTGCGACAACTCGCGGTGGACGAGGGCGCCACCGAGACCATCCTGTTTCGAGAGGGCTACCTCACCGAAGGGGCTGCCAGCAATATCTTCGCGGTCAAGGATGGCCGCCTGCTGGCGCCGCCGCGCAACCACCTGATGCTGCCGGGCATCACCTACGACACCGTTCTCGAACTGGCGCGCGACCACGGCATCCCGCTCGAAGTACGGCAGATCAGCGAGGCCGAGGTGCGCGCCGCCGACGAACTCTGGCTGACCTCGTCGACCAAGGAGGTGCTGCCGATCACCCGCTTCGACGGGCACGCGGTCGGTGACGGCCACGCCGGCCCACTGGCGCGGCGCATGCTCGCCCTTTACCAGGCGCTTAAGGACACCGCGTGAGCGACACCGCGAGCGACAGCCTGATCGAGTACCCCTGCGATTTCCCGATCAAGGTGATGGGCGAAGCCCATGAGGACTTCGCTGGCACGGTCTGCCACGTGGTGCGCGCCCATGCACCCGACTTCGACGCTGGCTCGATACAGGCCCGTGCCTCTACCGGTGGGCGTTACGTGTCGCTCACCTGCACCGTGCGAGTGCAGTCCCGCGAGCAGCTCGACAACCTCTACCGCGACCTCAGCACCCATCCCGCGGTCGCCATGGTGCTCTAGCCCATGGGCCAACGCCGCACGCCACCGCTCGCCAGCGCCCTCGGCTGCCGCCCCTATCAAGCAGTGTGGCAGGCGATGCGGGAGTTCACCGCTACGCGCGACGAGAACAGCGCCGACCAACTGTGGTGGCTGGAGCACGAGCCGGTCTACACGCTGGGCAAGGCCGGGCGTCTGGCCCACCTGCACGATGCTGCCGGCGTGCCGGTGGTGCTCAGCGACCGCGGCGGGCAGGTGACCTGGCACGGCCCCGGCCAACTTGTCGTCTACACACTGCTCGACCTGCGCCGGCTCGGTCTCACCGCGCGCGGCGTCGTGAGTCTGCTGGAAGACGCGCTGATCGAGGCCCTGGCGGGCGCTGGCATCCGCGCGGCGGCGCGCGCCGATGCTCCGGGCATCTACGTAGGGGGCGCCAAGATCGCCTCGCTCGGCCTGCGTATCAGCCGCGGCTGCTGCTACCACGGCCTGGCGCTGAACGTCGACTGCGAGCTCGCCCCGTTCGCGCGGATCGACCCCTGCGGCCTTGCCGGGCTACGCATGACACGCACTGTCGATCAGGGCTGCGAGCAGGACGTCGCGGCCTGGGCGCCGCGACTGCTGGACGCCATCGCCGGCCGCATCGAGGCCTGCAGCGCGGCGGTCGCGGCATGAGCCTGGACGCTGGCAGCAAGCAGCGCGGCCGCAGCAAGACGGCGCGCAACCCGATCCCCATCGTGGCAGTCGAGGCGGCGCTGCCAAAGCCGGCATGGATCCGTGCCCGTGCCCCCGGCGGCGAGCGCTTTGAGCAGGTGCGGCAGACGCTGCGTGAACGTGGTTTGCACTCGGTCTGCGAAGAAGCGAGCTGCCCCAATATCGGCGAGTGTTTCGGCGGTGGCACCGCGACCTTCATGATCCTCGGCGACATCTGCACGCGGCGCTGCCCCTTCTGCGACGTCGCCCATGGCAGGCCGCTGCCGCCCGACCCCGATGAGCCGGCACAACTGGCGGCGGCGATCGGCGCGCTCGGCCTGCGCTATGTGGTGATCACCAGCGTCGACCGCGACGACCTGCGCGACGGCGGCGCGCAGCACTTTGCCGATTGCATCGCTGCCATCCGCGAGGCCTCGCCAGTCACCCGCGTGGAAGTGCTGGTGCCGGACTTCCGCGGCCGTGCCGAGCGCGCGCTCGACATCCTCGGGCAAACGCCGCCGGATGTGCTCAACCACAACCTCGAGACGGTGCCGCGGCTCTACCGCGAGGCACGACCCGGTGCCGACTACGCGGGGTCGCTGGCACTGCTGCGCGACTTCACGGCGCGTCATCCCGGTGTGCCCACCAAATCCGGGCTCATGCTGGGTCTGGGCGAGACCGACCCCGAGGTGGAGACGGTGTTGCACGACCTGCGCGCGCATGGCGTCACCATGCTGACACTGGGTCAGTACCTGCAGCCCGGCCCGGGCCACCTGCCGGTGCGCCGCTATGTCCCACCGGAGCGCTTCGATGAATGGCAGCGGCTGGCACTGGCACTGGGCTTCGAGCGCGCGGCCTGTGGACCACTGGTGCGCTCAAGCTTTCACGCCGAGGCGCAGGCTGAAATCATTTAGCGCAAATACACTGATTCAAGTTGACTTGAAATCAGTTGTATCAAGCGCCCGCCATGCCAGCGTCGACCTGCGCCGGCGCGCGCCGATGCGGCACTTTATGCAGCCAAGTCGGCCGGCCGCGACCGCGTTCTAGTGGCCGAAGGCGACCGCTCGGGCGGCGCCACGCCGCTGCGCCTGGTCGGCGAGGCCGGCGCGCGCTGAGCCGCCTCAGGCGGCGCCAAAGCGATGCCGCACGCGCAGGCGTGCCCCGCTCTCGATGAGCCCGAACAGACGGTCGATGTTCGGATGTTTGCCCGGATGGGCGCGCGCATCTTCGGTGTGCTCGGCGTAGAGCTCAAGGCCGGTCTGCGCCGCCAGCGGCGTGATAGCGCCAAAGTGTTGTCCGAGAAAGTTATAGACCGCGAGTGAGCCGGCCTGACCGGGCTTGTTGTCGATGCTGGCGACCGTCGCCCCGCCTTCGTCGAGCAGGTCGATGCCCTCCAGATGAGAGACCGGCGGAAGTTGCTTGAGGGTGTCGGCAAAGGCCATCGTGGGGTTCTCAGGCAGGCGTGTGATGGGCGACTCGGCAGCGGGCGCGGAATCCGACTCTGAATCGGGATACTGGAACCGCCGCGCTCAGGCGGCCAACGAACGGCAGAGGTCGCGCACCATGCGTGCGCGCTCCTGCAGCGGGACCGCCGGGATCGGCAGGCGGATGCGGTCGGCCCCCATGAAACGCGCGCCCTTGTGGCCCTGCACCAGCGCCATCAAGCGCACCGGATCCACTGCCGTGTCGGCGCGGAACTGCAGCGAGAGGGCTTCCTCCGAGGCATCCAGCTTGACCACGCCGAGCCCGCCGCAGGCCAGCCGCAGACGATGGCATTCCAGCAATGCCTGCGCCGGCCCCGGCAATTGACCAAAGCGGTCGACCAGCTCCTCGTGCAGCTGCTCCAGCGCGTCCTCGCTCTCACAGTTGGCCAGGCGCTTGTAGAGGATCAGGCGCTGGTGGGTGTCGCCACAGTAGTCCTCCGGCAGCAGCGCAGGCTCATGCAGGCGGATCTCGGTGGTGACCGCGAGCGGCGCCTCGAGGTCGGGCTCACGGCCCGCCTTCAGCGAACGCACCGCAGCGTTGAGCATCTCGATGTACATGCCGAAGCCAACCTCCTGCATCTGTCCGGACTGACTGTCGCCAAGCACCTCGCCGGCGCCACGGATCTCGAGGTCGTGCATGGCCAGATAGAAGCCGGAGCCGAGCTCCTCCATCGCCTGGATCGCCTCGAGGCGCTTGCGTGCGGCGGTGGAGAGACTCTCGTCACCGGCTGTGAGCAGGTAGGCATAGGCCTGGTGGTGGCTGCGCCCGACCCGTCCGCGCAGTTGATGCAGCTGGGCCAGGCCAAAGCGGTCCGCCCGGTTGATGAGGATGGTGTTGGCAGTCGGCACGTCGATACCGGTCTCGATGATGGTGGTGCACAGCAGCAGGTTGTGGCGCTGGTGGTAGAAGTCGCGCATCACCTGTTCCAGCTCGCGCTCGGCCATCTGGCCATGGGCGACGCCGATGCGCGCCTCGGGAACCATCTGCACCAGCTTGTCGCGCATGTGCTGGATGGTGTCGACCTCGTTGTGCAGGAAGTACACCTGCCCGCCACGCTTGAGCTCGCGCAGCACCGCCTCTCGGATGTGACCCTCGCTGTAGGGCACCACCAAAGTTTTGATGGCAAGACGCCGCTGCGGCGCAGTGGCGATGACAGAAAAATCCCTCAGCCCCTCCAGGCTCATCGCCAAGGTGCGCGGGATCGGCGTGGCGGTGAGGGTGAGCACGTCGACCTCCGCACGCAGGCTCTTGAGCGCCTCCTTCTGCCGCACACCGAAGCGGTGTTCCTCGTCGATGATGACGAGGCCGAGGTTCTTGAACTTGACGTCCTTCTGCACCAGACGGTGGGTGCCGATGATGAGATCGATGGTCCCCTCTTCGAGCCCCTTTAGCGCAGCTGTCTGCTCCTTCGCGGTGCGGAAGCGGGACAGCTCGGCGACGCGGATCGGCCACTCGGCCAGCCGGTCGGAAAAGTTCTGGAAGTGCTGCTCGGCCAACAGCGTGGTCGGCACCAGCACCGCCACCTGGTAACCGGCCATCAGGGCGATGAACGCCGCTCGCATGGCGACCTCGGTCTTGCCGAAGCCGACATCGCCGCACACCAGCCGGTCCATCGGTCGGCCGGCGGTGAGGTCCTGCAGCACCGCACCGATGGCGGCGGCTTGGTCGGGTGTCTCCTCAAAGCCGAAGCCCTCGGCGAACACCGCATAGTCATGCGCCGCCAGCGGGAAGGCGCGGCCCTCACGTGCGGCTCTTTGCGCGTACAGGTTGAGCAGCTCGGCGGCGGTGTCGCGCACGTTCTTTGCAGCGCGGCGCTTGGCCTTCTCCCACTGGCCCGAGCCGAGCTTGTGCCAGGGCGCCGACTCCGGCGGTCCGCCGGTGTAGCGCGACACGACGTGCAGCTGCGACACCGGCACATAGAGCGTGTCGCCGCCGGCGTATTCGATGTGCAGGAACTCGGCCATGCCCTCGCCCACATCGGCGCTCACCAGGCCGCGGTAGCGCCCCACCCCGTGCGACTCGTGCACCACCGGATCGCCGGCGCGCAGCTCGCTGAGGTCGCGCAGCATGCCCTCGGCATTGCGACGGGCGTCGTCGCGGCGACGCGTCTGGCGCACCTGCGCAGCATAGTCGGTGACCACGGCGATGCCCGCGACCGCGTCGAGCCAGCCCTGCGCCAGCGGGCCGGCGCTGATGCAGAAGGCGGGAACAGCGGCGCCACCAGCCGCCCCCCGACCATCACCGCCCGTGAACATCGCCCAGCCGTCCAGGGTGGCCGGCTTGAGCCCGTGCTCAGCCATCAGCTGCGACAAAGTCTCACGCCGGCCCGCCGATTCCGCCACCACCAGCACGCGGCCGCCAAAGCCCTCGACGAAGCGCTTGAGCGCGCCCAAAGGGTCCTCAGCGCGGCGATCGATGGTCAGCGCCGGCAGCGTCTCGGCGGGCGTCGGGTCGGTCTGCCGCGCCGCGCTGTCGGCCGATGGCGCCGGCAGCCTGATCTGCGGACGCGCTCCGAGCCCGGCAAACAACGCTTCGGCTGTCAGAAAGATCTCCCCTGGCGGCAACAAGGGCCGCTCGGCGTCGCCACGGAACAACTCGTGGCGCGAGCGGGTGTCACGCCAGAAAGCCTCCGCAGCGCCATGCACATCGTGATGCAGCAACACGGTGACATCCGGCGGCAGGTAATCGGCCAGTGTCGCCAGCTCGTCGAAGAACAGCGGCAGGTAGTACTCGATGCCAGGCGGCGCCACGCCGTTGCTCACGTCCTTGTAGATGCGCGAGCGGCTCGGGTCGCCGTCCATGCGCTCGCGGTAGCGGCTGCGGAACGCGGTACGGGCGGCATCGTCCAGAGGGAACTCGCGGGCTGGCAGCAGGCGCACCTCCGGCACCGGGTAGATGGTGCGCTGGGTCTCGGGGTCGAAGGTGCGGATCGACTCGATCTCGTCGTCGAACAGGTCGATGCGGTAGGGCACCGCACTGCCCATGGGGAACAGGTCGATGAGGTTGCCGCGCAGGCAGAACTCGCCCGGCGACAGCACCTGGCTCATGTGCGTGTAGCCGGCCACCGTGAGCTGCTCGCGCAGCTTCTGCTCGTCGAGACGACTGCCCTTGTTGAGAAAAAAGGTCCGCGCCGCGACGTAACTGACCGGCGCCAGACGCACCATGGCGGTGGTCACTGGCACGATCAGCACATCGCACTGGCCCTGGCTGCTCTGGTAGAGCGCGGCGAGACGGTCGGAGACCAGGTCGGGGTGCGGCGAGAGCGTGTCGTACGGCAGCGTCTCC
>RFSW01000069.1 GCA_009923755.1 Betaproteobacteria bacterium | reverse complement strand
GTGACCAGGAGGTCTATGTGAATGCGGTGGGTGGCATGCGCATCTCCGAGCCGGCAGCCGACCTGCCGGTGCTCTTGGCCATCGTCTCTTCGCTCAAGAACCGCCCGCTGCCGGCGGGGCTCATTGCTTTCGGCGAGGTGGGCCTCGCCGGCGAGGTGCGGCCGGTACAGCGCGGTCAGGACCGCTTGCGCGAGGCAGCCAAGCTGGGCTTTAGCCGCGCGATCCTGCCCAAGGCCAATGTCGCCAAGCCCGCTGTCCCGGGTATCGAGGCGATTGGCGTCGAGCGGCTTGAGGACGCGCTTGCCGCCGCATGGCGGGACTAGAGGGGGCTGTATGGCAGAAACGGGATGGGTGTACGCGAACCGCTCGCAGACGAGGGTGATGCGAGACGGTGATGCGGCGCAATCGCCGCTGGAGATTTTGACGGCCTCTGCCGGTACCGATGCTGTTCGTGCACTGGCCGAGGACATCGGCACCGGTGATGTCACCGCCAGGCTGGTGCCGGCCGGCGCCTTGGTGCGCGCCCGCCTGGTCTGTCGCGATGCGGCGGTGGTCTGCGGCCAGCCCTGGGCAGAGGCGGTGCTCGCGGCGGTGGATGCGCGACTGGCGGTAAGCTGGGCGGTCGAGGAGGGCACACGCGTAGCGCCCGGCACGGTGATTGCAGAATTCGATGGCCCGGCTGCCGGGCTGCTCACGGCCGAGCGCACCATGCTCAACTTTCTGCAGACGCTGTCGGCCATCGCCACGCGAACGCGCGTTTTTGTGGATGCGGTGGCACACACCGGCGCGCGAATCTGCGATACCCGCAAGACCGTGCCGGGCCTTCGGCTGGCCAGCAAATATGCAGTGCGCATCGGTGGCGGCCATAACCAGCGTATCGGTCTCGCGGATGGTGCCCTCATCAAGGAGAATCATATCCGTGCCGCCGGGGGCATCGCAGCCGCTGTGGCTGCGGTATACTGCGCTGCAGCAAATATCCCCTTGCAGGTCGAAGTGGTCTCGGTGGATGAATTGCGGCAGGCGGCGCTGGCCGGCGCGAAGCGGATTCTTTTAGACAACTTCGATCTGGCTACGTTGGATGCGGCGGTGCAGCAGTTTGGTGCCGGGTTGGAGCTCGAAGCGTCTGGTGGTGTCGATCTTGACTCGGTTCGGGCGATCGCCGAGACCGGGGTGCATCGGATCTCGGTCGGGTCGCTGACCAAGGACCTTGAAGCCGTCGACCTGTCGCTGCAGTTCTGGCCCTGGCCTGATACAGCTTGAGGCGGGCCAATGAGTGGCTGGCTGGCGCTCCGGCTTCGGTTATCACATCGCAGAGGAACGACCATGCCCCACACGCAATTCATCATCGTCGGACGCACCAAAGCTGGTAAGCAGTTCCGTCCCAGCGACTGGGCCGAGCGCCTGTGCAGCCAGACCGCGAGTTTCTGCAGCAAAGCGCGCATGACCTACTCGCCGCACATGAAGCCGGTGGTGGTCGACGGTTTCCGCAGCGTGCTGGTCAACGGTGAGTTCGAGCAGGCTGATCCGCGCGCCTGGCAGTTCGTGTTGGCGTTTGCGCGCGACAACGACCTCGAGGTACGCGCTGAGGCAAGCTGCGAAGAGGCGCCGCCGGTGAAGGTGGCTGGCGACGAACCGAATCTGCCGTGGCCGGTCGCTGTCGAGGATGTGCCCTACGGTGCCATGCTCGCCTCGATCTATGCCGAGCGCGACAGCTTCGACGATAGCAAGCGCTGAAACGACGCAGGCGCCCGACGATTGGTCAGGCAACAAAAAAGCCGCCCTCGGGCGGCTTTTTTAGTGGGGACGGTCTGATCAATCAGCCCATCGACGCCGTCGTCAGGCCATCGACTTGATCGCTGCCGACAAGCGGCTCTTGTGCCGGGCGGCCTTGTTCTTGTGATAGATCTTCTTGTCGGCGATGCTGTCCAGCGTGCTGACGGCAGTTTGGAAAACTGCCCGGGCAGCCGCTTTGTCTCCCGCCTCGATGGCGGCGCGCACGCGCTTGATCGCGGTGCGGAACTCGGAGCGGAGGCTGGCGTTGTGCTCGCGCTGAGCGTCGTTTTGGCGAGCGCGCTTGCGGGCTTGTGCGGTATTGGCCATGGATACTGGTGTCCTTGCTGAATTTGCCCGGTGGAGGGCTTTGCCCGTCTCCGGGCCGGAAAAACCCGCGATAATACGCGCCGGCATGGCGGGTGGCAAGCAGGCATGAATCTCCTCAAGGCGCTGTTCACCGTCAGCAGCATGACGCTGCTGTCGCGCGTGCTCGGCTTCGTCCGCGACGCGGTGATCGCCCGTGTCTTCGGCGCCGGCGCTGTCACCGATGCCTTCTTTGTCGCCTTCCGGCTGCCTAACCTGCTGCGCCGCATGTTTGCCGAGGGCGCCTTCTCGCAGGCCTTCGTACCGATCTTTGCCGAGGTGCGCAACCGTGAGGGCGACGATGCGGCGCGCGCGCTGGCAGTACGCTGCGCTGGCGCGCTGATCCTTGCGCTGCTGCTGGTCACTACGCTCGGGGTACTGCTGGCGCCGGTGGTGGTGATGGTCACCGCACCCGGCTTCTCGGCGGAGCCGGCGACTTTCGACCTCACTGTCGATCTGCTGCGCGTCACCTTCCCCTACATCCTGTTCATCTCGCTCACAGCGCTGGCCGCCGGCATCCTCAACAGCCATGGCCGCTTCAGCATCCCGGCGCTGGCGCCGGCCTTGCTCAATGTCAGCTTCATCGTCGCCGCCGTATGGGTCGCGCCGCATCTGGAGCAACCGGTGATGGCGCTGGCCTGGGGTGCGCTGGTCGGCGGCGTGTTGCAACTCGGCCTGCAGTGGCCGGTGCTGCGGCGCATCGGCTACGGGCTGATGCCACGCCTTGATCTTGCCGACGAAGGCGTACGCCGGGTCGCGCGGCAGATGGGGCCGGCCTTGTTCGGGGTATCCATCAGCCAGATCTCGCTGGTCATCAACACCATCTTCGCCAGCTTTTTGGTCACAGGCAGCGTGTCCTGGTTGTATTACGCCGACCGGCTCATGGAATTCCCCACGGGTCTGCTGGGTGCGGCGCTCGGCACCATCCTGCTGCCCTCGCTCTCGCGGCACTACGCCGATGACGACCGCAGCGCCTTCTCGACGCTGCTCGACTGGGGTCTGCGCCTGACTCTGCTGCTGGCCGCGCCGTCTGCGCTCGGTCTGGCGCTCCTGGCTACGCCGCTGGTGGCTACATTGTTTTTGCACGGCGCCTTCACCGCGCACGATATGGAGATGACGCGGCAGGCGCTTTGGGCCTACAGCGCCGGCCTGGTCGGGCTGATCATGGTCAAGGTGCTGGCGCCGGGCTTCTATGCCCGACAGAACATCCGCACCCCAGTCAAAATCGGGCTGGCCACGCTCGGTGTGACCCAGGCGCTCAATCTGGCGCTGGTGGTGCCGCTCGGCCACGCCGGTCTGGCGCTGGGCATCGGCCTTGGGGCGTGCTTCAACGCGACGCTGTTGCTGTTCTTCTTGCGCCGCCACGGCATCTACCAGCCGGAGCCCGGCTGGGGTCGCTTTGTGCTTCAGCTCGCGGCCGGTTTGCTGGTAATGGGCACGGTGCTCTGGCTGGCTACCCCGCCAGCTGCGGATTGGGTGGCCATGGGCCCGCTTGAGCGTGCGCGCACCCTGGCCGGCCTGGTCGGCGCGGGGGTGGCAGTCTACTTCCTCACCCTGTTCGCGGCCGGCATCCGTCCTCTGCAGTATGTCCGCCGCGGCGCGCTGTGAGAGACTCGGCAGCATGGCGAACAACAGCGGCATCGACCTCTATTCACCCGCCGAGATCGTCGACAAACTGGAGAACGTCGGCGTCGTCAAAGCAAATCTGGCCTTTCGCGCCATGGCCATGCTGGGTCTGTTGGCCGGCGCCTTCATCGGCTTTGGCGGCTTGTTCTTTGTGCTGGTCACCAGCGATCCTGGCGTACCGTGGGCGATGTCGCGCCTGGTCGGCGGTGTGGCGTTCTCGCTCGGCTTGATCCTGGTGGTGGTGGCCGGGGCTGAGTTGTTCACCGGCAACACTTTTCTGGTGATGGCCTGGGCCGAGCGGCGTATCAGTCTCGGCTTGCTGCTACGCAATTGGGCCATTGTCTATGGCGCCAATGTGGCGGGCGCGCTGGCGATGGTCTTGCTCGTGTGGGCTTCGCACCACCCGGAGATGAACCACGGCGCCATTGCCGAGAATTACGTGCGCATCGCCGCTGCCAAGGTGTCAGCGCCATTCGGCGCGATCTTCGTCAAGGGGCTGCTGTGCAATGCCCTAGTCTGCCTGGCGGTGTGGCTGGCCTACGCCGGACGTACGGTGACCGATAAGATCCTTGCCATCCTGTTTCCGGTCTCAGCCTTTGTAGCGGCCGGTTTTGAGCACTGCATCGCCAACTTCTACCTCATCCCCATGGGTCTGGTGCTGCATCTGGTCGATGGCGTGATGCCGGTCGGGGTCCCGCCTGACGTGCTCACCGTGGCCTCGGCGGCTCGCAACATCCTTGCCGCGACGCTCGGCAACATCGTCGGCGGCAGCGTGATGGTGGCGGGGGTGTACTACGTCACCTTCCGCGGTGCGCCCCGCCTGCCGCGTGGCTGAGGCCGGGGCAGCCATCTCTGCCGAGATCGCCGCGGTGTTCGCCGCCGGCGGGTCGCTGGCCCGGCGTATCCATGGCTTCAACGCCCGCACCCAGCAGGTCGAGATGGCCCAGGCGGTGATGGACACCATCGACGACCATGGCCTGCTGGTGGCCGAGGCTGAGACCGGTACCGGCAAGACTTTCGCCTACCTGGTGCCGGCGCTGCTCTCGGGCGGCAAAGTGATCGTCTCCACCGGCACCCGGGCGCTGCAGGACCAGCTCTATCAGCGCGACCTGCCGGCGGTGCGCGATGCGCTGGGCCGGCCGGTGACCGTCGCGCTGCTCAAGGGCCGCAGCAACTACGTCTGCCACCACCATCTCAAGCGCACCCTGTCGGAGGGCCTGCTCGACTTTGCCGAACAGGTGCCGCAACTCAAGGCGATCGAGCGCTTCGCCGCCCGCAATGCCAGCGGCGACCGGGCGCTGCTCGCCGAAGTGCCGGAGGACGCGCCGGTCTGGCAGAAGGTCACCTCGACGCGCGAGAACTGCCTTGGCAGCCGTTGCGACGACCACGATCGCTGCTTCGTGCTCAACGCCCGGCGCAACGCCCTCAAGGCCGATGTGGTGGTGGTCAACCACCATCTGTTCTTCGCCGACATCCTGCTCAAGGACGAGGGCGGCGGCGAGTTGCTGCCCGCCTGCAACACCGTGATTTTTGACGAGGCCCACCAGTTGCCGGAGACCGCCACGCTGTTCTTCGGCGCCAACCGCTCCACTGCGCAGTTACTCGAAGCCGCGCGAGAGGTGCGCGCGGAGCTGCGTGTGCTCGGCGACGACGACCCTGCGCTCAAGGCGGCCTCGCTGGCGCTCGAGCCGGCCAGCAAGGCCGTGCGGCGGCTGCTTGGCGAGGCCGGGCAGCGCCTCACCCGCGCTCAGGCGCTCGACATCGACGGCTTTGCGGCGGCGCTGCACGCTCTGCTTGATGCGCAGCAGGCGCTGGCCGATCGGCTCGCCCTGGTTGCTGGCCGCAGCGAGGTGCTCGCGCGGTGCAGCGAGACCGCCTGGGCCGCTGCCACGGAGCTCGAGACCTGGCGGGCCGGGCAGGGCACCGAGCAGGTGTTCTGGCTGGAATGCGCGACGCAGTCGGTGCGCTTGCACCGTTCCCCTTTGTCGGTGGCTCCTCTCATGTCGCAGACACTGCAGGGCAATCCCCGCGCCTGGGTCTTTACCTCCGCGACACTGTCGGCCGCGGGCGATTTCTCGTTGTTCCGCGAGCAGATGGGTCTGGTCGATGCCGTCGAGCGCCACTGGGACAGCCCCTTCGACTACGCGCGCCAGGCGCGCCTCTACGTGCCGCCTGGCCTGCCGGAACCCGCCTCGCGCGAGTACAACGCGGCGGTCATCGATACCTTGCGCGAGCTACTGCCAGTGAGCCGCGGCCGCGCCTTCGGGCTCTTTACCAGCCTGCGTGCCTTGCGCGAAGCCGCTGCTGCGCTGCGCAAGCCCGGTGCCACGCCCTACCCGGTGCTGGTGCAGGGCGAAGCGCCACGGCACGAACTGCTCGAGCGCTTCAAGCAGCACGGTAACGCAGTCCTGCTGGGCAGCATGTCGTTCTGGGAGGGGGTCGACGTGCGCGGCGAGGCTTTGTCGCTGGTGCTCATCGACCGCCTGCCCTTTGCCCCGCCGGATGACCCGGTGCTGGCGGCGCGGCTCGAGCAGATCCGTCAGTCTGGCGGCAACCCCTTCAACGACTGCCAGGTGCCGCAGGCGGCTATCCTGCTGCGGCAGGGTGCCGGCCGCTTGATCCGCGATGCATGCGACAGCGGCGTGCTGGTGATCTGCGATCCGCGGCTGTTGGGCAAGCCTTACGGTCGCCGGTTGCGCGAGGCGTTGCCGCCTATGCCGCTGGTGCGAGCCATCGATGATGTGCGTCAATTCTTTGCTGCGCTGGATTCGTCGGCGCAGGGCGCATAGGCTGATAGTGTAAGGACGGATGTGGCCCGCTCGGGTGGGCCCGGGACATTGCGCATCAGGAGACGGACATGGACGCTATTCCCGGCGAAGTCGCCGGCTTGCTCAAGGAGGTGCGCGCGCACCTCGCAAACTCTGGCGACCCTTGGGAGCGGCGGCGCGAGCTCATTGTTGCCATCAACCAGCATGTCGAGGGTGGTGAGGCTGACTTGTTCGTCGGCACGGTGCGCGAGATGAGCCGCATTGGTGCGACGTATACCAACCTTATCCAGACTTTGGCGCAGATGAACACAGGCCCAGAGGCAGCGGCCCGTTTGAGCCAGTTGATGGCCGGGACCATGCCGACTGCTGCCTTCCTGATGCCCGGCTCGTTCAACCCGGCGAACGCCTTTGGCATGCCTGCATCCGCCCAACAGGCCTTCGCGTCGCCGTTTCTGGCCCAGTCTGCGGCCGCGACCCCGGCGCCGCTGCCCGGCATGGATTACTTCCGCATGGTCACCGACTTCATGAATGCGCAGGCCACCAGCCTCAAGGCGGCGGGGGCGATGGCCAGCGCAAACAGCAGCGGAGACTCGGCAGCAGCAGCTCCGCCGGGCTGAGGCCGCCGAGCGTTGCGCTCGGCGACCCGAGCGCGCAGACCTCGGCCCGCGCAGGTATGCCGCCCGCAACAGCGGGGCGGCAGCGAACGCTCAGGTCTTGGTCAAGCCACCAGTCTTGCCAGCGCGGCGCGGTACACCTGCGCCAGCGGCTCGAGTTCGTTGACTGGCACACACTCGTCGATCTTGTGGATGGTGCCATTGGGCGGCCCGAACTCGACCACCTGCGGGCACCAGTTCGCGATGAAGCGCCCGTCCGATGTGCCGCCGGTGGTGGAGAGCTCCGCTTCCAGCCCGGTCACGCCTCGGATCGCGCCGCGCATCGCTTCGACCAAGGTGCCAGCCTCAGTAATAAAAGGTGCGCCGGCGCGCGACCAGGTCAGCGCAAAATCGAGCCCGTGGCTGTGCAGGATGGCCTCAACGCGAGCCTTGAGCTCGTCCGCTGTCACCGCGGTGGAGTGGCGGAAATTGAAGTCGATGGCGACCTCGCCCGGGATCACGTTGGTGGCGCCGGTGCCGCCGTGGATATTGCTGATCTGCCAGGTGGTCTTGGGGAAATGGGCGTTGCCCTCGTCCCACACCTCGCGCGCCAGTTGGGCGATGGCCGGAGCGACCTCGTGGATCGGGTTACGTGCCAGATGCGGGTAGGCGATGTGCCCCTGGATGCCGCGCACGGTGAGTCGCGCCGAGAGCGAGCCGCGGCGGCCGTTCTTGATGGTGTCGCCGAGCTGCGCCGAGCAGGTCGGCTCACCGATGATGCAGTGGTCGGCGCCGACGCCGCGCGCCTGAAGCGCCTGCACCACCTTCTCGGTGCCATCGATGGCGTCGCCCTCCTCGTCCGAGGTCAGCAGTAGCGCCACCGATCCACGCGGTTTCGGCGTGTCGGCATACAGCGCCTCGAGCGCGGTGACGAACGCCGCCAGCCCGGCCTTCATGTCGGCGGCACCGCGGCCGTAGAGCAGGCCGTCGCGCACGGTCGGCTCGAACGGCGCACTGGTCCAGCGCTCGAGCGGCCCGGGCGGCACCACATCGGTGTGGCCTGCCAGCACGGTGAGTGTCGCGGCATCGCCGCTGCTATGGCCTTCGCGTACCGCCCACAGATTGTCTACGCGGCCAAAACGCATGCGCTCCAGCACAAAACCCAGGCGCTCCAAACGCGCCGAGAGGATGTCCAGGCAACCGGCATCCTCCGGCGTGATCGACGGCCGTCGGACCAGGTCTTCGAGCAGGGCTTGGGTCGGGTTCATCAGTTCAGGAGCGGGTGGTGGTGGGTCTCGCGGGAGCGGTTGCCGCAGCAGCGTCTCGGCGAGTGCTCACACGCCGAACAGCGCGGCGTAGCGCTTTTCCGAAAAGCCCAACTCGACCTGCCCATCTCTCTCCAGCACCGGTCGCTTGATCAGCGAGGGCTTCTCGATCATCAGCTCGATGGCTTGCTCGGGGCCGGTCACCGCCTCCTTGCGCTCGGTCGGCAGCGCGCGCCAGGTCAGTCCGGCGCGGTTGCACAAGCGCTCCCAGGGCACTTGCGCCAGCCAGACTTCCAACTGTTCCCGACTCACGCCCTGCGATTTGAAGTCATGGAAATCGTAGGCCTGACCGTGCGTGTCCAACCAGGCGCGTGCCTTCTGCACCGTGCCGCATTGGGTCAGGCCATACATCTTCATGCTCAGACCCCGCGCAGGAGTTCGTTGATGCCGACCTTGCCGCGCGTCTTGGCGTCGACCTTCTTGACGATGACCGCACAGTACAGGCTGCACTTGCCGTCAGAGGAGGGCAGGTTGCCGCTCACCACCACCGAGCCGGCCGGGATGCGGCCGTAGCTGACTTCGCCGGTCTCGCGGTCGTAGATCTTGGTGCTCTGGCCGATGTAGACGCCCATCGAGATGACCGAGCCTTCCTCGACGATCACGCCTTCGACCACTTCCGAGCGCGCGCCGATGAAGCAGTTGTCTTCGATGATGGTCGGGTTGGCCTGCACCGGCTCCAGCACGCCGCCGATGCCGACGCCGCCCGAGAGGTGCACGTTCTTGCCGATCTGCGCGCACGAACCCACGGTGGCCCAGGTGTCGACCATGGTGCCCTCGTCCACATAGGCGCCGATGTTCACGTAAGAGGGCATCAGCACCACGTTCTTGCCGATGAAGGCGCCACGGCGCACGGCCGCCGGCGGCACGACGCGGAAGCCGCCGTCGCGGAAATCGCGGCTCGAGTAGTCGGCGAACTTGCTCGGCACCTTGTCAAAGTAATTGGTGTAGCCGCCGCGCGTGAACTGGTTGTCCTCGAGGCGGAACGACAGCAACACTGCCTTCTTCAGCCACTGGTGGGTGGCCCATTGGCCGTCGATCTTCTCGGCGACGCGCAGCTTGCCGGTGTCGATGTCGGCGAGCACGTGGTCGACCGCCTCGCGCAGTTGCGAGTCGGCGTTGCGGGGGGTGATCTCGGCGCGGCGCTCGAAGGCCGCTTCGATGAGTTGTTGCACGTCAGACATGGTCTCTCCCGTTAAAAGTGTGATGAATCTGGCTGCGCCCCGACGCCGGACCTTAGGCCGGTGCAGCGGCGCTAAGCCGTTCGCAGTGGCGGGCGATGCGTGTCGCCCCTTCGATGCAGTTCTTAAGTGGGGCCACCAGCGCAATACGCACGCGGCCGGCGCCGGGATTGACGCCGTGAGCTGTACGCGCCAGGTAGCTCCCCGGCAGGAGCAGGACGTTCTCCTCGGCGAGCAGAGTCCTTACAAACGTTTCGTCGTCGACCGGTGTCGGCAGCCAGAGATAGAACCCGGCATCCGGGCGCTTTACGCCAGTCACCGGGCCGAGTACCGGCAGCAGCGCGTCGAACTTGGCGGCGTAGAGGGCACGGTTCTCGACCACGTGCGACTCATCGTCCCAGGCAGCGACACTGGCGGCGGCCACGGCACCACTCATGGCGCAGCCGTGATACGTGCGGTAGAGCAAAAAGCGCTTGAGGATCGCTGCCTCGCCCATCACGAAACCCGAGCGCAG
>RFSW01000068.1 GCA_009923755.1 Betaproteobacteria bacterium | reverse complement strand
CGCTGCTTCATCAGCGCAGCCATGCGCACCGCGTTGCGCGCGTAGTCGGAGAACACCAAAAAGGTGCCGCCGAAGGGGATGAAGCCGCCGTGCAGCGCCATGCCATTCAGCGCAGCACTCATGCCGAACTCGCGCACGCCCCAATTCACATGGCTACCGGTGGCGGCGTGGCGCCATGCGGTGCAGGCCGGCCAATTGGTGAGGTTGGAGCCGGTGAGGTCGGCCGAGCCACCGACGAACTCGGGCAGCGCCGGAGCCAAGCCGCTGATGGCCAGTTGCGAGGCCTTGCGCGTGGCCACGGTCTGTGCCTGTTCGCGCGTCTTGGCGTATAGCGTAGCGACCGTATCCGACCAGTTGGCCGGCAGTTCGCCCTGCACTCGGCGGGTGAACTCCGCGGCGAGTTCGGGGTGGGCCTTGGCGTAGGCGGCAAAGCGCGCGTCCCACTCCTGCTGGGCGGCGGCGCCGGCGGCGCGGCGGTTCCAGTCGGCGTAGATGTCGGCCGGGATCTCGAACGGGCCATGCGTCCAGCCGAGCGTGGCACGGGTGGCGGCGATCTCGTCGGCACCCAAGGGTGCGCCGTGCACGTCATGGGTGCCGGCCTTGTTCGGCGAGCCTTTCCCAATCGTGGTCTTGCAGCAGATCAGGGTCGGCTTGGCGGTCTCGGCGCGCGCAACCGCAAGGGCTTTCTCGATGTCGTTGCCATCGTGGCCGTCGACAGCACGGATCACCTGCCAACCATAGGCTTCAAAGCGCGCCGGCGTGTCGTCGCCGAACCAGTGTTCGACGTGCCCGTCGATGGAGATGCCGTTGTCGTCATAAAAGACGATGAGCTTGCCCAGGCCCAGCGTGCCGGCCAGCGAGCAGGCCTCGTGGCTCACACCCTCCATCAGACAGCCATCGCCGGCGAACACATGGGTGTGGTGGTCCACCACCGCGTGACCCGGCCGGTTGAATTCCTCGGCGAGGCGCTTCTCGGCCATCGCCATACCCACTGCGTTGGCGAGACCCTGCCCGAGCGGGCCGGTGGTGGTCTCGACGCCGGGCGCGTACCCGAACTCGGGGTGCCCCGGGGTGCGCGCGTGCAGTTGGCGGAATTGCTTGAGGTCGTCGATCGACAGGTCGTAGCCGGTCAGGTGCAACAGCGCATACAGCAGCATCGAGCCGTGACCGTTGGAGAGGACGAAGCGGTCACGGTCGGCCCAGCGCGGATCGGCCGGGTTGTGCTTGAGGTGACGGCGCCACAAGACTTCGGCGATGTCGGCCATGCCCATCGGGGCGCCCGGGTGTCCGGAATTGGCCTGTTGGACCGCGTCCATGGCAAGGACGCGGATGGCGTTGCTGAGCTGGTCGGTGGTGGGCATCAAACGGATCGCCCAGGCGGGCGCGTCAAAGGGCCGGATTATCGCGCAGGGGCCGGTGCGGGACAAGGCACACGTGGCATCATCGGCGCGGGCAAGGGGCGACACGGAGATCTGCGGGATGAAGCGGGCGGACGTTGAATCGACCACGCCGAACCACGGCATCGCTGCGCATTGTTTCGTCGAGGCGCCGCTCGGACCGGGCGCGCGAATCGAGTTGCCGCGCGACCTGGCACACCATCTCGGCCGCGTCTTGCGCCTCAACGATGGCGCGACCGTCTCGCTGTTCGACGGCAGCGGGCCGGCGTGGCTGGCTCGGCTGCGCCTGAGCGGCGGCGGCCCGGCCACCGCCGACGTGACCGCGGTGCTCGATGCGGACCGCGAGTCGCCACTGCGCGTGGTGCTCGGACAAGGCCTGTCCAGCGGTGACCGGATGGACATCACGGTGCAGAAGGCGGTCGAGCTTGGCGTAGCCGGCATCGCGCCACTGGCCACAGCACGCGCCGTGGTCAAACTCTCCGGCGATCGCGCCGAGCGCCGCCGCGAGCATTGGCAGCGCGTTGCCATCGCCGCCTGCGAGCAGTGCAAGCGCAGCGTGGTGCCGGTGGTCGAGCCGGTGCAGGGTCTGCGGCAATGGCTCGCCGCGCTGCCGAACGATGCGCCCAAGTGGCTGCTCTGCGCGCGCCAGGGGCAGCGTCTGGCCGACTTGCCGCGACCGGCTGCGGGCCAGCCCGGCTACCTGTTGGCAGGTCCGGAGGGCGGCTTTACCGATGAGGAACGCGCATTGGTGGTCGATACCGGATTTGTTGCAGTGCGCCTTGGCCCAAGGGTGTTACGGACCGAGACCGCCGCGCTCACCGCACTGGCGGCGATGCAGGTGGTGTGGGGCGATTTCTAGCCCCGGACGCCCAACTGCTTGAGCTTGCGGTAAAGGTGCGTCCGCTCCAGCCCGACGTACTCCGCCAGCGCCGCCACCTGCCCGCCGAGGCGCTCCAGGTGGTGCTCAAAGTAGGCTTTCTCGAAGGCGTCGCGCGCCTCGCGCAACGGCGCGTCAAACCATGCAGCGGCCGGAACAGAAGGCATGACGCCCTCGATCTGCGATGTGCTCGCCCGCACGCTCGCTACGGCCTCGGCCGGATCGCCCGCGGGCGAGGCCTGCAAGCGGGTCCAGTCGATGGCCGCCTCGCCCAGCAGATTCACCCGCTCAAGCAACGCCTTCAGCTCGACGAAGTCGCCCGGCAGGGCGCAAGCAGCAATCGCCTGTCGCACCGACGCGGCCAACTCGGCGCCCTCCGGCATACCGTGGCCGTGCACGCAGGCGGCCAAAGCGCCAAGGTCGTGGCCGGCATCACGTACGCCAGGCACATCGACACGCCCGGGCGCGAGCGCAGCGAACAGCCCGGACTCGAGACGTCCGTCGGCCAGGAGGCGCGCCGGATCCGCCGAGCAACCCACCGCCAGCTGGAAGCCCGACTGTGCCCTCCGGTTGGCGACAATCGCTAAGCCCCGCGATTCCATGCGTGAAAGAGGCGCGAGGTCAGCCAGCCAAAGTGCACCTCCTGCCGCTCGTTCGGCCAGTTCCCCGGGGGCATCGGCCAGTTGCGATTGCCGCTCCACCGTCACCCAAGGCCCGCCGGCACGGCGCAGAAGCGGTAAAAACGCCTCGAAGGCGCCGCCCGGCCGCCCCACCAGCAGCAGCGGCTGCTCACGCATCAGCAAGGCCTCGGCAGCTGTGCGCGCGCGTGCGAACAGTGGCGAAACGCGGCACAGCGCCTCGAGCAAGCCATCGCCCCCGGTGGCCGCAGTGTCGGTCAGATGGCGTCGCACGGTCTCCAGCAGCCGCGCCAGGGCGACCGGCTTCTCGAGGAAATCCGCAGCACCGACCCGCGTCGCCTCGACCGCGGTGTCGATGGTGGCGTGACCCGACATCATCACCACCGGCATATCGAGCAGCCCGGTGCGTGCCCACTCCTTGAGCAGCGTCACGCCGTCGGTGTCCGGCATCCAGATATCAAGCAGGACCAGATCGGGGCGCCCGCCGGCACGCGCTGCGCGCGCCTCGGTGGCGTTGGCAGCCAAGGCCACGGTGTAGCCCTCGTCGACAAGGATCTCGGCGAGCAACTCACGGATACCGGATTCGTCATCGACGACGAGGATGTTCGCGCTCATCTAGCGACTCCAACGGGCAAAAAGATGCGCACACGTGCGCCATGAGGTTCGACATTGCCGATGCTGACCCGCCCGCCATGCGATTCGACCAGCTTGCGAACGATCGCCAGACCCAACCCGGTGCCCCTCGCCTTGGTGGTGGTGTAAGGCTCGAAAGCGCGCGTGATGAGCGTCTCGGGAAAGCCGGCGCCGTTGTCGGTGAGCGCCAACTCGACGCCGGCATCGGCGTGGCGCAACTCGAGCCGCAGGTGCGGGTCGGCTTGGCCTTCAAGCGCATCCTTGGCGTTCGCCAGCAGGTTATGGAGCACCTGTCGCAGCTCCGTGGGCTGCCCTTGCACAGTCGGCAGGCCGGCCTCGGTGTGGCGCTCGAGGATCGGCTCAAGGTCATCGTAGAGGCCCAGCACCTCCTCGGTGAGCGCCGCCAGATCGACTGCTTGCGGTGGCTGCGGCGTGGCCGGTCGCGAGAAGTCAGCAAAGTCGCGCACCATCTGCTTCATCGCATCGACTTGGCTGACGATCGTCGCTGTGGCGCGTTGCAGCACCCGCGCATCCGCCGGAGCCAGGCGCCCGGCCAACTTGTGTTCGAGCCGTTCGGCCGACAACCGGATCGGCATGAGCGGGTTCTTGATCTCATGCGCCAGACGCCGGGCCACCTCGGCCCAGGCGAAGTCACGCTGGGCCTGAACCACGTCGGTGATGTCATCGAACACCACCACGTGTCCGCCCTCGGTCACGTCCTCCAGTGGGCTGCCCCGCAACAGCAGGACCCGCTCACCCTGGCGACCGGCGAGCCGGTGCTCGAGGGTCCAGTGCCCCCCCGCCGTGGCGATCTGCTCGCGCAAGGCGTGACCCAGCGCGGCGACGCCGCCGGGACCCGGGATGCCCAGCGCGGCATCAAGCTCGCGCGTGTTGGCGCCCGGCAGGCCGAGCCGTTCCGCCGCCAGCGCATTGCTCGAACGCAGCGCGCGGTCAGGGCCGAACACCAGCACGCCCGAGGACAGGTTCTCCAGCAAGGCCTGCAGATACGCATTGGTCGCGGCGAGGGTCGCCTGCTGGTCAATCAGATCGGCACGCGCCTCGCGCAATTGCTGGGTCATCCGGTTGAACGAGCCGGCGAGCCGACCCAACTCGTCACGCCCGTGGGCCCGCAACTGGACCGAAAGATCGCCCCCGGCGACCGCGGCAGTGCCGAGGCCGAGCTGGGCGAGCGGGGCGCTCAGCCGGTCGGCGAGGTAGATACCGATCGCCACCGCGACCATGCCGGCAAGACCGAGGGCGAGCGTCAGTGACAAAAAGAACAGCCGCTTGAGGCTCCCGCGCGCGAGCGTGAGCGATTGGTACTCGGCCCAGCCGGTCTCGACCTTCTCCGCCTCGGCAGCGATCTCGGCCGGCACCGGTTGCTGCAACTCAAGGATGCGCGGCTCCTGGCCGGGTCGCGCCGGCGTGACCCAATAAAGACTGCGCAGCACCAGCAGGCCGTCGCCACCGACTTGCACACCGCTGTACTGCCGCTGCGCGCGCAGGTTGGCCAGCAGCGGCGCGATCGGCAGGCTCGGCGCGACTTGCTGCTGGAAACGCCCGCCGACCACCATCAAGACGCCGCCGCGCGCGTCGTAGAGCATCGCTTCGCGCACCGCGCTGCCATCAACCAACTCGCTCAGGCGCTCGAAATGCTCACTGGGCGGCGCTTCAGCGAGGTCAAAGGCGAGCGTCGCACCACGCCGGTGCAGGGTGTCGAGCAGCTTGTCCACAGCGCCACGACCCAAACTGAGACCGCCGTCGATGGCGCGCTCGATGCGCACGTCGAACCAGCTGTCGATGCTGCTGCGCAGAAAGTAGACCGAGACGCCATACACCAGCGCCCCGGGGAGCACCGCCATCAGGCTGAACAGCAGTACCAATCGGGTCATCAAGCGGCTACCGAACGCGCCCGACCGCCTGCGCTGTCCGAGGTCTCGCAATTGCGCCGCCACCAGACCGACCACCAGCAGCAGCACTGCAGCGTTCAGCCCGACCAACCACGGCAGGCTTGCCGCCAGTGCATCGGTGTTGCGTGTCGAGGCGAGCAGCAAAACCAGCAGGACCAACCCGGCAAGGCTGGCGAGGAGGATCAAACGACGCGTCCACAGCGCCGTCATGGTGCGAACTCCCACTCGGTCTCGACATCGCTCGACCATTCACCGGGCCCGATCAGGTTGATCTGGAAAGGCCGCGGCAGGCGACTGCCATCGAGGCGCAACTCGAGGCGGGCGCGGTAACGCTCACCGGGTCTGAAACGCGCAGCGTCGGCCACCAGCCAGCTGCGCAGACTGGCGATCGCCCGCATCGCCTCGGGCAGCCCCGGGTAGCTGAGTGCGAGGGCACCCGTGGAGACTCGGTACTGGCGGGTCAGGGCGTGATACGACACCCGGTAGTCGCGGCGGATGTCGACCAGATCGTCGTCGAGCCAATACCAGCGCGGTTTGGTGACCACCAAGCGGAGTGTGAAGTGGAGCGGGACGCCGCGCTGCAAGGCCGACTCGAGGGTCGGACTGAGCGGCAGGTCGAGGTCGGCCGAGAGTTCCCAGCCCGCCTCCTCGCGCCGCAGTTGCGGCACTGGCGCGGCGCTCGACACGGCAGCGGGAGCGCCACCAGTCGCCGGGTCAGCCGCCAGAGCCCGTGGCATCGTCAACGCGAGGCCGAACAGCAAGGGCAGGCAGAGGGCGTAGGCCCCGCGCCGCAGCAAGCCGGCGATGTGTGCCTCAGGCCTTGTCGAAGGCGGCGTAGAAGAAACCGTCATGGTCTGGCGATGGCAGCGCCTGGCCGTCGCCCAAAGCCGGATGGTCGAGGGCCAGCGGTCGGGCATCAGCGTGGCGGCGGGCAAAGTCCAACGCCTGCTGCCGGTTCTCCTCGGGAAAAATCGAGCAGGTGACGACCAGCAATCTACCACCCGGTGCGAGCAGCGGCCACAAAGCGTCGAGGATCTGCCTCTGCTGCGCGGCAAAGCGCGCGATATCGCCGGGCTGGCGCAGCCATTTGATATCGGGGTGCCGGCGTACCACGCCGGATCCACTGCAGGGCAGATCGGCAAGGATGCGGTCAAAGGGCTTGCCGTCCCACCACGTGTCGGGACGGGCTGCATCGGCGCAGCGGCTGTCTACCTGCAGACCCAAGCGTTCGAAGGTTTCGCGAGCGCGCTGCAAGCGAATCGCATCGACTTCGAGTGCGACCAACTCGACGTCGGCGCGCTCGGCGATGTGCGCCGCCTTGCCGCCCGGCGCGGCACAGGCGTCGAGAACGCGCTGGCCAGAGCGCACGTCAAGCAAATCAGCCGACCACTGCGCCGCCCAGTCTTGCACCGAGACCAAGCCGTCGGCAAAGCCGGGCAGGTCGTCGACCGGCACCGGCTTCTCCAGCCGTACGGCTTCGCCGCCGAGATGCCTGGCGGCGACGCCGGCGTCGTCGAGCCAAGCGAGATAACCATCAACCGGAATGCGGCGTCGGTTCACGCGCAGGGTGAAGGGTGGATGCTGGTTGCCGGCAGCCAGCAAGGCATCGACCGCATCGCCGTACTCGGTGCTCAGCGCGTCCACCCACCACTGCGGGTAGGCCAGCCGGGTTGCCGTGGCAGCGTCAGCCAGCGCCTCAAGTTCTTCGCGACGGCGCAGCGCGGTACGCAGGACCGCATTGACAAAGCCCTTGCGACTCGGCGGCGCCGCCTCGACCAGCAGGTTCACCGCGGTGTGCGCCGGCAGGCGCCCGTAGAACAAGCGGTAGAGGCCGACCTGCAGCAGTGCGCGCAGAGCCGGCGCGGTGTCGGGTTGCGTCAGCAGCTGGCCGAGCATGGCGTCCAGACGGACGCCCCAGCGCAAGGTACCGTAAACCGTGTCCTGAACCGCTGCGCGCTGGCCAGGACCGAGTGCAGGCGTCGCCAGGGATGGCGGAAGCACCTGCCCGAGCGACGCACCGCCCGCCACTGCCGCGACCGTGGCCGCAGCGATGCGGCTGACCTCGGGCACGCCGGATCAGCCCCGAACCATCGACATCAGACGGGCGACGCGGTCTTCGGTAGCGGGGTGGGTGCGGAACAGGCCGCCGATGCCACCGCCGGAGAGCGGATTGACGATCATCATCTGCGCTGTCTCCGGGTGCTCGTCGGCCACATCCATCGGCGTGCCGCGCGCGTAGGCCTCGATCTTCTGCAGCGCACTGGCGAGCGCCTCGGGGTCGCCGGAGATGTCGGCACCCCCGGCGTCAGCGCCGAACTCGCGGGCGCGGCTTATCGCCATCTGGATCAGCATAGCGGCGATGGGCGCGATGATCATCACCAGGATGGCCAGCGCCGGATGACCGCCGCGACCCTCACGGTTGTTGGCGAACAGCATGCCGAAATTGGCCAGCATCGAGATGGCGCCGGCCACCGTGGCCGACAGCGTCGAGATGAGCGTGTCGCGGTTCTTCACGTGGGCCAGTTCGTGCGCCATCACGCCGCGCAGCTCGCGCTCCGAGAGGATTCGCATGATGCCGGTGGTGGCGGCGACCGCAGCGTGCTCCGGATCACGGCCGGTGGCGAAGGCGTTGGGCTGCGCCTCGTCGATGATGTAAACGCGCGGCATGGGCAGCTGCGCGCGCTGCGCGAGTTCCTCGACCATGCGGTAGAAGCGCGGCTCGCTGCGCGCGTCGATCTCCCGTGCGTCGTACATCTTGAGGACGATCTTGTCCGAATTCCAATAGGCGAAGACATTCATGGCACCGCCGATCAACAGTGCCAAGAGCATGCCCTGCGCCCCTCCCAGCACCAGCCCGACAGCTCCGAACAGCGCGACAATGCCGGCCATCAGCAGGCCGGTCTTGAGCCAGTTACCGAACATCCCGACGTTCTCCAAAAATGCCGCAAATCTGCAGCGTCAGCCCTTAGATGCCGCGTGGCGGAAAGAATTCAAGTGGGTCCGGGGAAAACAAAACCCAGCTTGGGTCGCCCCCGTCCGATGGCCCTTGCGAGACGACTGTTGCGCGGAGCGAACCGGCGTAAGGACCCTCATTACCAAGGCCACCGGTGGGCCGCCAGACACAAGCCCCGGGCTCACACGAAATCCTGGCTCACACGCACAACCGACTCAGCGCTCAAGCGAACCGATCCCCCACGCCGAGCCCGAGTCCCTGGCAGAACGCCCGCGCCGGCCCGCGCCGCTGGCCCGGCCGCTGTAGCTCACCGAGCAGCACGCTGCCCTCGCCACAGGCCACGCAAAGCGCCTCGTCGCTGATCGCGAGGATCTCGCCGGGCGAGCCGCCTTTGAGCGGTGCAATGGAGCTTTGCCAGACCTTGATGCGCTCCAGCGCCATGCGGTCACGGCCGATCTCGCTCCACGCGCCAGGAATCGGGTTGAAGGCGCGCACTTGGCGGTCCACCGCAGCAGCCGGGGCAGACCAGTCGATGCGTGCCTCAGCTTTGTCGATCTTGGCGGCATAGGTGACACCTACATCCGGCTGCGGCGTCGAGGGCCACGGGCCGGCTCGCGTCAACACCGCACACAGCGCCTCACCGCCAAGCGTGGCCAGCCGGTCGTGCAGGCTTTCGGTGGTCTCGTCAGGGGCGATGGCGGCGGACGCACGGTGCACCACCGGTCCGGTGTCCAGCCCGGCATTCATCTGCATGATGCAGACGCCGGTCTCGGAGTCGCCCGCGAGGATGGCCCGCTGCAGCGGCGCGGCGCCGCGCCAGCGCGGCAGCAACGAGGCATGCACATTGAGACAGCCCCAGCGCGGCAAGGTCAACGCGTCGGGCGGCAGAATCAGTCCGTAGGCCACCACCACCAGCACATCGAGGTCGGCGTCCGCCAAGGCCCGCTGCGACTCGCCTGACTTGAGCGAGGCTGGCTGAGCCACCGACAGCCCCTTGGCAAGGGCGAGCCGCTTGACGGCACTGGGCTGCGGCGCCAGGCCCCGACCGGCCGGGCGATCCGGCTGGGTCAGGACAATCGCAGGCCGATGCCCACGATCGAGCAAGGCCTGCAGGATGCAGGCGGCAAACTCGGGTGTGCCGGCGAAACCGAGGCGCATCAGGCGTCAGCCCGGTCGCGCCTGCGCTTGCGGAGCTTCTGCACCGCCCGGTTACGCTTGAGCGGCGACAGGTGCTCGACAAAGACCTTCCCCATCAGATGGTCCATCTCGTGCTGGATGCACACTGCGAGCAGGCCGGTGGCCTCGAGCGTGAAGCGCTTGCCGTCACGGTCGAGCGCCTCCACCAGCACGCGCTCGGCGCGCCGCACCTCCTCGTAGATGCCTGGCACAGACAGGCAGCCCTCCTCGAACACCTGTTCGCCGTCCGCCTGCAGGATGACAGGGTTGACCAGCGCCAGTAACTGGTCACGCGTCTCCGACACATCGATGACGATGATCCGCCGATGCACGTCGCATTGAGTGGCGGCGAGTCCGATGCCGGGCGCCGCGTACATGGTCTCAGCCAAATCGCCGATGAGCGTTCTCACGCTTTCATCTACGGTGGCGACCGGTGCGGCGATGCGGTGCAGCCGCGGGTCAGGGAACTCAAGTATGGGGAGCAACGCCATGGACAGATTATACGGCGGTGGCCGATGAACGCCGGGTCGAGGGCAGGCATCACGGTGCCGGGCGAGGAAGCGTGGGATCGACTCGATTGGCTCGGCATCGCGCTGCGGCCACGGCTCTCCTGGTCGCGCCTGCAACCGGCGCTGGCGAGCACCGGCTCGCCCGGCGAGCTGCTGCGCTTGCCGGCGC
>RFSW01000067.1 GCA_009923755.1 Betaproteobacteria bacterium | reverse complement strand
TGCTCGACGAGCCGACCAACAACCTCGACATCAACACCATCCGCTGGCTCGAGGGCGTGCTCAACGAGCGCGAATCGACCATGGTGATCATTTCGCACGACCGGCACTTCCTGAACCAGGTCTGCACCCACATGGCCGACCTCGATTACGGCACCATCCAGGTCTACCCGGGCAACTATGACGATTACATGGAGGCCTCGACGCTGGCCCGCCAGCGCCAGATGTCGGCCAACAGTAAGGCCAAGGACCGCATCGCCGAGCTCGAGGAGTTTGTTCGCCGCTTCCGCGCTCATAAATCCAAGGCGCGGCAGGCCACCAGCCGCATGAAGCAGATCGACAAGCTCAAGGTCGAGGACGTCAAGCCGTCCTCCCGCCAGTACCCGTTCATTCGCTTCGAGTACGACGACAAGGAGAAACTGCACCGGCTGGCCCTGGAGATTGAGAATCTGAGTTTTGCCTACGACAGCGGCACAGCGGTGATCAAAGACTTTGGTATCCACATCGAGGCGGGCGAGAAGGTCGCCATCGTCGGCGAGAACGGTGTGGGCAAGACCACCCTGCTGCGCCTGCTGGCCGGCGAGCTGAGCGGCAAGGGCAAGCTCAAGTGGGCGGAAAAAGCGCGTCCGGGCTATTGCGCGCAGGACCATTCGGCCGACTTCGACAGCGACATCAATCTGGTCGACTGGATCGGCCGTTGCGTGCGTTCGGGCGGTTACGAAGGCGCCGATATCGAGACCCTGACCCGCGGCACGCTCGGCCGGCTGCTGTTCTCCGGCGATGAGTTCGCCAAGCCGGTGAAGGTGCTCTCAGGCGGCGAGCAAGGTCGCATGCTGTTCGGCCGGCTTATGCTCGAGCGGCCGAATGTGCTGCTGATGGACGAGCCGACCAATCACCTCGACATGGAATCGATCGAGTCGCTCAACACTGCGCTGGAGAAGTACACCGGCACCCTGGTGTTCGTCTCACACGACCGCGAATTTGTGAGCTCGCTGGCCACCCGTGTGCTTGAGGTCAGGCCGGACGGCATTGTTGACCACCGCGGCACGTACGACGATTATCTTGCCCGCCAGGGCCTCGAGTAATCCGCGGCGGGGGCGCCTGCTGGCGGCCCGCTTGCCATCGGCTAGAGCATGACCTGGGTGCCGACTTCCACCACTTGATTCGGTGGCAGGCGGAAGGTGCTCGCAGCGCCTTCCGACTGTCGCGTCATCCAAGCGAACAGGCCGCGTCGCCATGAGGGCAGGCCACCGGGCCCCTCGACCACTTGTGAGCGCGCCACAAAGAAAGTCGTCATCATCGGATCGAGTCCGAGCACCTGCGCCGCGGGCAATGCGAGGGCGGCCGGTACGTCCGGCTCCTGGCGGAAGCCATAGCTGATCGACACCAGGAACATGCCATGGCCGGCGTCGCGGATGCTCAGTCGCTTGTCGGCCGGCACATGGGGTACCTCTTCGGTGTGCACGTGCAAAAAAACGTTCGTTTCGTGCATCACCTTGAAATGCTTGAGATTGTGAAACAGGGCTGTAGGGGCCAGGGCGAGGTTGGTGCAGAGGTAGACGGCCTGCCCCGGCACCCGCTGGACATCGGGCAGTGGCCCTTCGAGGAAGCCAGCGAGGGGGATGTCGTAGGCCTGCTGGCGCTCCTTGACCAGCGCGCTACCGCGTTTCCAGGTCGTCAAAACGATGAACAGGAGGAGCCCGAGCAGGGTCGGCAGCCAGCCCCCACTGGTGAACTTGGTCAGGTTTCCGGCAAAGAACAGTCCCTCCACCGCCAGAAACACCATCAAGCCGACCAGCAGCCATGCCCGTCGGCTGGCCCGGTGGGTGACGACAAATGCGCAGAGCGCGGTGTCGATCATCATCGCGGCGCACACAGCGATGCCGTAGGCGGCGGCGAGGTTGCTGGAGGACTTGAACTCCATGACCAGGATGAGCACCGCCACCCACATCATCCAGTTCATCGCCGGGATGTAGACCTGACCTTTTTCGCTGTCCGAGGTGTGTAGGACGCGGAAGCGCGGCAGGAAGCCCAAGCGCGACGCCTGCATGGTGATGGAGAAGGCGCCGGAGATCACAGCCTGCGAGGCGATGGCAGTGGCAGCCGTGGCGAGGCCGATGAGGATCGGCAGGAACCATTCGGGCGCGAGCAAATAGAACGGATTGCTGACCGCCGCAGGGTCGCGCAGGACGAGCGCGCCTTGGCCGAAATAGTTGAGCACCAGCGCGGGGCAGACCAGCCCGTACCAGGCGACGCGGATCGGCATTTTGCCGAAGTGGCCCATGTCGGCATACAGGGCCTCACCGCCAGTGAGGACGAGGAACACGGCACTGAGCATGAAGAAGGCCGAGCCGGGTTCTTCGATGGCGAATCGCAGGGCATAGCGCGGGTCGAGCGCGGTGAGGATCTCGGGGGTCTGCACGATGCTGGCGGCGCCGAGGACGGCCAGGGTGAGGAACCACAGGGTGGTCACCGGCCCGAAGAACCTGCCAATGAATGCGGTGCCACGACGCTGAATCATGAACAACAGGGTGAGGATGAGCACCGTGAGCGGGACCACCCAGTCAGCCAGCTCGGGCGCGGCGATGCTGATGCCCTCGACTGCGGAGAGTACGGAGATGGCGGGCGTGATCACCGCATCGCCATAGAACAGGGCGGCCGCGAACACGCCCAGCGCCACCACCGTAGCCGATACCGCGCCGGCTTGACGGGACACGCGTTGGGCCAATGCCGTGAGCGCTAAAACGCCGCCTTCGCCCTCGTTGTCGAAGGCCAGGACCACCAGTACATATTTGATCGAGATGATCAGCGTCATGGCCCAGAACAGGGCCGACAGCACCGCGAAGACGTGATCGGGGGTGGGCGACAACACGTGGTGGCCAGTCATCGCCTCCTTGAAGGCGTAGAGCGGGCTGGTACCGATGTCGCCGTAAACCACCCCCAGCGCAGCCAGGGCGAGGGGAAGCAGGGCCTTGTGGTGACTGGACACTGTTCAGGGGCAGGCGAGGGGAACCGCATCGTGCGCTGCAGCAAGCGGCCCTGTCAATCGGGCTGGCGGACGGTGTTCGTGCATCTTGCTGGCGGTTGCTATGCTTGCCAGCCACCTGTCTGCTGCGAGACGCCTCGGCGATGACTGATCTGCAAGGCCGTTTGCTGCGACTGCGCTGGATCGGTTACGGGCTGCTGGTGACGGGCTTCGTGCTCGCTTTCTTTCATCGCAACTCGCCCGCAGCTATGGCCGATGTGCTGGTTGCCGACTGGCACGCCGGTCCGGCGCTGCTCGGCACCGTCGCAGCCAGCTATTTCTGGGTCTACACGCTGATGCAGGTTCCTACCGGCATCCTCGTCGACCAGTTCGGTCCGCGCCGCATCGTCGCGCCGGGCATGGCGCTGGCTGGCATCGGTACTTTGGCTTTTGCGATGGCGCCGGATGCGGGTTGGGGGGTGGCGGCGCGCATGCTGATCGGCTTCGGCGTGAGTTTCCCTTTCATTTCGCTGATGAAGTTCACGGCGGTCTGGTTCCCCGAGCGGCAGTTCGCGACGCTTAGCGGCCTGACCGTGTTCATCGGCAACCTCGGCGCCGTCCTGGCAGCCACCCCCTTGGTCTGGTTGATCGGCCACATGGCCTGGCAACCGGCGTTCATCGGCCTCGGGCTGGCCACGCTGCTGCTCGCCGGCTTGACCTGGCGACAGGTGCTCGATCGTCCCGAACATGCCGGCCTGCCAGCGGTGCACCCACCCACGGCAGCTGAGCGCGCTTTGGGCACCAGCTGGCGTGAGGGCCTGCTGCAAGTACTGCGTAACCGTCGCAGTTGGCCCGGCTTCGTGGTCAATTTCGGGCTTGCTGGCGGGGCCTTTGGGTTCGCCGGGCTTTGGGGTGTGCCCTTTCTCGAGAGCAGTTACGGCCTCGACAAGGCAGATGCCGCGGCGCAGACCAGCCTGCTGGTGATGGCGTGCGCGGTGGGGGGTCTGGTGATCGGCCGCGTCTCTGATGCGCTTGGCCGCCGCCGACCGGTGATGGTGACGTGGACAGTGCTGCACACCCTGCTGTGGCTACCGTGGCTGCTGCATTGGCCGTTGTCCGTGGGACAACACGCGCTGGTATCGGCCGGGCTCGGTTTTACATCCGCCGCGTTCGCGCTGACCTGGGCGGTTGCCAAGGAGGTCAACCCACCACGCTTGGCAGGGATGGCGGCCGGCGTGGTCAATACGGGTGCCTTTCTGGGTGGCGCGGTGATTCAGCAGGCGATCGGCCTGTGGGTGGAATGGCGCTCAGCCGAGGTATCGGCCTCGGTGGCGCTGCACGAGGCGGTCTGGCTCATCCCGCTCACTTGTGCGGTGGGGGTGGTGGCCGCGTGGTGCGTCACCGAGACCTACGCTCGCAACGTCAGTCACGCGCGCGCTTGAGCCAGATCCAACTCAGGATGAGGAAGACGCCACACAGCAGTGCCTCGGCCAGCGCGTAGGCGGCGGAGGGCTGTGGATCGGCCCAGGCGCGGGTCAGGCCCTCGGTGAGGTAGGGCAAGGTAAGCAGGGCCGCCCACTGGATGCTCTTGAGGCGGCCATACAGCAGGCCGCGCAGCGGCAGCAGCAGCGGCAGACCCTTGAGCACCATGGCTGAGCCACCTTCGCGCAGCGGCGCGCCAAAGCCCTCCCACCAGACGGTGAGCAGGATGAGTGCGATCCAGGTGGCGCAGGCCAGTGTCTGCGCGAGGGGCCGTCTCATGGTCTCAGCGCAGCTTGTTGGCAAACTCGGCCAGGCGGCGGCCGAGGGCGAGGGCGAGGATATGTTCTTGGGGATCGACCGGCCGGTCGCCGGCGCTACCGCCGACATGCGAGGCGCCGTAGGGCGTTCCGCCACCCGCCGTCTCGCTCAGCGCTTTCTCGCTGTAGGGCAGGCCGACGATGAGCATGCCGTGGTGCAGCAGTGGCAGCATCATGCTCAGTAGCGTGGCTTCGTTGCCGCCATGCAGGCTGCCGCTGGAGGTGAACACGCCGGCCGGTTTGCCGGACAGCGCGCCGGATGACCAGAGGCCCGCGGTGCCGTCGAGGAAATACTTGAGCGGCGCAGCCATGTTGCCAAAGCGGGTCGGCGAGCCAAGCAGCAGGCCATCACAGGCGGCGAGGTCGTCAAGCGTGGCGTAGGGCGCGCCCGCGTCGGGCACTTCGGGTTCTGTGGCCTCGCAGACGGTGGAGACGCGCGGCACGGTTCGCAACACGGCGCTGCAACCGGCCACCGATTCGACGCCACGCGCGGCAAGGCGTGCCAGTTCTCGGGTGCCGCCGTGGGTGCTGTAGTAGACGATGAGGATACGGGTCATGGTCGGTATCATAGCGGCCATGGTGAGAACTGCTGTGTTGCACTGGGCCGGACTGGCCGGCCGGGTCCGCCGGCGGTTTCGCGAAGACCGGCTCGGGCAGGTGGCGTCCAGCCTCGCTTTCACCACCTTGCTGGCGCTGGTACCTCTGTTCACCATCATGCTCACGGTGGTGTCGGCCTTCCCAATGTTCGAGGGCTGGTCGATCGCCTTCAAGCGCTTTTTGCTCACCACGCTGGTGCCGGAGTCGGCGGGCAGAGTGATCAGCGTCTACATGCTGCAGTTCAGCAGCAACGCCAACAAGCTCACCGCCATCGGTCTGGTGATCCTGGTGGGTACCGCGATCAGCCTGATGATGACCATCGAGGCGGCATTCAATGGCATCTGGCGGGTGCAGCGGCACCGCCCCCTCGGCGTGCGTCTGACCACCTACTGGGCAGTGATGACGGCTGGACCGGTGATTGTGGGAGCGGGTGTGTCCGTGACCTCGGCGCTGACTGGCATGGCGGTGGGGGCGGCACGCGGGCTGCCGGCGCTCGCCGAGTTGATTGCCGAGCTGTTGCCGCTGACCCTGAGCGTGTTGAGTTTTGCTGCGCTGTATCTCACGGTGCCTAACCGCTCGGTGGAACGCGCGCATGCCTTGATCGGCGGCCTGGTGGCGGGGGTCGGTTTCGAGGTGACGCGGCTGGGCTTTGCCGCTTACGTCAAGCTGTTCCCGACCTTTAAGTTGGTGTATGGCGCCTTTGCCAGCCTGCCGCTGTTCCTCATAAGCCTATATCTCACCTGGTGGGTGGTGATGTTGGGGGCGGTGGTGGCGGCGGAGTTGGGCGCGGCGGAGGACTAGACCGAGCTTGGCGCTGCTCGGCTAGCAGCGGCTTAGCTGACAGCGAAGTCGATCCAGGCGCCATAAGAGGCGACCTTGGGGTCTTGGGTGAGGAGCCGCATCGGTTCATGGCGAGCCTGTGCGACGAGAAGCCGATCAAAAGGGTCACCGTGGTGATGTGGCAGTTCCTCGACCAGCCGGGCGTGCTCGCCGCTGATGGGAAGGAACCGATAGCCGGCAACACGAAAGAAATCCACCGCTTGTTTCCCCGAGATCGGCATGTCACCTCGACCGAGGCCGTGCTTGATGGCGATCTCCCAGACACTTGCAGCACTGATCCAAACCGTGGCTTCCGGAGAGAGTATGCGTTCGCGAGCGAATGCACTTAGCCGCGGACTGTCCACCAGCGCCCAGAGGGCGATGTGCGTATCAAGCAGCAGATTCATGCGTCAGGAGGTACACCGAACAGTGCGGCGATCTCTGCGTTCGAGCCGTCGATGTCGTCGGGCACCTCAAAGGCGCCACGCGCTATGCCGATGCGCCCCAATACCGGCGATGACGCTATAGGCAGTAGCCGGGCGGCGGGGCGGCCATTGCGAGCGATGACAATCTCCGCCTCTTCGCCCGCTTCGACCGATTCGACCAAGCGTGAGAGGGAGGTTTTGGCGTCGAGCATGTTGACGGTACGCATAAGGGAAGATGATTGGACCTAAGGTTAGCTAAGCCTGACCAAATTTGATGGCTACGTCAATCTGCGGCCAGAACATCTTCCTTGCAACTGCGTGTCTTTGCATCGGCCATTTGGCCTGTCGGCCATTGCGAGCAAAATCACGTTGTCGCCGAGCGATAATTTCGTTCGAGCCTTAGTGGAGGATATCCCGTGCGTTTACTGCTGCCTGCCCTTCTTTCGCTGACTCCATGTCTTGCCATGGCCGGCGCTAACCCGTTGTCGGGGGCGGTCGCGCCGCCGCCGGCGAACCAGAAGTACGAGAACGTGTTCAGGAAGGAGCGCGAGATCGCTAATTGCGAGCGCGCTGGCGGGGTGATGGGTGCGGACGGTATCTGCCGACAGCCCGAGCCTGTGGTGTTACCGCGCGACGGGGTGACCGACGAGCTTCTGGAGAAGTATCGGATCAAGAAGTAGATGTAAAAACAAAACAGCCACCCGAAGGTGGCTGTTTTGAGTGCTGCGGTACTGCGTTCTAAACGCTTGCGCGATTAGAAGGTGTGGCGAACACCAACGTTGGTACCCCACTTACCGAAGGCGGCGGCGCCGTGACCATCGCTACCGGTAATGTTGCCGTGCGAGCCGTTGTAGGTGTTGATACCACGGGCGCAGGCACTACCAACATCAGAATCGCTCAAGCGGCCATAGTCGGCATACAGCGATGTACGCTTGCTGAGCGAGTGAGTTGCACCGATACCCCACTTCGAGCACTCAGCCTGCGGGGCAGCGCCGCGGGACTCACCGTGACCATACGCAACTTTAAGGGTGGTGGCCTCCGACACAGGCGCCGACAGACCGACCTGCCAGCCGTTGGTGAGGTTGGTCAACTGATCATAGGCGCCGAACAACTTGGCAACGCCGAAGTCGTAGCTAGCACCAAACGTAACAACTTGAATCGTCTGACCGTTGGTGAGCGTCGCGGTAATGTCGTTGCTCGGCCGCGCGTAAGAGATCAAACGCTCGTAGTTGGCAACGAAACTCAGGGGACCCGAATCGTACATCGCGGCGACGGCATAAAGGTTGCCGTTGTCGCCACTCGGTGCGTCGTTGGCGAGCAGGTTGCTCGTGTAGGCGAACAGCCCCTTGAGGCCGGGCATGATTTCCGGCGTCACCCAAGCGACAACGTTGTTGGCGTAATCTTGACCACCGCCGTGAGCTTGGAACGGGCTGGCGACACCAAATCCACCGAACGGGTCGTATTTCTTCAGCCAAGCAGCGCGAGCGCCGCCGGTACGGCCCGCAACTACGGTACCGAAATCACCCGTGAGCGCGAGAGTCGAGTAAAGCGTGCGGAAGGTCGAACCAGTGCCAACGGCGCCGGCATCGCCAGAATCCATATTGAATTGGAAAAAAGTGTCAAACGACACAGTCATACCATTTCCAAGAGCTTCAGAGCCCTTGAAGCCGATACCGTTGTGACCGTTCATGCCGCTGGAGAGGCCGGCTTGAGTGCCCTTGCCTACACCAACACCGTTGATCGAGTCGCCACGCACGAGGTACCCGAGGTCGACCGCACCGTCGGCCATGGCCGGGGCAGCGAAGGCAGTTGCCAGAGCAACCGCGAGAAGCTTCTTGTTCATTCAATTCCCCTTCAGAGAGTTTTGATCACCGCCCCTATCGAGGCTGGTGGTCTGATTTTTATCCCTGAAGGACTTAGGCTCAAGAGGAAACTGCGTGTCGGAGGGCTTTTTTTCAGCCCTGTTGCATTTTTACAACGTCATCGACGGCGCACTTGGCCCGCTAGGCGCGCTTGTCGGAGGGCGTGGACCGGTTCGACAAGGTCACCGCTTGTGGCTGGCGATGGTCGCCAAACCCCGTAGCACCAGGTCGTCGACCCGGGTAAAGGGCACAGTGAGGTGCGCTGCGATGCGCTCGGCATCGCCGCCGGTGAGGATCACGCGTGGCGTGCTGCCGGTCGCCGCGACGCGGCGCGCCACCCGTTCCACGGCGCCGCACAAAGCATCGATGGCACCGGTGGTGATGGCGTCCTCGGTGCGCGTCGGGAAGGCCGAGAAGGCGCCAGTCTCGGCGGCCAGCGCGGTGCGGGCGCGCAGGCCGGCGTCCAAAGCGCGGAAGCCGGGCACGATGATGCCGCCAGCGAACTGCCCGTCAGCGCCCATCATGTCGACGGTGAGCGCGGTGCCGGCGCTGACGATGACGCCCGGCACCAGCCCCAACGCGTAGGCGCCGATCAGCGCCGCCCAGCGGTCAGCGCCGAGCTTGCCGGGTTCGCTGTAGCCGTTGCGCACACCGCACTCCTGCGGCCGTGCCACCACCCAATCGATGTCCCCGTCGATGCGGTCCAACGCATCCTCTACCGCCTCGCGGATGTTCGGGCCAGCTACGCAGGCCACCAGCACGCGGTTGACACGCGGCAGGCCGCTCCAAACCTTGGGCAGGGTGGCGACTTCGGCGTGCTCCACCACGCCGCGCGTGACCAGACTCGGGCCGTCGGCGAGCGCCCACTTGATACGGGTGTTGCCGGTGTCGATCAGCAGGTTCATGGGGCGGACTCTACCGCAAGCGGGCCGGATGTTCGAAGTGCTGCGTAGCCGATCACCTGGAGCATGGGCGCTCCCCCGATCACTCCGGCGCGTGGGTCCGCCGCAGGCTGATGTCACCCGACAACACACGGACACGTCCGCCCGGGGTCTCGAGCAGCAGCGCGCCGCTGGCATCGATGCCGGTGGCCACGCCCAAGGTAAGGCTGCCGTCGGCATTCTGCATCTCGACGCTGCGCAGGTGCCAGGCGTGCAGAGCTTGCCAAGGTTCGCGAAAGGGTTCGAAGCCCTCGCGCTCGAAAGTGCGAATGGCCTCGGCAAGGCGCTCCAGAGTGGCGACGAGCACCTGCTGGCGACGGATGACGCCGGCGGCGCCCTCGGCCAGGGCTGCCACCGGCTGGCCGACATCGCACGGCGCCGCGTACACGTTGAGCCCGACCCCGATCACCGCCACGCTGGGGCCCAGCGCATCGCCCTGGACATCGACCAGGATGCCGCCGAGTTTGCGGTCGCCGCGCTGCGAGTGGTGCAGCAGCAGGTCGTTGGGCCACTTGACGCGCACGTCGGCGATGCCACAGTCGTGACAGGCACGTGCCACCGCCACCGCTACCGCAAGGCTCAGCCCGGCAAGCGCTTGCATGCCTCCCGCGAAGCGCCACAGCACCGAGAACGCCAGCCCCTGCGCCGGCATCGATAGCCAGCGCCGGCCTTGGCGGCCGCGACCAGCGGTCTGCCACTCGGCGACGCGGACATGGCCGCTGGCAAGGGCATCGACACGGGCCAGCAGGTCGCTGCTGGTCGAGAGGGTGTGGTCGACCAATTCGATGTGCAGCCCGCTGTCCCGCAGGCTGTCGGTCAGTGCCGACGGGTCGAGCAGGTCCAGCGTCTGTGGCAGCCGGTAACCGCGGCCACGCACCCGATG
>RFSW01000066.1 GCA_009923755.1 Betaproteobacteria bacterium | reverse complement strand
CGGTGAGCGGCCGGTAGACCTCCAGCCGATCGCCCGGCTCCAGCCGTGTGTCGAAATCGACCTTACGGCTCCACACACCCAGCACCGGCTCGCCGATCTGCAGTTCGGGGCAGTCGACCAGCAAGCCGGACGCGAGCAAGGCCGCGCGCGCCGTGGTGCCCTCTGCCACCTCGAGGCCGAGCAGCCATTGCCGGTCGGGTCGCGCATAAGCCACTTCAATGAGCATCAAACACCTTCCCCGAACAATTCGTCGGCACGCCGCTCGAACGACTGCACAAAGGTGCTGGCGATGCGGTTGAACACCGGGCCGATGACCTTCTCCAGCAGGCGCGTGGAGAACTCCCAATGCAAGCGCAATTCGACCTTGCACGCCTCGTCACTCAACGGCGTGAACACCCATTCGCCCTCGAAGCGCTGGAACGGCCCATCGACCAGCGCGATCAGCATCTGATTGGGCGATTTGGTGTTGCGCGTATGGAAATGCGCCCTCACGCCATGGAAGTTGATGTCGATGCGCGCCTCGGTGACGGCGTCGGTGCGCTCCTTCACCTGCACGCCGCCACACCACGGCAGGAATTCGGGATAGGTCTCGACGGCGTCGACCAGCTCGAACATGCGCTGTGCCGGATGCAACACGAGGACTGACTGGACAACCTGCGACATGCTCCGCCCGAGCGTAAAATCACGATTTTACAAGGTACACCGTGAGCATCGTAGACAACCGCAAAGCTTGGCACGACTACTTCATCGAGGAGAAGCATGAGGCCGGCCTCGCCCTCGAGGGTTGGGAAGCCAAAGCCATCCGGGCGGGTCGTGTGCAGCTCAAGGAAGCCTATGTGGTGCTCAAGGGCGAGGAGGTGTGGCTGATCGGCTGCCACATCACGCCACTCGCCACCGCCTCCACCCACATCCGCCCCGATCCGACGCGCAGCCGCAAGTGCCTGCTGCATGGCAACGAGATCGCCACGCTGATCGGCAAGGTCGAGCGCGCCGGCTACACGCTGGTGCCACTCGACCTGCACTACAGCCGCGGCCGCATCAAGCTGGAGGTAGGGCTGGCCCGCGGCAAGAAGCAGCACGACAAGCGCGATGCGGAGAAGGACCGCGAATGGCAGCGCGAGAAGCAGCGTCTGTTGCGCCATGATCAGAAGCGGGGGAACTGAGTGAGGCCAACGTCATGAAGGTGGATGGCATCCCCACCCGCGCCATCTGGCGCGACGGCGAGCGCGTCGGCTTCATCGACCAGACGCGGCTGCCGCATCGCGTGGCGGTGGTACGTGCCGGCAGCGTCGAACGTATGGCGCGAGCCATCGTCGACATGCAGGTGCGCGGCGCACCGCTGATCGGCGCGGCGGCGGCTTACGGCGTGGCGCTGGCGATGCAGCGCGACGCGTCGGACACCGGCCTGCAAGCGGCGCTGACATTGCTTGGCGCCACCCGTCCCACCGCCGTCAACCTGCAATGGGCGCTGCGCCGCCAGCGCACACGCCTCCTGCCGCTCTTGCCCGACGAGCGCGCCGCGGTGGCGTGGACGGTCGCATCGCAGATCGCCGACGAGGACGTCGCCACCAATGCCGCCATCGGCCAGCACGGCCTCGAGCTGATCCGCCTGCTCGAGACGCGCGGCACGCGCATCAACCTGCTGACCCACTGCAATGCCGGCTGGCTGGCCACCGTCGACGGCGGCACCGCGCTGGCGCCGGTCTACGCCGCGCACGATGCCGGCCTTGATGTGCATGTCTGGGTCGACGAGACCCGCCCGCGCAACCAAGGTGCCGCATTGACTGCCTGGGAACTCGGCCAGCACGGGGTCCCGCACACGGTCATCGCCGACAATGCCGGCGGCCACCTGATGCAACACGGCGAGGTCGACGCAGTGATCGTCGGCGCCGACCGCATCGCCGCCAACGGCGACGTCGCCAACAAGATCGGCACCTACCTCAAGGCGCTCGCCGCAGGCGACAACGAGGTGCCGTTCTGGGTAGCGGCGCCAGTCTCCACGTTCGACCCCAGCATCGCCGATGGGGTGGCCGGCATCCCCATTGAGAACCGCGATGCCGACGAACTGCGCTGGTTCGCCGGTGTCGATAACTCCGGGCGTCGCCGGCGCGTGCGCGTCACGCCTGCCGGGAGCGCCGCACACAATCCGGCCTTCGACGTCACCCCGGCGCGCCTGGTGAGCCGCATCATCACCGAGCAGGGCGTGGTCGAAGCCAACCGCAACGGCATCGCGCAGGCCATCCTCAGCAAGGCTGAGGCCGCCCGCCGGAATGCATGAACGCCGCTTGATCGCGGCATCACCGAGATCTGCCATGAACAGCCCTCACGCTTCGGCCGACGCCATCTCCGACCCAGCCCATCAGCGACTCGTGCAGCTCATGCAGCGCCTCGTCGTGCAAGGCGTGAACCGCGGCGCCAGCGGCAACAGCAGCGTGCGCTACGGACGCGGCATGCTGATCACGCCTTCCGCGCTGCTGCCCGATGCGCTCACTCCGGATACGCTGGTCGAGGTCGATATGGACGGCGGCTACGACAACCCGCTCAAACCGTCGAGCGAATGGCGCATCCACCGCGACATCTACGCTGCGCGGCCGGACATCAACGCCATCGTCCACACCCATTCGACACACGCTGTCACGCTCGCCTGCCTGCGCCGCGATCTACCGCCCTTCCACTACATGATCGCGATGGCGGGTGGGCGCGACATCCGTTGTTCCGGCTACGCCACCTTCGGCACCGAGGCGCTCAGTCGTACAGCGCTGACCGCACTCGAGGATCGCATGGCCTGCCTGCTGGCCAATCACGGTCTGCTGGCTTGCGGCCGCGATCTCGCGCAGGCGGAGACCCTCGCAGTGGAGATCGAGCACCTGTGCGAGGCCTACCTCAAGGCCTGCAGCATCGGCGAGCCGGTGCTGCTGTCGGACGCTGATATCGACGAGGTACTGGCGCGTTTCGACGCCTACCGGCGCGGCCAGTTGGACTGACCCGGCAGCCGGCCGGCACCGCCGCACCCCTGCCGGTGCGCGCCGACCCGACGCGACCTTGCGCCCGCGCAAGGGCAGCGTAGAATCCGGTCCAACGTCTCAAGGAATACACGATGCCGCTGCATGGCCTGATCGAGCTCCCCTGGTGGGGCTACGTTGTCGTCGCACTTGCTTTTACCCACATCACTATTGCGGCTGTCACCATCTACCTGCATCGGCATTCGGCGCACCGCGCGCTCGACCTGCACCCTGTGCCGGCGCACTTTTTCCGCTTCTGGTTGTGGCTCACCACCTCGATGGGCACGCAACAGTGGACGGCAGTGCACCGCAAGCACCACGCCCGCTGTGAGACCGCCGACGACCCGCACAGCCCGCAGGTGCTTGGCATCAAAAAAGTGCTCTGGGAGGGCGCCGAGCTCTACTCAGCGGCCAAGAACAACACCGAGATGCTCGAGACCTTCGGCCGCGGCTGCCCGGATGACTGGCTGGAACGCAAGCTTTACTTGCCGCACCAGAATCTCGGCATCATCCTCATGCTGGTGACCAACGTCATCCTGTTCGGGCCGATCGGACTGACCATCTGGGCCGTGCAGATGATCTGGATTCCGTTCTTTGCCGCCGGCGTGGTCAACGGCATCGGCCATTACTGGGGTTACCGCAACTTCCAGTGCGACGACGCCAGCACCAACATCGTGCCGTGGGGCATCCTCATCGGCGGCGAAGAGCTGCACAACAATCACCACGCCCACCCGAGTTCGGCCCGGCTGTCGAACAAGTGGTACGAGTTCGACATCGGCTGGCTCTACATCCGCATCCTCGAGACCTTCCGCCTGGCGCGCGTCAAAAAGACAGCGCCACAACTGGTCACCGGCACCGTCAAGACAGAATGCGACCGGCAGATGCTGGACGCGGTGATCACCCACCGCTGGGTGGTGCTCGAGCAGTTCATGCGCGACATCCGTGCCACCTGCGCCGCAGAGCTCAAGACGCTCGGGCACTCGTCGCGTCACGGCATCAAAATGGCCACAGTGCGCCGCTGGCTGTACCTCGACAAGGCCGTGCTACCGGACGCCGAGCAGGCGCGGGTCGGCAAAGTCCTTCAAGAGAGCGCCGTCCTGGCGACCCTGTTGCACATGCGCCAAGACCTCGGCGCGCTGTGGAGCCGCTCCAACGCCACCACCGAGCAACTGGTGCAACAACTCAACGACTGGTGCCGTCGGGCCGAAGCCAGCGGCATCGATTCGCTGGTGACCTTCTCGCGGCGTTTGCGCACCTTCCACGCCTGATCGATGCATACGCTGCGCCCCGCGCGCGGGGCGTCGTGGCTCAGTTGACGGGCTCCGCCGCGCTGGAGGTGAGTGCGTCAAAATCGATCGCCACCCCCGGCGACAGCACGCGGTAGCCGGCCAAGTCGCCCACGCTGTCAGCAAACCGTTGGCCCGCGAGCACATCGATCAGCCGTTGCGCGGCTTTTTGCTGAGCGGTCTCACGGGTCATCGCCAAGACATAGCGTTCCGTGGCAAGCGGGATGAAGTCGAGACCGAAACGCGCCGCCGCAGCCGCCACGCCAAAACCGGCGTCGACCTGGCCACTGGCCACATGCGCGGCCACCGCAGCGTGCGTGAACTCGATGTCGGTGTAGCCATGGATGGCGCCACTGTCGATGCCGTCCCGCTCAATCATGGCGTCGAGTAGCGTGCGCGTGCCGGCACCCTCCTGCCGGTTGATAAAGCGCAGGCCCGGGCGCATCAGATCGGCGATGCCGCCCACCCGGTGGGGATTGCCCGGAGCGAGCATCAGGCCCTGGACCCGCGTGACCAGCCGCACCAGCACATGACTGCGGGGCTTGAGCAGGCGGGCGTAGCGGCTGAAGAGCGGCGCCGCGAGCGGCCCGATCGGAAGGTGAAAGCCGGCGACGTCTGCCTGACCCCGCACCATCGCTGCCACCGCATCAACCGAACTCAAGTAATTGAGCTCCAGGCGCAGCCCCCCCTCGGCCGCCACCAACTCGGGCAGCAACGCCACCGCGTACCCGTGGCTGGCGGCCACCCGCACCGTCGGCTCGGTGTCGAGCACGGCACGGTTGATCTCGCGGTCGATCTCTTGGGCCAGGTTGTGCAGCTGCGGCCCGAGCCGCGCCTGCACGCGCTCCACCGCCCACGCCAGAGCCTCGCCAAGGGGCGCCAGCCGGGTGCCGCGCCCACGGGTGAGATCGACCAGCGGTGCGCCGAAGAAATCCGACCACTGATGCAGCAGGTTCCAGCAGTGGCGGTAGCTGTACCCGACCTCGCGGCTGGCCACAGTCAGACGGCCATGATCACGGATCGCGGCCAGTAGACGGAACAACACCGGGTCGATGTCATCGCCGCTGTGGTCGCGAAAAGTCAGCGCAGGCTCGATACTGATACGGGTCACGTTAGGCCTCAAAGTTATAAAGTAAATTTCATATAGCCAACACATTAGCAGGTGTTTAATCTTCCCTGCAACAAAGGTATGCGCGTCTACAAAATCAACAATCTGGTGCATATCTAGAACCGCCCCGCTCGCAACACGCGTACCGTTTGGCGAGTCCCTCTGGAGGAGACCGGATTGAAAGCAGAAGTCCCGCCCGTCATGCGCCAGATCGCGGCACTCATCGACCCGCTGGTCGAACTGCCTGGTGCCACGTTGCCCATGCTCCATGCCATCCAGGACAGCCTCGGCTATGTGCCGGACGAGGCGGTGCCGATGATCGCCGAGCGCCTCAACGTGTCGCGCGCCGAAGTGCATGGTGTCGTGACCTTCTACCACCACTACCGGCGCCACGCGCCGGGCAAGCACGTGGTGCAGATCTGCCGTGCCGAAGCCTGCCAGTCGATGGGCGCCCGGCAGCTGGAGGCGCACGCGCGCAAGACGCTCGGCTGCGACTATCACGAGACCAGCGCTGACGGCTCGGTGACCCTCGAGGCCGTCTACTGTCTCGGAAATTGCGCTTGTGCCCCAGCCATCCGCGTCGACGACGAGATCGTCGGCCGCGTCACCCCGGCGCGCTTCGATGAGGTCATCGCCGAACTCAGGCATGAGCACCACCGTCTACGTCCCCTGCGACTCCAGCGCCCTTTCGCTGGGTGCCGAGAAGACCGCGCAGGCCATCGCTACCGAGGCCGCACGTCGCAGCGCCGACATCGAGCTGGTTCGCAACGGTTCGCGCGGCCTGTTCTGGCTCGAGCCGATGGTCGAGGTGCAGACCCCGGCCGGCCGCGTCGCCTACGGACCGGTTCAGCCGAAGGACGTCGCCAGCCTGTTCGAGGCCGGCTTCCTGACCGGTGGCACGCATGCCCTCTCCCTTGGGCTGACCGAGGAGATCGCGTATCTGAAGAATCAGGAGCGCCTGACCGCGGCCCGCGTCGGCCTCGGCGACCCGCTCTGCCTCGAAACCTACGCCGCCCACGGCGGCTGGCAGGGCCTGAAGAACGCCGTCGGCATGTCCGGCGCCGACGTGGTCAAGGAAGTCACCGAGTCCGGCCTGCGCGGCCGTGGTGGTGCGGCCTTTCCCACCGGCATCAAGTGGAACACCGTGCTCAACACCCCGGGCGAACAGAAGTACGTGGTCTGCAACGCCGATGAGGGCGACTCGGGCACCTTCTCCGACCGCATGCTGATGGAGGGTGACCCCTACACGCTGGTCGAGGGCATGACCATCGCCGGTGTGGCGGTGGGCGCCACGCAGGGCTACATCTACCTGCGCTCGGAATACCCGCACGCCTTCAAGACGCTGAAGGAAGCCATCTCGCGTGCCCGCGCAGCCGGCTACCTTGGCACTGACGTGATGGGCTCGGGCAAGACCTTCGAACTTGAAGTGCGGCTCGGTGCCGGCGCCTACATTTGCGGCGAAGAGACCAGCCTGCTGGAGAGCCTTGAGGGCAAGCGCGGCATCGTCCGCTTCAAGCCGCCGCTGCCGGCCATCGAGGGCCTGTTCGGCAAACCGACGGTGATCAACAACGTCATCTCGCTGTGCTCGGTGCCGGTCATCCTTGCCAAGGGCGGCAAGTACTACCAAGACTTCGGCATGGGCCGGTCGCGCGGCACCCTGCCCTTCCAGCTCACCGGCAACATCAAACACGGCGGCTTGGTCGAGAAGGCCTTCGGTCTCACCCTCAACCAGCTGCTCTACGACTACGGCGGCGGCTCCGCCAGCGGTCGCCCGATCCGCGCCGTGCAGGTCGGCGGCCCGCTGGGTGCCTACGTACCCGAGTCGCAATTCGACATTCCGCTCGACTACGAGGCCTACAGCAAGGTCAACGCGATGATCGGCCACGGCGGCATGGTGGTGTTCGACGACACCGTCGACATGGTTGCCCAGGCCCGCTACGCGATGGAATTCTGCGCCATCGAGAGCTGCGGCAAGTGCACGCCCTGCCGCATCGGTTCGACCCGCGGCACCGAAGTGATGGACAAGATCATCAAGGGTATTGACGTCGAAGCCAATATCGCGCTCATGCGCTCGCTGTGCGACACCATGCTCAACGGCTCGCTCTGCGCGCTTGGCGGTATGGCGCCCTACCCGGTGCTGTCTGCGCTCAACCATTTCCCGGAAGACTTCGCCATCCAGCGCGAAGCTGCCGCTGCCTGAGGAGGCTCAAATGTCACTCCCCCGCGATATGGATTTTGGCACCCCCGCCCGCGAGTCCGAGAAGCTGGTCACGCTGAGCATCGACGGCGTTGAAGTCTCGGTGCCGGCGGGCACCTCGGTGATGCGCGCCGCGCAAGACGCCGGTAACGCCATCCCCAAGCTTTGCGCCACCGACAGCCTGGAGCCATTCGGTTCCTGCCGCCTGTGTTTGGTCGAGATCGAGGGCCGCCGCGGCTATCCGGCCTCGTGCACCACGCTGGTCGAGCCCGGCATGCAGGTGACGACGCAGTCGCCCAAGCTCGCCGAGATCCGCAAGGGCATGATGGAGCTCTACATCTCCGACCACCCGCTGGATTGCCTGACCTGCTCGGCCAACGGCAATTGCGAACTGCAGGACATGACCGGCGTGGTCGGCCTGCGCGAGGTGCGCTATGGCTACGAAGGCAAGAACCACTTCGACATCCGCTCCGGCACCGTCAAGGACTTCTCCAACCCGTACTTTGCGTATGACCCGAGCAAGTGCATCGTCTGCAACCGCTGCGTGCGCGCCTGCGAGGAGACCCAAGGCACCTTCGCCCTGACCATCTCCGGCCGCGGTTTCGAGTCACGCGTGTCACCGGGCATGGACGAGCCGTTCATGGACTCCGAATGCGTGAGCTGCGGCGCCTGCGTGCAGGCCTGCCCGACTGCCACGCTGATGGAGAAGTCGGTGATCGAACACGGCCAAGCCGAGAAGAGCACCATCACCACCTGTGCGTATTGTGGTGTGGGCTGCTCGTTCAAGGCCGAGACTAAGGGTAATCAGGTGGTGCGCCTGGTGCCGAACAAGAACGGCCACGCCAACCACGGTCACAGCTGCGTCAAGGGGCGCTTCGCGTTCGGCTATGCCACCCACAAGGACCGCATCACCACGCCGATGATCCGCAAGAGCATCGACGACGCATGGCAAGAAGTGAGCTGGGACGAGGCGATCAACTACGCCGCCAGCGAGATCAAGCGCATCCAGGGCAAGTACGGCAAGCACTCGGTCGGCGGCATCGTCTCCAGCCGCTGCACCAACGAGGAAGGCTATCTGGTGCAGAAGCTGGTGCGTGCCGCGTTTGGCAACAACAACGTCGACACCTGCGCCCGCGTCTGCCACTCGCCGACCGGTTACGGTCTCAAGCAGACCCTCGGCGAGTCGGCCGGAACTCAGACGTTTGACTCGGTGCTCAAGTCGGACGTGATCATGATCATCGGTGCCAACCCCTCGGCTGGCCACCCGGTGTTCGCCTCGCAGATGAAGCGTCGCCTGCGCGAGGGCGCCAAGCTGATCGTGATCGACCCGCGTGTCACCGAAAGCGTATCGGGCCCGCACTACAGGGCCGACTATCACCTCCAGCTCAAGCCCAGCACCAATGTGGCGATCATCAATTCGCTGGCGCACGTCGTCGCCACCGAAGGCCTGATCGACGAAGCCTTCGTTGCTGAGCGCTGCGAGGGTGATTCCTTCCAGGTCTGGCTCGACTTCATCCGTAAGCCGGAGAACTCGCCGGAAGCCATGGAGGCGACCACCGGCGTGCCGGCCGAGCAGGTGCGCGGCGCCGCGCGGTTGTTTGCCACCGGTGGCAACGGTGCAATCTATTACGGATTGGGCGTCACCGAGCACAGCCAAGGCTCGACCATGGTGATCGGCATCGCCAACCTTGCCATGGCCACCGGCAACCTCGGCCGTGAGGGTGTGGGCGTGAACCCGCTGCGCGGCCAGAACAACGTCCAGGGCTCCTGCGACATGGGCTCCTTCCCGCACGAACTGCCGGGTTACCGCCACGTGTCGGACGCCGCCACCCGCGCGCTGTTCGGCAAGGCGTGGGGTGTCACCCTGCACGACGAGCCGGGCCTGCGCATCCCCAATATGTTCGAAGCGGCGATGGACGGTACCTTCAAGGCGCTCTATTGCGAAGGTGAGGACATCGTCCAGTCCGACCCCAACACCCAGCACGTTGAAGCTGCGCTGCGCGCCATGGAATGCGTCATCGTCCAGGATCTGTTCCTCAACGAGACCGCCAAGTTCGCGCACGTCTTCCTGCCGGGTTCGAGCTTCCTCGAGAAGAACGGCACCTTCACCAACGCCGAGCGCCGCATCTCGCCGGTGCGCAAAGTGATGAAGGCGCTCGCTGGCTACGAGGACTGGCAGGTCACCCAGATGCTCTCCAATGCACTGGGCTACCCGATGAGCTACAAGCACCCGTCGGAGATCATGGACGAGATCGCGCGCCTGACGCCGACCTTCCACGGTGTCAGTTACGAGAAGCTCGACCGCCTGGGCAGCATCCAGTGGCCGTGCAACGACGAACACCCGGAAGGCACCCCGACCATGCACATCGGCGAGTTCGTGCGCGGCAAGGGCCGTTTCATGCCCACCGCCTACGTGTACGTGCCGACCGACGAGCGTACCAATCGGGAGTTCCCGCTGGTGCTGACCACCGGCCGCATCCTCAGCCAGTACAACGTCGGCGCGCAGACCCGCCGCACCGAGAACTCGCGCTGGCACGACGAGGACATCCTCGACCTCCACCCGGCCGATGCCGAGACGCGTGGCGTCAAGGACGGCGACTGGGTCGGTATCTCGAGCCGGGCTGGCAGCACCGTGCTGCGCGCACGGGTCACCGAGCGGGTGCAGCCGGGCGTGGTCTACACCACCTTCCACCACCCGTTCTCGGGCGCCAACGTGATCACCACCGACAACTCTGACTGGGCCACCAACTGCCCCGAGTACAAGGTCACGGCGGTCGAGATCACCAAGGTGAGCCAGCCTTCCGACTGGCAGGAGCGCTACCGCAAGTTCAGCGACCAGCAGCTGGACAAGCTGCCGCATCGCCAGAAGGAGACCGTGTGATCGACGAGCGGTCGGCCTCCGCCCTGCAGTTTGACGGTCAGGAGGCTGGCGGCGCGTTCGCCGTGACCGCGTCGCGGCCGGTCTGGCGCGTCAGTGCCGGCGGCCGTGCGCAGGCCCGTGAGTGGCTGGCCGAGGAGGTGCCGGTCGCGCTGGTCTACAACGGCATCTCGCACGTGGTAATGCTCGCAACGCCCTGCGACCTCGAGGATTTC
>RFSW01000065.1 GCA_009923755.1 Betaproteobacteria bacterium | reverse complement strand
AACCGGTGGCGGTGCGACGACGACTGGCGGCGGCGTGACGACCGGAATACGCACAGCAGCCGCGATCTGAGTTGTGACAGCGGTCTGGGTCTGTTGCACCATTTCAGTGACACGCGCAGTGACAGTAAGTGCGGTCGCGTTGCCTGGTGCTTGTTCGAACGCGTAGTTTGGTGTGTTGATTCCACTACCGAGGATAGGGTAGTTACCGGCTGGAGCGGCAATGGTGGCAGGTGATGTGAAGACGGCAGAAGCGGCAAGGCCGAGGTCTTGGTTGATGAGTCCGCTGACGGTGCCGGAGAACGTCGGATTGGCGGTTTGCTCGTCGCGAGTGGCCGGGTTGGCGGTGTAGATGGCGGTCAGTGGCGTGATGTTGGCGCTGACGTCGGAGGGTTGTGCGAGGGTGTAGTCGCTGAGGCTGCTGCCGGAGAGGTTTACGTTGAGACGGACCGGTTTGTTGGTCCCTGCGTTCGGGTCGGCGAAGGCGCCCGAGGCGGAAAAGATCAGGTCGTCGCCCGTAATCTGACCAGCGATGCTTGCGGACTGGAGCGCGAGTACCGCATTCGCGGTGCCGTCGTAGGGTCGACTGAGTGCGCTGATGCCAAGGACAGAGACCGGTCGGGGCGTGATGCTTGCGCTGATGCGGGAGGGTTGGTTAAGGGCATAGTTGATGGCGCTGTTGCCCGAGAGCGTGGCGTTCAGGTCGACAGGGATATTGTTGCCGACGTTGCGAGAGGTGAAACCACCCGTGAGATTTAGTGACACGTCGTCGCCACTGATTACGCCGGTCAGTGAGCCACCGAGCGTGACGTTACGGGTACCGTCGTAGATACGGTTCTGTGCAGTAAGGTTGGCTATGGTGAGGGATGCTGGCGAGATGGTTCCGATGGGTGCGGAGAGTGTTCCGGTGAAGAGGGAGTAGTTGCTGAGGTTGGTGTCTGGATTGGCGGTGTAAGGCGTTGATGTCGGTGGAGACGGTGATGCTGGAGCCGACGTCTGGGGAGGCGAAGGAGCCTTGAGTTTGTGAGATGGAGGCGCCCTGGCCGGTGATGAAGCCTGAGAGGGTGAAGTTGTTGGGCCCGAGAGTCGCAGCAGTGGAGCCGTCGTAGGTTTTGGAGGTGGAGCCGGTGAGTGTCGGGGTGATGGTGAGGGAGGTTGCCAGGCAGGATATTGCTTGCAAGCGAGACAGAGCTGGGCGCGAGGTAGCCGAAAACAGGTCTGCCGTTGTTGTCAGCGGCGATAGAGAGGCCGCTGAGCGTGACGGTCCGGGCGCCGGCATCCGGCGAATCGTAGGCGCCTGAACCCGCGACGATGCTGATCGCATCGGACCCGATTGCGCCAGAAGCGACGATGCTCACGCCATTTAGGCTGGCGGTCGTATTGCCGTCGTAGACCTTGGGGGCGATGCCGCTGGCAGTCAGCGATATCGGCGCGGCCAAACTAAACAACCAACCGTTGCCGCTACCCAACACGGCGCTGGAGCCAAAGCTTGCCCCATATTGCTTGAAGTCATAGACCAGGCCGCCGAACACGTCACCACCGCTGCTGGCGAATGGCGAGCTGTTCGAACTCCAGACTCGCCAGCTTCCGGTGGTACTTTGCAACACGGTACTGGCGACCGCGTTGTTGACGAAACGGGCGCCGGCGACGAGGTTGATGTTGCCGTTCGCGCGCACCGAGGCATTACTGCCGAGCGTGAGTACTTGCGAACCGCGCAAACTCAAGCTGGTCGGCGCAACAACGTTGCCGATCTGGCCGTTTACCGTAAGGTCACCGTCGCTTACCGCCGAAAGGCTGGCATTGGTCGAGGACGACTGGCTGTTGATGTTGCCTGTGAAAAAAAGGCTGCCCAAGCTGGTGATCAGGGTGTTCCCAGTGAGGGTCACTGAGCCTGACAGCGTGAGGGGGGTGCTGGCCGAGTTGAAGAGCGCGCCGGAAGCGCTGCCCGCGTGTGTCGAACCGTTACCAGAGAGGGTAAGCGCATTGCTCAGCGAGTTGCCATTGACGTCTATGGCAGCACCGGAACCTCCAGAGCTTGGAGCGACGATGACCGCGCCACTGCCAAGGAAGCTGGTTGATGGACTCACCGTGAAGGAGTTGGAAGGGGACGTGAAGGTGCTAGACGAGGAGGAGGTAGTGGAACCGCTAGACGATGTGAACCCGGGCGGTGTGCCCACCACGAGCAACCCTGATTCGACCCGTGTCCCACCGGAGTAGCTCGAGAACGGGTTCGCCAAGGCCAGGAGGCCGGAGCCGGACTTGAGTACCGAACCGGCGCCGGAGACCACGCCCGTCGTGACTTGCCCGCTGGACGAGGCGTGCGCAAAGGTGGCGCCAGAGCCGATGGCGATGTCCCCAGTGGCGCCGAAACCGCTGCCGCCAATAGCGAGTGTCCCGCCGTTGATGGTGGTCGAGCCGTCGTAGGTGTTGAAGCCGGTGATTGTGAGAGTCCCCGCACCATTCTTGGTGAGGCTGCCCGGGCCGTAGACGTCTCCTGCGTAGCGGAGGCTGTCCGTTCGATCGAAGATGAGGCTCGTTCCGTTAAAGATGTCTCCGGTGACTGACCCGCTAGTACCGCCATCTCCGATGCGAAGCACGCCGCCGTTGACCGATGTCACCCCCGAGTAGGTGTTGGTGCCCGTGAGCGTAAGCGTGCCGTTGCCGCTCTTGGCGAGAGACAGGCTGGCAGCACTGCCATCCTGGATGCTTCCGCTGAAGGTCCTGTCAGAGTCGTCGCCGCCAACCCCGAGATTGATATTGCCACTGGAGGCTGAGGTGGTGACCGTGCCGGCGCCGATCAGCGCGTTGATGAAGTCTGACGCGTCGACGCGGTATATGGCACCGGCGGACACATCCACCGTGGTGGCGTCAGAGAGCGAACCGGAGACCACGAGGGCTCCCGCAGTCAAACGGGTCATGCCGGTGTAGGTGTTGGCAGCTGTGAGGGACAGGGTGCCGCTGCCCGATTTCGTAAGACTGGTGGCGCCCGACACGACACCAGCGATGGCGCTCGCTGCGGCGTCCGATGAGACATCCAGCGAGCGCAGGCCGGACGTGGCGCCTTGGATGTTCACGGCGCCGGTGCCAGCGTTTATTTTCAGCGCGGGGGTGCCGCCGTTGACCGAGATTTGCAGGCGCCAGTTGGACTCTCCAAGGCTGTTGCTGCCGGCGAACGTCCAATCAGGGTTGCCTGTGCCGCCAACCTGGCTACCCAAGCCGATGTCGGGCGAGGAGCTGGAATGATTGTTCCACGCCATCACCGTCTGGTTGTCGGTCAGGTTGTGCAGCTGGAACGAGCCATACCCTGAGCTTCCCTCTGGCGCATCGTTAATGTCGTAGGTGTTCGAATTACCGCCAACGCCCGATGGGCCGGTGAGCTCGGTTCCGTAGTTCCAAGGCCAGAGTTCGATGTAGCCGGTTTTGCCAGAGCCGGTTATCACGCCCGTCGACTTGCTCGGTAGTGTCGAGGCCGTCATGTTCGAGTCCACCGAGAGGTTGGAGACGATCTTCTGGAGCGTGAACTGGTTAGCAGATGCCAGGTCCGGAATGCGGAGGTCCTGCGCGGTGAGTCCGCTTTGCCAAGGGTCGAAGCTCGCCTCGGCGTAGCGCAGGGTGCCGCCTACACTGACCTCCATGCGGTAGGTGATGCGAGAGAAGCTGCCCGTGAACAACGCCGCCGCATCCGAACTGGCGAGGCCGTAGCCCGCCGTGTAGACGATTGAGTCTCCGGACCTGCGGGGTGTAGTGGTCTGGTAGAGGAGCGTCGGTTGGGTAGCGAGTCCCGATATGCCACCAAGGATGCTGACACCGCCGCCCGCAGAGCTCAGGTTCACATCCGACCCCACGCTCAGGTTGCCGCCGTACGATTGCGCGCCAGTGGTGCTCACGGCGCCGTACAGCGTGGTGTTGCCCGAGACCGAAAGGTTCGCTGCCGCGACGCTGTTGCGGAAAATCGCGTCACCGGCGGCATTGGTCACGCTGAGCCCGATGCCCGAACCATTGAGCGTTCCTTTGATGTCGAGCACGCCGCCCGTCGTAAGGAAACGGCTGCTACCTGCGGTGCCAGCGAGCGTCACGTTGCTGCCGTAGACCTGTCCACCGGCAGTGGAAACATCCCGCGACAGCGTGATGTTGCTCGCCGCGATGCTCAGATTGCCGGCATTGCTCGGCGCGCCAGTGGCGCGTGTCAGGTTGATCGAAGCATCGACGTCGAAGGCGCCGCTCGCGCTGATGTCGACCGAGGCGTGGTCTTCAGCAAGGGTGGGCTGCCCGCTGCTCAGCGTGCCGTTGCCGCTGGTGTTGCCGAACACCGCATCCACCCGTGCTCCCAGCGCGGTGAGACTGGTGGCCGAGGTGCGCGCGGCGTTGAGGCCCTCGCTGAGGTCAAAGCCGGTGAGGTTGCTGCCGGTAAGGACCGGCAGGTCGGTGTAGCGGCCGCCGGCATCGTCGTTGGCACCGGCCAGACGCAGGTTGGCGCCGATACCGGTGCTGGCGCCAATGCTCAGTTGCGAGCTGGCCAGCGGCGTCGACATCGAGGCGCCAACCAGCGTGTAGTAGTAGCCGTTGGCGCCGGTGGACAGCGTTCCGCCGCCGAGTAGCTTGCCGCCGGCGTAGACACCGACCTGCGCGCCCACCGCTGCTGCATTGCTGGCGAGGCTTGCGGTGCCGCTGATCGCCTGCGGGGTCTGGTTATAGGCGCCGGTGGTGACGTTGTTGGCCGTGGTCAGCGTGAGTGGTCCGCCGAACAGCTCGCGCAGATAGGGGTAGAGACCGCTGCCGGTGGCCCAATGGCCGACCTGGTTGCTGACAGTCTGAGTGCCGCCACCCGGACTCAGGGTGGTGGCGCTCTCAAAACCGGTCGGCAGCGTACCCTGCAGCGCGGTGGTACTCAGCGCCGTGGCGACGGTCGGGGTGATGGTGTTGTTGACGCTGTTTACAGCGTTGATGGCACTCAGTGTCTGGTTGCCGGCAAAGCCGGAGGTCGAAGCGTCGAAATAGAGGTTGCTCGCCGTCACGGCATCGGAACGCGTCACGCCGTTGGTCTGGTTGAAGTCGCCGGCGCCGAAGAAGCCGCCCACTGAGGTGGCTCCAGTGGTGCTGCGCACGAAGCCTGTCGAGTAAAGGTTGCCCAGCGAGCCGCGTTGCGCAGTCCCGACAAAGCCGCCGACTTCGGTCGTGCCGGTAACCGCACCCATGGCGTAACTGTTGCGGATGCTGCCGGTGTTGAGGGAGTCGAAGAGTGCGCCGACAAAACCGCCCGCGGCAGAACCGGTCGCTGTGACGGCCCCGGTGGCGTAGGCACGGTCGACGCTGCCGTTCACCCCCCAGCCCAAGAAACCGCCAACGTAGTCGCGACCGCTTACGGCGCCAGTAGCGCTTGACAACAGGATGCTGCCGCTCTCGAGGCGGCCGGCGAAGCCGCCGACACTGTTGCTGGAGTTGCTGCCGCTCACCGAGGCGCTGGTGGCAGAACGGGTGATGGTGCCGGACTGATTGCGGCCGACAAAACCGCCCACTTCATTGGTGCCGACGACCCGACCGCTCGCCCACGAATCACTGATGGTGTTGCTTTCGTGCCAGCCGACCAGACCGCCAGTGTGGGAGCCGGTCCCGGTGACGGCCCCGGTTGCGGATGACTGAGCGAGGTTTCCGTAATTAAGGCCGACCAGCCCACCAACATAACTCGTCCCGCTTACGGCACCGCTTGCGTAAGAGCGGCTCACCGTCCCACCGTGACGGTTCTCGCCGACCAGACCGCCAACGCTGGCGTTGCTTGAAGTGACGGACCCGGTCGCGTAGCTGTCGGTGATCGAGCCACTTTCGAAGTAGCCGACCAGTCCACCCGCGCGATGGCTAGTGGCGCTGATCGTGCCGGTAGCGTAGCTGTTGGTGATCGAGCTGCTGCTGAAACCAGCCAGACCGCCGGTGCCATCGTTCCCCGACACACCGCTGCTCGAGTAGGAGTCGCTGACAGTGTTGCGGTTCTGCCCCACCAAACCGCCGACCCAGGAGCCCGTGCCGGATACGAGTCCACCTGATCGGTTGGATCCGGAGATGGCCCCCGTGCTGTAGCCCACAAGACCACCCGTGTTGGCGGCTCCGTAGACCGTCCCTGTCGCATAGGAATTCGAGATGGTTCTATCGCTCCAGCCGACCAAGCCGCCAGTCTCATTGCGACGCTGCGTGGTCAAGCCGACCTGCCCGGTGGCGTAGGCGTTGGTCACGCTGCCATTCGCCACGTAGCCGATCAGGCCGCCGATACGGCTGCCGCTGCCGAGCACCGCGCTGGTCGCGTATGCCGTGTTGCCGGCACCTGTTGCACCCACCGTGCCCTCACTTTGGCCGATCAATCCGCCGACGTATGTGCTCCCGGTCACCGTGCCAGTGGTGTGGAAGACGCCGATGGCCGAGGTATTGCTGCCTTCCATCCAGCCGATAAGGCCGCCGACTCGGTCGCCGGTGCCTGTCACCGCATTGGTCGAGGAGGACGCGGTGACGTCGCCGGTGATGATCCGCCCGACGAGCCCGCCGACATTGTGCGTACCCGTGACCGTTCCAGTCGCGGTGGAGCCCGTTACCGATCCGGTGACAATGCGGCCCACCAGACCGCCCACCTGCTCACCGCTAAACCCCGACCCGGAAGCCACCACCGTGACGTTTGCGGTCGAGTTGGAGACGACCATGTCGGTGCGGTTGACTGCAGTGGCATAGCCGACCAGCCCGCCGGTGTCGGCATCGCCGTATTCGCAGCAATCGGCGCTGTAGGTGATGTTGCGGCCGGCTGTGGCCCCACTGGCGTTGGCGCCGTTTACGCTGCCACGCCATACCGCGCCAGCGAGCAGGCCGACATTGTTGAGCCCGGTGACCGAGCCGTTGGTGATGGTGAGGTTGCCTACGCTTTGCGCCCGCACCTGACCGATGAAGCCCAGGTTGGAGGTGTACTGGTCGAGCGCAAGGCCAGTGATGGACTTGTTATTCGGGTCGAAGCTTCCGGCGAGGTATGGGATGTAGAGATTGGCCGAGAGAGCGATACTGTTTCCGGTTGTTGGAGCGAGCTTGAATGCCAGGTCTGTCCGGTCGGCAAATCCAAGGTAGTCGCGCAGGTTTTGCACCGACGCCAGCTGGTAAGCCCCGGCATCAGCGGCACCAAAGTAGGCCGTTGCAGGCGCGCTGCCGCTCAGGCCGTCCAAAGCGCCGCTGTTGAACCAGGTGTCGAACTGGCCTTGCGTGCGGCCGGTGAAAGTGTCGTTGAACAGGCCACCAACGGTGATCACGTCGTCGCTGATCGCGCCGGCGACCGTGGTACGGGCGCTCGGGCTCGCGGTGGTGAAGCCATGCAACTCGACGGCGTCGATGTTGTAGTGCGAGTTGGTGACGGTCGCGCCCGGGGTGAGGAAGCCGATCAAACCGCCGTAGTTACGCTCGGCGGAGACCGTGCCCGCACCACCAGTGCCGCCGTAGTAGGCATTGGTGATGGCTGTGCTCGCGTCGGCACGGCCGATGAGGCCGCCGACATCGTTGCGGCCGCTCACCGCGCCGGAGGCATAGGAGAAGGTGGCGCCGAAATCGCTGGCCGACATCGTGAACGCGGCCGATGTGTTGCCCAGCGAGGCGTTGTAGGTAAAAGTCTGGGCGTTCGTCGCGCTCGTGCGATCGCGAACCTCGCCGTTGGTCCAGCCGATCAAGCCGCCGACAAAATCAGCTGCGCCGGTGACGCTGGTGTTGGCGTAGGAGCCGACCACTGCACTGCCATTGACCTTGCCGATGAGGCCGCCGACGTAGCTGTTTCCGCCACTCACGGCACCGCCGGTGTGGCTGGAATCGGAGACGGTGTAGCTGGAGCCATCTTGGTAACCGATCAGGCCGCCGATGTAGCGGCGGTCAGTGTTGGTGGCGGTGACGGTGCCGGTGGAGCGCGTGGCTGTCACGCTGCGGTATGACACGCCGATCAAGCCGCCGACGTAGTGCGAGGCTGCAGTGACATTGCCAGTGGCCAAGGCTGAGGACACCGCCCGCTCGGAGTGGCCGATGAGGCCGCCAACCTGCTCGCCTTCGGCCGATGAGACGTTGCCGGTGGCGTAGACGCTGCTGATGGTGCCGGAGTTGCCATCGGCATAGCCGACCAGTCCGCCGATGTAGTGATACCGGCCCGACACATTCCCGGTTGCAAAGGAACGGGTGATCGTCCCTTGGTGGAGTACGCCAACCAGCCCGCCTACATAGTGGCCGTTGCCTGGTGCTGAGACGGCCCCCGTGGCAAAACTGTCGGCGATGGTTCCGCCACCCACGTTGTACTGTCCGACAAGGCCGCCGACCTGGTGGCCATTGGTGGAACTCACATTGCCCGAGGCTGAGGAGCGGTTGATCGAACCGGAGTAGTGCAGGCCGACCAGGCCACCCACATAGTGCGAACCGGCAGAAACAGCGCCCGTGGCACTGCTGTCGTTCAGGGTGCCGTTGAACTCGCCCGCCAGGCCGCCGATGCGCTCGCCGCTCGCTGCCACGCTGTCGCCAGTGAAGCTGATCAGCGAGAGGACGCCGCCGCCTTCCAGTCGGCCAAATACGCCGCCAGCGTAGCTGCCCGATGCCGTGACGCTGCCGGAGGCGCTGATCGAGCAGGCCGCCGAGCTCGCCGTTGCGCCGCAATTGGTGGTGCTGCCCAAATTGCTCTGCAGGTTGCCGAATACGCCACCGACATAACTGGCACCCGATACGCCGCCGTTGGTGGTGATATTGAAGGTGTTGGCGTAGGCGTAGCCTGCAAGACCACCGGTGTAGTTGCCGCCAGCGACCGTGGTGTAAGGGCTGCCCGAGGCGGTGGGTGACACCACCGTCGAATTCTTGATGTAGGCGTTGTACAGCGAGCCGATGGCGCCGCCGGTGTAGTCGCGGCCGGAGACTGACGGCGAGTTGCCGCCGTTCACCGGCGCCAGATTCACCACCAGTCCATCGACCGGCAGCATGCCGCTGCTGCCGCTGCGGGCGAAGCCGATGAAGCCCAGGTTCGAGGTGGGCCGGCTGAAGGCGAAGTTCTCCACCTCAAAACCGCCACCGTTGAACTCGCTGGCCGCCAGATACGGGATGTAGGGCGTGGTCGCCGCCGACATGTCGAGGTCGTTGGCGAGCTTGAACTTGTGATTGGTATTCTGTGAGAAGCCAAGCAGGCCGCTGATGTCGCCCTTGGCGCAGGTCTGGCCAGTCAAGCAGATGCTGTTGGCCGAACTGATCAGGTAGTAGCCGTTGGCATCCTGATTGAAGTAGTCGCCAATGGAGCCGGTCGAGCGACTCGAAACTGTTGCATTTGAACCGACCCACGCATCGTATTGCCGCGCATAGAGACCGCCGGCGCTGACCACGCTGCCGCTGTTGATGCGGACGACATCGATGTTGTAGTAGGTGTTGCTGAACGACGCGTTGGGGTCGAGCCAGCCGGCGATACCACCATAGTTGAAGGCCGCCGTCACGCTGCCGGTGGCAAACGAGTTGCTGATGGAGTTGCCCATCTGCTGGCCGACCAGGCCGCCGGCAAAGCCGTTGCTTCCCGCCGAAACAGCGCCAGAGGCGCCGCTGGTGTTGATCGAGGCGTGGTTCTGGCCGACAAGCCCCCCCGCGTAGCCCCCCGTTGCGGTAACAGCGCCGCTGGCTGAACTGCCGGTGATGGAACCGTGCGCTTGGCCGAACAAGCCACCTGCCTGGACGCCGCTTGTATTCACAGCGCCGCTGGCAGTGCTACTGGTGACCGTCCCGACGTAACGCCCACCGAGGCCACCGGCGTAATTCGCAGCGCTCACGGCGCCCGAGGCTACGCTGGACGCAAGCGTCCCGCTGTCGGTGTAGCCCACCACCCCGCCGGCGTAATCGCCGCTGGCGGTCGATGAATTGGCGCTGGTGAACCGAGGGTCCCTGCCGTAACCCATGATCCCGCCAACGATGGTTTGCCCCTTTACCGTGCCGCTTGCCGCAAGGTTGGTCAGGGTCTGAACGTAGTGCCCTTCACCACCGACAATCCCGCCCACGTTGTTCCGGCCTATGACGAGCCCGGAGACCAAAGCTGAATTCGAGATCGCCCCGCTGGCGAAGCCGCCGACCACGCCGCCAACGATGTCGTTTACCCCGCCAGACGAAGCGGATATGACGGTCTCCGTGTCGGCAACGCTCGCGACTACACCCGCAAAGGTAACGTTGCTGATTGACGAGAAAGCGCTGCGGCCGAATACCCCACCGACCCAGCTGGAGTTTGAGCGCACCGTTCCGCTGAGGTAGGCGTTGGTGAGCGTGCCGCCATCGGTGTAGCCAACCAGACCGCCAGTAAAGGCATTCCCAGTGGCCTTGACGCTGAGCCCCGTGGCATAAATGTTTGCCAGATTCAGGTTGCTTTCGGCTTGGCCGACCAGCGAGCCCGTGAGGTAGTGGCCGGTCACCGCGGTGTTCACTAACCCCACATCGCGAATCACTGCGCCGTTGCCGGTGGTTTTGAAGATGCCGGTCTGACTGGCGCCACTGCCCCCCAGCATCTGCAAGCCTGTGATGGTGTTGCCCAGCCCCGCAAAGGTTCCGAAAAACCGCCCGGTCATCAAATTGGCGCCGCGAGCCGTGGTCTCGATGACATTGGAGGCGAGCGCGTAGTAAACCGGCGCGCCGCTGGTGCCGGCGCTCGCGGCGGCGAGGTCGTTGAGCGAGCGGAGCAGCGTGTAGTTGCGGGCGACGCCGCTGTTCGCGCCGTTCTGGATGCTCAGCGTTTGCCCTGTTACTCCAGAGCTGTTGTCGTAGCTGATGCGCCCGGAAAATCCGCTGGCGGACAGCCCAAACGAATAGTCTCCGGTGGCGTTGCCGCCCACCATGTTGTAGGCCAACGAGACGCCCGAGTTGGCACCAGAAACGTTGATCGCGTTGTTGATGCTGAGCGATCCACGGGCGTGCAGCGTGAGCGTGTTGCCCGCAGTGATGTCGATTGTGGAGGGCGTGGTCGCGTTATTGACTGTGGTCGCCGGGATATTCACCGTGACGTTGCCGCCGTA
>RFSW01000064.1 GCA_009923755.1 Betaproteobacteria bacterium | reverse complement strand
CTGGCCTCGATCAGGCTGTCGTGGGTGCCGGTGTCGAGCCAGGCATCGCCGCGGCCTAGCGTCTGCACATCCAACTGGCCGCACTCAAGGTAGAGCCGGTTGAGGTCGGTGATCTCCAGCTCGCCGCGCGGGCTCGGCTTGAGGTCGCGCGCCAGCCCGACCACTTGCTCGTCATAGAAATACAAGCCGGTCACGGCGTAGCGGCTCTTGGGTGCCTTGGGCTTTTCTTCCAGGCTCACCGCGCGGCCCTCGGCGTCGAACTCGACCACGCCATAGCGCTCCGGGTCGGTCACCGGGTAGGCGAACACCGTGGCGCCATCAATACGGGCATCGGCGGCCTCCAGCCGGCGCTGCAGGTCGTGGCCGTAGAACACGTTGTCGCCCAGCACCAGCGCGCTCGGCCCGCTGCCCACAAAGTCCGCACCGATGATGAAGGCCTGCGCCAAGCCGTCGGGTCTGGGCTGCACCGCGTAGCGGATGTCCATGCCCCACTGGCTGCCATCGCCGAGCAGTTGCTCGAAACGCGGCGTGTCCTGCGGTGTGCTGATGACCAGGATCTCGCGCATGCCGCCGAGCATCAACGTGCTCAGCGGGTAGTAGATCATCGGCTTGTCGTAGACCGGGAGCAGCTGCTTGCTAAGCGCAAGCGTGGCCGGATGCAGTCGAGTGCCAGCCCCGCCGGCGAGGATGATGCCTTTGCGTTGCGAGTGGCTCATGGTGCTAGTCGAACAATGCTCTCAGACGGACAGCGAAACCGGCGCGGCAAGCCGGACCATGCGGCGTATCAGCCGGCTGCATCCGACGGCAGCCCCTCAACTCGCAGCACGGGTTGGGGTCTCGGCGCGCACATCCAGCCAAGCATCCACTGCCTCGCGCCAGTCCGGCCGGGCAAAACCAAACATGGCGTCGAGTTTGGCACAGTCGAGGCGCGAATTGAGGGGGCGGCGCGCCGGAGTCGGATACTCGGTGGTGGGGACGGCGTGAAGCTCGCGGGTCAGCACCGGGATGCTTCGCGCCCGTGCGCCGTGCAACAGGTACTCGGCATAGCCGTGCCAGCTGGTCTCACCGGCCAGCGCCGCATGATAGGTGCCATGCACCGTGGGGTCGTCGATACGGGTGATGATATGCGCGGTGAGCGCCGCCAACCACTCGGCCGAGGTCGGGGCACCGATCTGGTCAGCCACCACCTTGAGTTCGTCGCGCTCGGCAAACAGCCGAAGCATGGTCGCGGCAAAGTTGCCCCCCTCCTGCCCGAACACCCAGCTGGTGCGAAGGATCACATGGCGACACCCAGAGGCACGGATGCCCTGCTCGCCCGCCAGCTTGGTGGCGCCGTAAACCGACCGCGGAGCGGACTCGTCGTCCTCGCGCCAAGACTGCTCGCCGGTGCCACCAAACACGTAGTCAGTAGAGTAGTGAATGAGCCAGGCCCCAACCCGGGCGGCAACCTGCGCGATGGCGGCCGGCGCATCGGCGTTCACTGCACGGGCGAGATCCGGCTCCGACTCGGCGCGGTCGACGGCCGTGTACGCTGCGGCGTTGATGACGACATCGGGCCGGACGGCATCCACGGCAGCGGCCACGGCTGCCGGATCTGCCAAGTCCCCGGACAGCGGGGCCTCCGCGTCCTGGGCAGCGCGGCCGCGCCGATCGAGTGCGATGAGTTCATGCCCCACCAAGGGGCCACGGCACAGCGCGCCCCCCACCTGACCGCCGGCGCCAAACAGCAAGATCTTCATGACGCAAGGGCCCTAGCGCGCCCCATAGTTCGCCGCCACCCATTCCCGGTACGCCCCACTCTGCACATCCGCCACCCACTGCGGGTGGTCGAGATACCACTGCACGGTTTTGCGGATGCCGGTAGCGAAAGTCTCGGCCGGCCGCCAGCCGAGTTCGCGCTCGATCTTGCGTGCGTCGATGGCGTAGCGGCGGTCGTGGCCAGGCCGGTCGGTCACATAGGTGATGAGCCGCCGGTAGCTGCCCGCCGGGTCAGGCCGCAACTCGTCCAGCAGATCGCACAGGGTGTGGACGATCTGCAGGTTGGGCATCTCGTTCCAGCCGCCGATGTTGTAGGTCTCGCCGATTTGCCCGGCCTCGAGTACGCGGCGGATGCCGGCACAGTGGTCGGTCACGTAGAGCCAGTCGCGTACGTTCATGCCGTCGCCGTAGATCGGCAGCGGCTTGCCGGCCAGGGCGTTGACGATCATCAGCGGGATGAGCTTCTCAGGGAACTGGTAGGGGCCGTAGTTGTTGCTGCAGTTGGTGGTGAGCACCGGCAGGCCATAGGTGTGGTGCCAGGCGCGAACCAGATGGTCGGAGGCGGCCTTGCTCGCCGAGTAGGGGCTGTTGGGCTCGTACGGGTGCGTCTCGGTAAAGGGCGCGTCATTCTTGCCGAGACTGCCGTAGACCTCGTCGGTGCTGACGTGGAGGAAGCGGAATCCGGCCTTGGCGTCGCCATCCAGCGTGCCCCAGTAGGCCCGTGCCGCTTCCAGAAGCGTGAAAGTGCCCTCGACGTTGGTGCGGACGAACGCACCCGGGCCGTGGATGCTACGGTCGACGTGGCTCTCCGCCGCAAAATGCACGATGGCACGCGACTGGTGCTCGGCGAGCAGGCGGTCGAGCAGCGTGCGGTCGCAGATGTCGCCATGCACAAAGACGTGCCGCGGGTCCTGCGCCAGCGAGGCCAGCGTCTGCAGGTTACCGGCGTAGGTCAGCGCGTCGAGGTTAACGACGGTCTCGTCTGACTGCGCGAGCCAGCCCAACACAAAGTTGCTTCCGATGAAGCCCGCGCCGCCGGTAACGAGGAGGGTCAAGTGGGACTCCCGGTTTGATTCACGGACACCGCCGCTCACCCAGCCCGCAACACCGTCAACTGACTGCGCGTAAGCAAACGGCGAAAGTCACGGTCGAAGGTGACGAGATGCTCGCCGAGGTGCACGACCACGGCAGACAACCATGCATCGGGCATGTCATTGCCGCCTAATTTTTGGTCGAGGCAAAGCCGTCGGAGACGGGGCCACTCGGGCCCGACGGGCAGCAACTCTACCCCTGGCGAAGTGAGCAGCGCATCGACAAACGCGACCGCGTCCTCGATCGGCGTGACTACACGGAACACCCGGGGGCTGGTCACCAGCCGAAGAAAACTTGCAATGACCATCGGCAGCAGGGCGAAAGGCCTGTCCAGCGCAGACTCGGTCAGAGCCCCTTCAAGCCAGGTGCGGGCCACGGCATGATGCGGGTGATCACCGCGTGAGGCTGCGACCAGAACATTGACGTCAGGCGTCATCGCCTAAAGCTTCCAACAGCGAGCGGTTGCTGAGCGGATCGACTCCGGGCACCAGCCCGTCTCGGCCTTCGAACACCGGTAGGCAAACCGGCCCTACCGAACGCCCGGCCCCATGGCTGGCGAGCCGCAGTCGCAAACCCTCCTCGATCAGTCGGGTCAGGCTGGTGCGCTGCATCGCCGCCGCGGCCTTTGCGGTCGCAAGCAGATCGTCGTTCAAATCCAGTGTGGTTTTCACAGCGCCATAGTACAGATTTCTGTATTTTTTGTATACGACACAACTGGAACCCGACCTAGGCGTCCCAGACAGGCAATCCGCCGACACCCCACAAACAGTGCCCGCTAAGCGTCATGCGGTCAATCCGTCAATTGACCCCCCGCTCACTCCCACTCGATCGTCGCCGGTGGCTTGCCGGAAACGTCATAAACAACCCGGTTCAAGCCGCGAACCTCGTTGATGATGCGGTTCGATACCCGCCCCAGCAGCTCGTAGGGCAAGTGCGCCCAGTGGGCTGTCATAAAGTCACTGGTGATCACCGCGCGCAGCGCGACAACAAAATCATACGTCCGGCCGTCACCCATCACGCCGACGCTCTTGACCGGCAGGAACACGGCAAAGGCCTGACTGGTGAGGTCGTACCAACTCTTGCCGACGTCACCCGTATGGCAGATGCCGGCAGCGACATCGCGCTCGGTGGCGGTAGTGGCGCGCAACTCCTCGATGAAGATGGCGTCCGCCCGGCGCAACAGGTCGGCGTAGTCCATCCGGACCTCGCCGAGGATGCGCACACCCAGCCCCGGGCCGGGGAAAGGGTGGCGGTAGACCATCTCGCGCGGCAGGCCGAGTGCCACGCCCAGCTCCCGCACCTCGTCCTTGAACAGCTCACGCAGCGGCTCGAGCAGGCGCAAGCCCAAGGTCTCCGGCAAACCGCCGACGTTGTGATGGCTCTTGATGGTGGTCGCCTTCTTGCTCTTGGCGCCGCCCGATTCGATGACGTCAGGGTAGATAGTGCCCTGCGCCAGCCACTTGGCGCCTACACGCTTTCCAGCCTGGTGCTGGAACACCTCGACGAACTCGCGGCCGATGACCTTGCGCTTGGCCTCAGGGTCGGTCACGCCGGCCAAGTGCCCCATGAATTGCTCGCGGGCGTCGACGTGGATGACGCGGGCGTGCAGCTTGCCCTCGAACATGGCCATCACCTGCTCGGCCTCGTTCAGCCGCAGCAACCCGTGATCGACGAAGACGCAGGTGAGCTGATCGCCGATGGCGCGATGGATCAGCGCGGCCGCGACGCTGGAGTCGACGCCGCCGCTCAGGCCAAGGATCACCTCGTCCGGACCGACCTGCTGGCGGATGGCCGCCACCGCCTCGGCGATGTAGTCGCCCATGACCCAGTCGCCAGCGCAGCCGCAGATGTCGCGCACGAAGCGTCGCAGCAGCGCCGGCCCTTGCACGGTATGCGTCACCTCGGGGTGGAACTGCACGGCATAGAAGCCGCGCGCCTCGTCGGCCATGCCAGCGATCGGGCAGCTCTCGGTGCTGGCCATCAACTTGAAGCCGGGCGGCAGCTCGGTGACCTTGTCGCCATGGCTCATCCAGACGTCGAGCAGGCCGTGGCCCTCGGGCGTGCGGTGGTCCTCGATGCCGTCGAGCAGCCTGGTGTGGCCCCTGGCACGGACCCGGGCGAAGCCAAACTCGCGCTTCTCTCCCGCTTCGACCTTGCCACCCAACTGCTGCGCCATGGTCTGCATGCCGTAGCAGATGCCCAGCACCGGCACACCAGCCGCGAATACCGCTGCAGGGGCCTTGTCGGTGGCCTCTTCGTAGGCCGACATGTGGCTACCGGAGAGGATGATGCCCTCGGCGCCGAAGCCGCGGACGAAGTCGTCCGTCACGTCACAGGGGTGGATCTCGCAGTAGACCTGCGCCTCGCGCACGCGGCGCGCGATCAGCTGCGTGACCTGGCTGCCGAAGTCAAGGATGAGGATGCGATCGTGGGACATTCTCGTTGCGTTCTATCGCGTTTCGTCGGGAAAGCGAACGAGCATGGCTTGGACCGTCTGCGACAGCTGTGCCAGATGTCCATCAACGACACCCCTCACCGTTGCCGGGTCGATGTCGCCAAGGTAGTTATGCACGAGAACATTGCGAAATCCGCTGATCTCCCGCCAAGGGATCTCGGGAAACTGACCCTTGAGCGCTGCCGGTAACAACTGCGTAGCTTCGGATAAGGTCTGCAAGTGCCTGAGTGTTGCGGCGTAGAGCACCTCATCTGCGGAAATATCGCCACGCGCTTCGATGCGCCGAATCTTTTCGATCGCATCGACGATGTGCAAGGCATAGGGTCGCCAGGATCGGGTCAAAGCGGGACAGCCTCGGCCAAAACCCGATCACGCAAGTGTGGACTCAATTCGTGAGCCGGCACCAGATCGACCTCACAATCAAGCAGATCACGCAAGTCGAGCACCAAGGGCATCCGCTGCCCCAGAAGGTCATAGCCGGGCGGCAGGTCAACCAGAATGTCAACGTCGCTGTCGAGCGATGCCTCACCGCGGGCGACCGAGCCAAATACCCGCAGGTTGCTCGCCCCGTACTTGGCCGCCAAAGCCCGGATTCGCCCGGCGTGCTGCTGCAATTGTTCGAGATTCATGCCGTGGCCTATGTCCTCATGAGCCTGAACTCGCATCACTCCACACGGTAGTTCGGCGCTTCCTTGGTGATCTGCACGTCGTGGACGTGCGACTCGCGCATGCCGGCAAAGGTGATCTCGACGAAGGCCGCGCGCTCATGCATCTGCGCGATGGTGCCGGCGCCGCAATAGCCCATCGACGAACGCAGGCCGCCGACCAGCTGGTGGATCACCGCCGTCACCGGGCCCTTGTAGGGCACACGGCCCTCGACGCCCTCAGGCACCAGCTTGTCGGCACCCTCGCCGTCCTGGAAGTAGCGGTCGGATGAGCCCTGCTGCATGGCGCCGAGCGAGCCCATACCGCGGTAGCTCTTGTAGGACCGGCCCTGGTAGAGCTCGGTCTCGCCGGGCGCCTCTTCGGTGCCGGCGAACAGCCCGCCGAGCATCACCGAGTGCGCCCCGGCGGCAATGGCCTTGGCAATATCGCCCGAATAGCGGATGCCGCCATCGGCGATCAGCGGCACGCCGGTGCCCTCAAGCGCAGCACGCACGTTCTGTACCGCGGTGATCTGCGGCACGCCGACACCGGCGACGATGCGGGTGGTGCAGATGCTGCCCGGGCCGATACCCACCTTGACGCCATCGGCACCGCTGTCAAGCAGCGCCTTCGCGGCGTCGGCGGTGGCGATGTTGCCGCCGATGACTTGCACCTGCGGAAAGCGCGTCTTGACCCACTTCACACGATCGAGCACGCCCTGCGAATGGCCGTGCGCGGTGTCGACCACAATAAGGTCGGCGCCGGCCTCGACCAGCAACTCGACCCGCTCATCGGTACCCTCGCCCACGCCCACCGCGGCGCCGACGCGCAGACGGCCGAGGCTGTCCTTGCAGGCGTTGGGGTGTTCGCTGCTCTTGACGATGTCCTTGACGGTGATGAGGCCCTTGAGAGCCCAGTTGTCGCCGATCACCAACAGCCGCTCCAGCCGATGCTTGTGCAGCAGATCGGTGGCCACCTCCAGGATCACGCCCTCCGGCACGGTCACCAGGCGCTCGCGGGGGGTCATGATATTGCGCACCGGCTGGTCGAGTTGCGGCTCGAAGCGCAGGTCGCGGTTGGTGACGATGCCCACCACCTGACCGCCCTCCACCACCGGGAAGCCGCTGATGCGATGCTGGCGGGTGAGCGCCAGCAGTTCGCGCACGCTCAAGTCTGGACCGATGGTGATCGGGTCCTTGACCACGCCCGACTCAAAGCGCTTGACCTTGGCCACCTCGGCCGCCTGTTGGCGCGAGGTCAGGTTCTTGTGGACGATGCCAATGCCGCCTTCCTGTGCCAATGCGATGGCCAGACGGGCCTCGGTGACAGTGTCCATGGCCGCCGAGACGAGCGGCAGGTTGATCTCGATGTCGCGGCTGATGCGGGTCCGGAGTTGGACGTCACGCGGCAGGATGGCCGAGTGCGCCGGGACCAGAAGAACGTCGTCGAAGGTCAGGGCCTTCTGCAGGATGCGCATGGCGGGCGGGGTCCATGTGGCAAAGCCGCATTATACGGAAAAGCCGCCCCTCAGCCCCCGGCCAAGCGCACCACGCTGCGGCCGCTGTGTCGGCCTTCGACCAAGGCCGCGCAGGTCTCCACCACCTGATCCAGCCCGATCTCGTGGCACATGCTCGCCAAGTGACGCGGCTTGAGGTCAGTGGCCAGGCGCTGCCAGACGCGCAGTCGCTGCGGCATGGCGCGGTGGCCGCCGAATCGATGCCGACCAGCGCCACACCGCGCAGGATGAACGGGAACACGGTGGTGAGCAGATCAGTGCCTGACGCGTTGCCGTACGCGGCGATGAGCCCGCGCTGCTGCATCACACGGGTCAGCCAGGCCAGCGTCTCGCCGCCCACCGAGTCAAAGGCGGCAGCAAAGCGCGCCTTCTCCAGCGGCTTGCGGCCCATCTCCAGATCGGCACGAAGCAAGACCTCGGCTGAGCCGAGCGAACGCAGCGCATCCACCTGGTCCGCTTTTGAGGTGATGGCGACGACCTCGTAGCCGAGCGCTGCGAGCTGGTCGATGACGACCACTGAAACGCCGCCGCTGGCGCCGGTCACCACCACCGGGCCATTTCCCGGCGCGAGGTCGAGTTGCTCCAGACGCGAGATGGCCAGACCCGCCGTAAAACCGGCGGTGCCGAGTTGCATGGCCTCGAGCAGACTCAGCCCCGCCGGCAGCGGCACCACCCAGTCGGCCGGCACCCGCGCGTAGTCGGCCAGCCCGCCGTCGTGCGACATGCCGAGTTCGTAGCCAGTGGCGATGACCGCATCGCCGGAGCTAAAGCGCGTATCGCTGCTCGCCACCACGTGGCCGGCGAGGTCGACCCCCGGGATGCGCGGCGAGCCCCTCAGGATGCGTCCGCGACCGGTCACCGCCAGCGCATCCTTGTAGTTGAGGCTGGACCACTCCACTCGCACCAGCACCTCACCCGGCGAGAGGTCCTCGACCGTGACCGGCTCGACGGCAGCGCGTGCGGTGCCGTCGGTCTCGTAGACGCGCAGGGCAGAAAAAGACTCGGCTGGCTTCATCAAGGCACTCCAGGGGTCAGTCGGCGAGGGGGCGTGGAGATCATGACGGCATCGATGCAGGCGTCACGCCGGCAACCCTCGCGCGCATGATCCGGCATGCCCGGTACTCGGTTGCAAAGGCGGCGCCACAGCGTGCTAAGCCAGATGCGCCAGCGCGAGGTACTTGCGCGTCTGCATCTCGGTGAGCCGGCTGGCGCTGCGGGCAAAGTCCTGTGCTACGTGGCCGGTGATGCAAAGCTCGTCCGGTGGCGCCGCGGCGGAGATGACCAGCTTGACCCGGCGATCGTAGAACTCGTCGATCAACCAGATGAAGCGTCGCGCCCGGTCGGCGGTCTCGGGGCCAAGGCGCGGGACACCGGAGAGCAGCACCGTATGGTGGCTGTGCGCGATCTCCACCAGGTCGGCCTTGCCATGAGCCTCGCCACACAGGACACCGAAGTCGAACCAGACCACGCCTGGCGCATGACGGCGGGCGCGAACGCTGCGGCCTTGAGGCAAGGACACATCCACATCCTCCGTGCCTGCGCTGCCGGCGATGTCCATAAACAACTGTGCAAGCTGCCCGGCCGCCCCTGCCTCATCGCCTACCCTGTAAACCGGCTGGGTCTCAAGCTTGAGCAAGCGGTAGTCGGTTCCGGCGTCGAGGTTGAGCACCGTCATGCTCTCCTCGATCAGACGGATGGCGGGTAGAAACTGGCTGCGCTGCAAGCCATCGGCATAGAGATTCTGCGGTGCGCAGTTGGAGGTGGTGACCAATACCACCCCGTTCTCCTGCAGGGCCTCCAGCAGCCGCCGCAGCAGCATGGCATCGGTGATGTCACGCACGTGGAATTCGTCGAGGCAGAGCAACTGGCATTCGCGGGCAAAGTCGCGGGCGATCGCCGGCATAGGGTCTACCTCACCAGCATGCGAGCCCAGCAATTCATGGATGTGGAGCATGAAGCGGTGGAAGTGCCAGCGTTGCTTGTACGTCAGGTTCACGCCGGCAAAGAAGGCGTCCATCATAAAGCTCTTGCCGCGCCCTACCCCGCCCCACAGGTAGAGGCCGGCGATCGGCTTGGGCCGACGAAAACGCGCCAGCAAGCCATGCCGCGACGCGCGTGCCAACAGGTCGCTGGCGAGCTGCTCAAAAGCCGCGACCGCGTCGTTCTGCGAAGTGTCGAGTTGCAGGCCGTGGCGCTGGGCATGCGCCTGAAAGAAAGCACTGCCACTCACGGCATCGCCAAACAGGGGGGGCATTGCGAGCAGAGCAGACATCGGAGGGCGTATCGAAGGGCTTTGCCGGACCGGTGTCAACCAAGGCGCGCCGGCAAACGCCCCTGTCAGAGGTGCAGCGTGCGGCGGTCCACCGCCAGCGCTGCCTCATGCACCGCTTCCGACAGGGTCGGGTGGGCATGAACGATGCGCGCCAGATCCTCGCTGGCAGCGCCAAACGCCATCGCCACCACTGCCTCGCTGATCAGCTCCGAGGCCTGCGGGCCGACAATATGCACGCCGAGCAGGCGGTCGGTCTTGGCGCAGGCGAGCATCTTGACCATACCCGACGGGTTGCCCAGGCTGCGCGCACGCCCGTTGGCGGCGAACGGGAAGCTGCCCGAGCGATAGTCGATGCCGGCGGCCTTGAGCTGCGTCTCGGTCTGGCCAACCCAAGCGATCTCCGGGTGGGTGTAGATGACCCAGGGGATCACAGCATGGTCGCAATGACCATGCTGGCCGGCGATGCATTCGGCCACCATCACGCCCTCCTCGCTGGCCTTGTGGGCAAGCATGGGCCCCGGAGTGCAGTCGCCGACCGCCCAGACGTTGGGCAGGTTGGTGCGGCCCTGCGCGTCGATGATGATAAAGCCGCGCTCGTTGATGGCGACGCCGGCCTCCTTGGCGCCGCTGCCCTCGGTGTACGGGACACGACCGACGGCCACCACCAGCTTGTCGAAGGTCGCGGTGTGTTCGCCAGTGCTGTCCTTGTAGGTCACTTCGACGCCGGCCTTCCCGACCTTGGTCGCGGTGACAGTGGCCCCCAAATGGATGTCGAGCCCCTGCGCGGTGAACTGCTTGTGCGCCTCGGCGGCGATGGCTGGATCGGCAAGCGTCAGGAAATCAGGCAGCGCCTCGAGCAGCGTCACCTGGCTGCCGAGCCGGCGCCAGACGCTGCCGAGTTCGAGGCCGATAACGCCGGCGCCGATCACGCCCAGCGTCTTGGGTACACGGTCGAAAGCCAGCGCACCGGCGTTGTCGACAATGGTCTTGCCGTCGACGGGGGCTGCGGCGATCGGCCGTGGCCGCGAACCGGTTGCAAGCACCACGTGCGTGGCCGAGACGGTCTTGGTGCCCTCGGGCCCGTCGACCACCACCTGCAAGCCGTCGCCAACCTTCTCCAGCCGACCAAAGCCCTTGAGCCAGTCGACCTTGTTCTTCTTGAACAGGCCCTGAATACCGCCGGCCGGTGAGCGTGCCGACGATGCCGTCCTTGCGCTTGAGCAGGGTGGCCAGATCGAGCTTGACGCCGCTCACCTGCACACCGTGGTCCGCCAAGCCGTGCTGCGCCTGCTCATAGTGCTCACTCGACTCGAGCAGCGCCTTGGAGGGGATGCAGCCGACGTTCAGGCAGGTACCGCCCAGCGCCAGCTGGCCGGACGGCGTGGTCCAGCCTTCGACGCAGGCCGCCTTGAGGCCGAGTTGCGCGGCGCGGATGGCGGCGACGTAGCCACCAGGCCCACCCCC
>RFSW01000063.1 GCA_009923755.1 Betaproteobacteria bacterium | reverse complement strand
TTCATGCACAGCGAACTCGGCATGGCACGGGTGAACTCGTGGCGGATCGGGTGTCCGGACTCGTCCTTCGGGATGGTCGGGTCCTTGGTCTGGGTGCGCCCCATGTTGCCGTACTTGGCGTAGGGCCCGCTATGCTCAGGCTGACGATCGTTGGCATACACCACGTGGCACGCCGTGCAGCCCGACGAGCGGTAGTCACCGGGGTTGTCGTTGGTGCCGAGGAACCACAGGTGCGGGTCGTTGAGACGTGTCTTGGTGAGGTTGATCACCGGCACGGAGATGCGGTTACCGGTTCCCGGCCCGCGGTTGCTCTGCTTGATGTCCGGGCGGCCCGGCTCGTCGAGACGCTGCAGGATGCCGGTGCTGTTGGGCAGGCCGATCTCGGGGAACGAACTGTTGATCACCCGTCCGCCACGCTCGAAGACGCGGAAGATGTCGCCGGGGGGGATGGTCTCCCACGCCGGCAGCGGATAGAGCTTCTCCAGCACACCCTTAAAGACGTACAGGTCTTCGCTGGGCTTGACCGGATTGACGATGGCCGCTGCGGTGCCATCTTGGGTGTAGGCCTCACCCAGCATGTAGCGCTTGAACGGCAGGATGCCGTTGTTGTACGCGGCGCCGCCCCAGAGCATCGATGAGGTGCTCATCAAGCTGCGCTCCTGCGCTTGAATGATCGGCAGGTGACACGCGCCGCAGGCTTCACGGGCCACGCGCAGGTCGCCCGGGTTGATGAAGCGGACGAAAGCGGCGTGCTCCTTGTTGAGATGCGCGTAGCTGCCCTCCGGGTTGCGCGAGCCGTTCCAGAGGTGCTCGTCGCGGGGCAGGATGTGCGCCAAGGACATGGCACGCTCGTAGGCTGGATGCTTGCGCTCGGCTTCGGGGCCCTTCTCAGCGCGACGGATACTGTTGTCGCCGCCGTGGCAGTCGGTGCACCCGATCACCACGCCGGGGTTGGCGTGCATGGTGTGCTGATCGGTCTCGGTGTGGCAGGTCATGCAGCCATCGGACTTGGCACGCGCCTCAGCCCAGGTCTGCGCCTTGGGTGCCGCGGGCGCCATCACGTAGTTGCGCTCGGTGAGCTTCTTCTCGGAGGCGACGGCGCTGTCAAACAGCGTCAAACCAGCGATCAAGGGCGTCAACACCGCGAGCGCGGCCGCCAGCCGGGCGAACAGCCGGCCGCGCTGCGTCAACGCACGACGGTCAACTGACAAGGGGCTTGGCAAGAGTGGCAGTCGCATGTACGGCTCAGTAAGTCAAGATGGCGTTGATAAAACCGGAATAGAACGGCTCTTTGCGGTCGCCGAAGAGGTCCTTGAGGCCCTCACCGAGCTTCAGCATAGAAAAGGAACCGTTGATGATCACGTTCTGGTTGTAGAACGGGCGCCACTGCGCACCCACCGAGAAGTCGGTCCCGAGTTCGCGCGCCGGGTTGCGCTCGTTGCGCAGCGCACCAAGCACGGCAGTCTCGTCAAAGCGCAGGTACGAGACGTTCGCGGTGAGGCGCAACTCGGGTTTGACGTCGAAATCGGCACCGACGCCGATCAGCAGCAGACCCGGATTGACGAAGTTGGACTGCCCCTGCTCCTTGCTGGAGCGCAGCGACGGCAGGAGGCCGTTGCGCCCCGACAGCGCCACACCTCCGCCACCGATCAGCGGGATACCCTGGCGAATGAAATAGGCGGTATCTGCGCCGGCGAACTGAGGATTCTCAAAGATGGCATCAAAACCGGTCGCCTTGCCGTCGTACGGGTCTTTGTCGCCACTGGCGTAGAGGAAGTTGCCGCGCAGCCGGATCCAGTTGAAGTCGCGTGAGAGCTCGGTGGCATGGAAAAAGGCACGGATGTCCTGCTCGCGGCCGGCAATCGGGCTGTGACTCGCACGACCCACCGCGAGATAGGTCGAACTGCTCAAGTTGAGACGCGCGCGCGGCAGGAAAAAGCCCAAGTGGCCGTCGAATGTGGCGCCGAAATAAGTGACGTGATAACGATGCGGCTGACCATCACCCACCAGAGCCGGACGCACCAGAAAACCGTTCCGGTCGTATTCGTCCCGGGTATCGTCGTTGCGGTTGTGCAGCACCGTCGCCTGCGACGTCATCGCAGTGAACGGGAAATCCTGCCGATAGACGTTGGCGATGAACGTATCGTCATTGCGCCACTTCTGGAACACATCGTTCAGGCCGCTGTTGGTGTCCTTCTCAACCCGGCGGAACCAGGCCAAGTTGTACTGGTACACGTTGTTGCGACGGTTGCCGAATAGCCGTACGCCGAACTGCGTGTCCTGAAAGACGAACCCGCGGAAGTCGCTGATAAAAGGTTGGATACCGACACGGATAGAGTCGAAGTCGTATCGCTCAGAGACGTTGCGCAGGTGATAGTCGACGAATGCCTCCTGGATACCCACGAAGGAGGTTTCACGATTCAAGCCAGTCTGCGGATTGACGCGAAGAATGCCGGCCTCGTCGACACGAGCATTTACGTAGTTGATCACCGGGACGAACCGAAACTCCCAATCAGGCGGACGGTACGTGGTGTTGCCCTTGACCAGGCCGAAACTCATGATGAGGTTCTGGCCGAACACCCGCTGGTCGTAGTTACCGTAGATATTGTTGATGTCTGGCCGAAATGCGATCTGCTGCGACACCGGCAACGGCGTGGACCGGAACTCAAGCAAGGAATCGGAGATCCCGGTAAAGGTGAAGAACCAGTCCTTGCCGAGTTCCTTGACCGGAATGTCGCCTTTGAGAATGTTCTGGTTATAGGGGTCGTACCAGGGAAACTTGAAGCCCAACGCTTGCATCAGTCGCCAACGATCGGGGACCGGAATCGACTCGCGCGGTAGGTTGGCTTGCGGTGGCGGCAACTGGTCCGGATCGATCGGCGGAAGCGTCACGACCTTGGTCGGTTGTCCACCCGGTCGCGCCTCATCGATGGCAGGCAGCGACAGGTCTCTCGCACCGATCGCCTCACGGGCAAAACTCGTATCACCCGCCGCGTAGATCAGGTCGATGCTGTACTCACCGTACTCGGCAGGTTCGCGCAGCACCCAAGCAAAGGTTTCCGGCTCCGTCTTGATGCGCACGCGGAACCACTCGCCGCGCTGTTCCACCACGGTAAGTAACTGCCCACGATCGGAGCGACCCAACGCAAGAGATGTGACATCGGGCGCCTCGAACAGACGCACCTCGGGTGACACCACCTGCACCTGCGCCACAGTCTTGCGGCCGATGTAAGTCGGACTGTGGTCGTTCGCATCGGTCGATGCCGGAGTGGCGGCAGAGCCCGTGTCGGCAACGGACACCAGCGGAATCGCCGCCACCAACAAGCCCCACGCGATCACGTGCAGGCACTCCCTGGCCACCCGAGGACGTTTAGAAACTGCACGCATTCTGAACCTGACTGCTAATGAAAGGCGTCTGTGGGCACTGGACGTATCTCAACCCGATGCGATCACTGCGCAGCGCCGGCGTGGCATGCCGAACCGCCATCCGCAGGGCCGATGCAGCGCGATGGAGCCCCAGACCGGCGATCATGTCGTCCTGATCAACACCATCACCCGACACGCCGATCGCACCAAGCAAGGTCACACCGTCACGGTCATAGATCGGCACGCCGCCAGGGAAGATCTGGACGCCGTTGGCAAACAACTTTGAGCCCGCGCCGCCACCGATGGCATCAATGGCGGACGCGACCGCTGGACTGACACAGCTGGTGGGCTTGACGTTACCGACGAGCGCCGGCGCGAGCTCGAAAACCAGAGCGGCAAGCGTCTGAAACTGAACCAGATCCAACTGAAGGCCGACGTTGAAGGGGCTCCATGTCGCCGTGGGGTTAGACAAAGGCCCGGGGCCGCGCCCGTCGATGCCATCAGGGAAGTTGGGACGCGCGATATTGCCAATCGCGCGATCAGTGAACGCGCGGCCGGTGAACACATCACCACCGAAGAACTGGGCAGCGGCATCCATACGCACTGCACCACCCGGGATCTGGGGAATGTTTGCAAACGCGCCGTTGAGCACCCGGTCTCCCGGATGCGCCCGTATCAACTCACTCGCATCGCTGCGCGAGAACAACGCCGCCGTACGCGCTTTTTGGAGCGAGACATCCGTACCGAAGATCGGCGCGTCTGGCGTGCGGGCAATCGCAAGGATGTTGCCGGCCGCATCGACAATCGAGACGGTAACCTCCGCCGGGGAGTTCAAAGGCTTGCGGATCTGGGCTCGCGCTTGGTTCGCCACACCCAACGCCTGCTGCAGGATCTCGCCGACCTCCTCGGCCGATAACGCCGCCCCAGCGGCGGACGAAGCCGGGAAACGGTTGGCACCAGAACCGTTCTCAAGGATGTAGGCTCGGCGGGCGACCAGAGCCGCATCCGCGTTAGAAACGCTTGCCGGAACATAACCAGACCCAGGCTCACCGTATGCCGTGCCCGCACGGGGTGCCGCGACCGTGAACCAACCGGGCACCCGAAGCAGGGTCGCAAAGGCCGGCACGGCGGGCGAATCGTCGGTAGCAGGAGTTGCACCGTCAGAGGCGGAGTACGGCAATGTGATGCCCCCAGCCGTGATCCTATCGGCCCTGATATCGCGCGGCGCTAAAAAGCCCCTCGACGCACCGAGAGCCACCCGCTCCTCGACATCTTCCAACGGTCGCCGCGGATTCAGGTCTAGCGTGTAAGTCGCAACGTCACCGGCAATCACCCCGATACCGCCCACCACCACGCCATTCTTGTACAGAGGAAACCCTCCGGGATCGGCAGACAGCCCCAAGGGCGAGCGACGCGGCCCGATACCTGCTGCGAGCGACTCGGACGTCTGCACCAAGTCGCCGCAAGGCAACTGACTGAACTGCACACCGAACAACGGCCCACCAGCCGTGAAACGCACGCCCGGGATAAAGTGATTCTGGACAATGAAGCTTGCGGTGCGTGTGCTGAAGGCATTCCCGGATGAAGAAAGATAGGCGCCAGTAACCGCCTTGGAAATAGCAGCCAACGCTGCAAGATCGAGCGGCACCCCGAGATTGGGCGGCGCGGGCGGGGTAGGCGCAAGCGCCGGGTCGCTAAAGATCCCTTCAAGGCCTCCCCGTACCGAAAGGCCACTCTGCAGTGTCGTCCGGCTCGCTGGCCCGCGCCGGTACACGGCAAGTACGTTGCCAACACGGTCGACCACAGCCGCCGTGAATCGATTGTTACAACCCGGGACCCGACTACACGCCAATTCTGCTTGGGCGCCGACGCGCGCCACCTCCTCGGCAGAGAGCCGCTCGAGAGCGGGCGCAGCCTGAACAACCGCGGGAAGCCACACAGCAGCAGTCAGACAGAGGAAGAACGCTCTCATCATCGGCCCCCGGATCACTGCCGCACAGGGCCGGTTGCAAGCCTTTGCAGCGGCTTGACCGGCGCCGGTACCGGCTTGGCGGTGGGCAGGTGGAAGCCATGGCACAGCGAGCACTCGGAGACGATCTTGTCGGCCACCGGCTTGGAGCCGGCGTGGCAATCGCGGCAGCCATCGATGCCCGGCATCAGCACATCGCTGGCCTTGCTCGACTTGTTGGCGTCGTGGCAGCTCTCGCACTTGGCGCTGGCGTGCGAGGCGTGGCTGAACGACGACTTGGGCATCCAGGCATGGTCAGCGGCAATCGGCGCGACGCTCCACTGCGGAAGGTTGCGCCCGGGCGAGCCCTCCTTGCCCGGACCGGCCAAGCGCTTGACCTCGTGGCAGATGACACAGGACGTCTTCTCGAACATCTCGGTGGCCGACCAGGTGGCGCGGCTGAGATTGTTACCCGGCGTGCTTACAAAGCTCCGCGGCGCCTGCTCCGGCTCGCCCGGTCGCTTGATGACGACGGTCTTGGTGAGCGGCTCCGGGCCGCGCGGCACATTGCCCGTGCTACCCACGTAGCTGTAGAACTCGGCGATGGTATCCAGCGCATCACTCACCGAACCGTGCGGCACCTCGCGATTGGACAGCCGCGGCTCGAGCTTGAGCGCATGACAGGACTGGCAGTGGTCCTTCATCGTCACCGACTTGAAATTGATGCCGTCAGGATCGGGCTCGTGACAGTTGGCGCACTTCATCACCACTTTACCGTCCGGGCTACCGATGCCCTTGGTGTCAAGGTGAACATCATGCGGGAACTTGAGGTTGGTCGGCTCTGACAGCTGCGCCTTGCCTTCCGGCAGACGCACGCGCTTGAGAGCGACGCGCATGGCCTGGGTGGCGGGCGCGGAGTCGTTCAGCTGGACGCGGAAGTTGGGATGCTCGTCGGCAAAGTCACGCACATTGCCAGTCTCCGTCTTGGCGTAGCTCTTTTTGATATCGCCGTGACAATCGGCACAGTCGCGGCCCACCGCGTGCTTGTTCTGTTCCGCCAGCGCAAAACCACCTTGGTGATCGAGGTGACAGGTCGCGCAGCGTACGTCGAGACGCGCGTCGTGCACGGTCTTGCGATCGACGTGATCGGAGATCGCCTTGTGACAGCTCAAGCAGTCGCTGTCCTTGACTTGGGCGAAAGCACCGCTGTGACACACGCGGCAGTCATTTGCCCAGGGCTGGTGCGCTACGGCCACCGGACCCGGGTTCCACCACCGATCCAAGGCCATCAGGGTCGGCGCAGCCGCCTTGTAACCAGCCAGATCGGCAAGCTGATAAAAACCGGCAGCGTCGCCCTTGGCGTAGTCGGGCGTCGTCTGCGGATCGGGACGGCGAGCCTCGAGACGGGCGTGGCTTTCGGCCACAGCGTCAGCCAGCATCGGGCCGATCACCGGCAGTCGCGCCACCGCCGCTTCGTCGCCGCCATGCAACGACGCCAGCACCGGCGCCACCAGGAAACCGACGATGCCAACCAGGAACAGCACCCACGACAGCAGGCGACGCCCGGCCATCGGCCGCTGCAAGCCGCGGATTTCTGCGGTGATGGGATCGTCGGGAGTGTGAGCGCTCATGTTCTTGATGCCCTTCTCATCAGCCGCGCTGGTAGATCAGCGCTTGGCCGTCATAGAGGACGTTGCCGTTGTAATAGAACAGCACCGAGACGATGTGGGCGGTAAGCACCGCCAGCAGACCGATGGAGATCGGCACATGGATCATCAACCACACGTCGGTCCACGCCTTCAGGCGCAGAAAACCGCGCATCCGCTGCAGTTGACTCTGGCGACGCACCTGCACGGCGTAGAGGTCGCGGATCGCCTTGTCGCCCTGCAGACCCATCTCATGCAGCGCGGCGACGGCAATGTCGGTGGGGCAACGGCCAGGCCCGCCAAAGCGCCCGAACAGGCCATTGACCACACGCCCGGTCGCCGATGCCTCGACCAGGCGCTGCACCTCTTCACCAAGGCTCTTGGCCAGGTTGCGCGACTCTGCGTCGAACTCTTTGAGCAGGTCACCGTGCTGCTGCAAGGATTTACCGGCCACCAGTCCGCTCATCAGCGACGGGTTGCGCATGTAGACCGTGACGCCCCAGATGCCGCTGACGATAACCAGCACCATCAGCGTGTAGGCGAGTGTGTGCACGTTGACGCCGAACTGAAACCCGGTGTGCAAAGTCGCCACCACGAGCAGTGACAGGCCAAGCCAGATATGCGCCGACAGCCAACCCCGGACGGTGCCGAGGTTCGACCGGTAGGCGCGCTTGCGCATACCGAACAGGATCAGCCAGACGATTAACAGGGCACCGATGATGCCGAGGGTATAGCCGAGCCACGTACCGCCATTGGGTGCGGTCCGGGGGTCGTCAAGCACATAGGCGACGATACTCCCGATGGCGAGAATCAAGCTCCACTTGAGGTAGCGGAACCCGCCAAGGCTGAGGATGCTTTCCTGCGACATACAACGACCCCGAACAAGACTGCGGTTTGCGAAGCTGCCCCGGCGGCGCCGAAAAACCGACTTGGAGCACGCCCTGCTGAGACCAATTTGACTTGGATCACACGTACGACGTGGTTCGACTGTAACGCATCCAACAGACAAATTTTGTTACTCGCAACAAAAAATCGCAGCGTGGACATCCGTCGCTCGAGTGCCTAGAGTGGCGGCTCCTCTGGTTCCGTGATACTCCCCCTGATGCCCGTCTTCCTTGTTCTCGCAGCGATCTCCGCTATGTTGGTGGCCTTTCTTCTCTGGCGCGCGCAGCGCCCGGTCGCTGCGGCTGAAGCACGGGCGGATGAGGCCGATTGGGCGGTGATGGTGGCACGCCGACGCGAGATCGAAGGCGACCCCGACATCGACCCGACCCTGCGCGAGACACTCATCGCCGAGTGGCAGGAACAGGCCGCCAAGTTGCGCCGCGAAGCACCGGCTGAGGCCGCTGCAGGAGCTCCGGGTCGCGCCTGGCTGCTCCCGGCCGGCGTGCTGGCGGTGGCGGTGGCAGCCTACGCTTGGGTGGGCGAACCCAGTGAGCCGGCGATGCGCATCACCACAACTGGCTTTGGGGCGCCCTCGGTGTTGCAACGCGAGACGCCGCCGCGCCCCGGCGAGAACCACCCAGGCGGCAAAGGCTCGATCGAGGAGCGTATCGCTGCGCTAGAGAAAAAACTCGAGGCAGAACCCGAAAACCTCGAGGGCTGGGTGATCCTGGCACGCTCGCGCGGCCTGCAACGCGACTATCCGGCAGCCGTCAAAGCGCTGGAACAGGCCTTGCGCCTGGCACCCGGGCACCCCGACCTGCTTGCGGATTTGGCCGATGCCGTGGCGATGGCGCAAGGCGAGACGATGGCTGGGCGACCGGTGCAACTGGTCGCCGAGGCGCTCAAGGCTGATCCCAAGCACCAGAAGTCGCTGGCGCTCGCGGCGACCGCGGCCATGCAGGCCAACGACCGTGACAGCGCGGTCAAGCTCTGGCGCAGTCTGCAGAGCCAGTTCGCGCCTGGCGACCCGGATTACACGCAGATCGGCACGATCCTCGCTCAGCTTGGCGAAGCGCCGCCGGCCAGCGCGCCTGTAGCGACCGCCCCCCCTGCAGCACCCGCAGCAGCCAAAGGCGCGACGACGGCCTCGGCTGAGGCGGTGATTCGCGGTCAAGTGGCGATGAGCCCGGCTGGCATCGAAACACTGCGCAAGCAGCCCCCGCCTGCCTCGGCGGTGCTCTACGTGGTGGCCAAAGCGGTGGATGGCCCGCCGATGCCCCTGGCGGTGGTGCGATTGCCTCTGCAGGACCTGGCCGCGGGGCGCATGGTGTCCTTCCAGCTGGATGACACGCAGGCGATGAACCCGCAGCTGAGCTTGTCCAAGTTCAAGCAGGTCAGCGTGGAGGCGCGCGTGTCGATGAGTGGCAATGCCATCCGCCAACCCGGCGACTGGTCTGCGGTCCGCTCCCCGGTGACGGTCGGAAGCGCGGGGGTCCCACTGCAGATCGGCCCGCCCGCGGCGCCTTGAGCCGAGACAGGGCGGCATGAACGCACGACCGGCCGAGGCATCGTCGCTGCGGCTCGTCGATGTCCGGCTGGAGCGTGGCAGCGCGACGCTGGCCGAGACCATCTCATTCGATCTGCCGGATGGCCGCTACATCGAGCTGAGCGGCCCCAACGGCAGCGGTAAGAGCACGCTCTTGCGCACCCTCGCCGGGCTGCAGCGACGCATCTCGCTGCACTCGTCCTGGCCGCATGCCCACGAGGTGTTTCTGTTCGAACAGAACCCTGCGCTGCGCATGGAGCCGACAGCAGCAGCCCAACTCGACTGGGCGCTTGAGCCACTAGGCACGCGCTTGAGCGCGGCCGAGCGCGGCATCGCGCTGCAGCGCGTCGGCCTTGAGCGGGCCGCCGGCAAGCGCGTCGGGCAGCTCTCCGAAGGGCAGCGGCGCCGTCTGGTGCTGGCCGTCATGGCCGCCAGCCAGCGCCGCGTGTGGCTGATCGATGAGCCGGTGAACGCGCTCGACGGCAACGGCATCCGGCTGTTCATCGAACTGCTGCGCGAGCATCTGGGCAGCGGCGGTATCGCCGTGATCGCCACCCATCGGCCCCTCGCCGAACTTGCGCCAGACCTGGCGACCCTCTGCCACACACGGGTCCACTTGACCGGACGCAGCGCCGAGGTCAGCAAGGTCGAATCGGATCGCTTGCCGGACCCTGGCCAAACCGGCGCCTTTCGCCGCGGCGTCTGCCCGCAACCGGCGCTCTGGGCGCTGCGCCGCGAACTGGCCCTCGCGATGGCGTCGCCGCGCGAATTGATCTGGCCCGGGGTGTTTCATTGGATGATCCTCAGCCTCATCCCTTTCGGGATAGGCACCGACCCGCAGCAACTGGCGCGCATCGCGCCCGGCATGGTGTGGGTCAGCGCGCTGCTGGTCACCTTGCTGGCCGCCGGGCGGCACCTGGAAGCGGACTTCCGCAGCGGTATCCTGTCGCAACTTGCGGCCGCCGGATTCCCGCTGGGCAGTCTGGTGGCCGGCAAGGCCCTGGCGCATTGGCTGCTGTTCGGCCTGCCGATGGCGGTCTACAGCGTGCCTCTGGCGCTGCAGTACGGCCTTGATGCCACTGGCATCGGGGCACTTGCGCTGTCCCTTGCGTCGGGCACGCCGGCTCTCGGCGCGTTCACCCTGTTGTTCAGCGCGCTCGGCCTGATGGCGCGACAAGCTCAGGTGCTGGTCAGCCTGATGAGCTTCCCGGTGTTCGTGCCGGTGCTTATCTTTGGCGCCACCACGGTATCTGCGGCACAGGCCGGACAGAGCCAACTGGGCCCGCTGCTGACGCTGGTCGGCATCAGTCTGCTGGCGCTGTTGCTGGTGCCGCCGGCCGCGCGGCGGGTGCTCGACCTGGCCGTCGAGTAGAGCGATGAGGCCCGGACCGGCCGACCCCTCGGTAGCCGGCTAGAATAGAGCCATGTTGACCTTCCTCAAGCAGCTCGGCTCGCCGCCGCGGTTCTTCAAGGTGAGCGGCCCGCTGTCGCGCTGGCTGGCCATCGCCGCTGCCGTGCTCGGTGTCCCCGGGCTTTGGCTGGCGCTGGTTGGCACCCCGACCGATGCGCAGCAGGGCGAGGTCTACCGCATCATCTACCTGCACGTGCCTGCGGCGTGGATGTCGATGCTGCTCTACTCGGTGGCCACCGGCTATGCGCTGCTTTACTGGATCTGGCGGAGTCCGGTGGCAGCGGTGATGATGCGCGCTCTGCTGCCCACCGGCGCCTGGATGACCGTGGTGGCACTGGTCACCGGCTCGCTGTGGGGCAAGCCGACCTGGGGCACTTATTGGGTATGGGACGCCCGCCTCACCTCCGAGCTCATGCTGCTGTTCATCTACTTCGGGCTGATGGCGCTGTCGAGCCTGGTCGAAGACGAATCCAAGACCGACCGTGCTTTGGCGCTGTTCACCGTGATCGGCATGGTCAATATCCCGCTCATCTACTTCTCGGTCGTGTTCTGGAATACCCTGCACCAAGGCATGTCGATCGGCGCGCCGGGTGCTGCGCGAATGGCGCCGGAGATGAAAGCGACACTGCTCATCTGCACCTTTGCCGTGTGGTTCGCCTGCGCGGCGATCGCACT
>RFSW01000062.1 GCA_009923755.1 Betaproteobacteria bacterium | reverse complement strand
ACCCCTGACGTTTGCGCCATCGATCATGAGGAGGTAGCACACCTCCGAGGGGACGAGGTCCAAGGCTTGGCAGAGCTGCGTGAGCCGGAGCGCCTCCGGCACCGAGATCCCCCGCATCCAGCGGCGAACACTCTCCGCCGACACCCGCGGGGCGTCCGATGGGAGACTGCGATCGCCCAGTGCTGCTGCAAGTTCAGCCGCTTTGGGCAGTGAACCGCCGAATTTTCGCCGCAACAGAACGCGCAACCGGTCGGCGAAGACCTCGTTGTAGGTCGGCGCAACAGTAGTTTTGACTTCACGAAGCATCCGGAACCCTGACCCGTGAACCCGCCTGCGTAGGATTCAGGCGCATCAACAGTTAGAACAGATTCGAAGTTTGGTTGAACCCGGTCGGCCAAGACACGTTTTGAGCGCAAATCGCACATAAGTGTGGATAGCGGTCATCTAAACCTCGTTGGCGTGTTTAGGAGGGTTCGGCGTCTTCCAGACCACCCATCCTCCGCCGCCAGAGGCTCGCCATGTGAGCCCACGTGGGCCATTGCATCGTTCGCTTGGCGGAGATCGGGAGGACCGGCGCGCTGTGCAGATGCCCGGGTGGATTTCTGGCGCCGAAATCAGCGCCCGCCTGACGAGAGCCGAAAGGGGTTGAAGTCGGTGTCGCGGTCGTACCAGTCCTCGCCCTCGACACGCTTGAGGGTGGCTACCGCCCAGTAGGTAAAGGGGGTGAACAGGACCTCGACCAAGGTCTTGACGAGGAACTGCATCAGCATAATCAGCGGAATCTGTTCATTAGGGATGATGCCGGCGTCCCAGAACGCCAACGGATAGAAGAGGCTGCTGTCCACCGCCTCGCCGAACACTGTGGAGCCGATGGTGCGTGCCCACAGGTGCCGCCCCTGGGTGAGCACCTTGAGCCGGGCGAGGATGTAGCTGTTGACGAATTCGCCGCAGCAGTACGCCACCAGCGACGCCGCCACCACCCGCCAGGCGTTGCCAAAGGCCACCTCATAGGCCGCCTGATGCGGCCACCACGGCGCCGGCGGTAGCGCCACGATCAACGCAGCCATGGCAGATGCGAAGACCATTGCCGCAAAGCCAGACCAGATCACCCGCCGCGCCGCCGCGTAGCCGTACACCTCGGTGAGGATGTCGCCGAAGATGAACGAGATCGGGAAGAACAGGACGCCGGCGCCAAAGGTCACCGTGCCCAGTAGTGGCAATTCGAGTTGCGCGCCCTTGGCTGGGCCGATCAGGTTGGAACAGAGAAAGACGACGACAAAGGCCAGAGTGACCGCGCCGTAGTAGCGGTAGTGCCGAGTCTTGCTCATGGCGCAGCCGGGGCGTCGGGCGCCACAGCCAGCACCTCGATCACCTGATACGGCCAGTAGTGATCTCCCAGCGCGATCAGCTCGGGCGCGCCGAGGTTGTCCCAGACCAGATACCAAGGTCCGAGTGGCACATCGCGCCGCGCCTGGAACACATTGTCGGTCACGAACACGCCGCCGTCAGCGCGCTGGTAGACCAGCCAGGCCCGGTAGCGCTCAAACTGCGCGGCGGGAATCGCCGAGCGATAGCCGTCAGCGGCGACGAACTCGATCTCGCAGCCCGGCTGTCGCCACGCCGCACCGAGCAGCGCGTCGAGTACATCGTCGGCAGGGAAGCCGCGGAAGGCGAGCACCGGGGCGTACTCGCCAAGGCCATCGTGCGCGTGGCGGACCTCGACCACCACCGCGGTCTGCCGCAAATGCGCCGCCAGCGCGGCGGGTTCGGGTAGCGCCTCGGCATGCGCAGCAGCAGCGAGGACGAGCCCGCACATCGCCGCCAGAAGACCCCTCTGCAGACCCACCCTGCACCCCCAAATCGCGATACCTGCCTTTTACACCAACCGCGGCAGGTCGCGACCCACTGTCACTGCCCGCTCAGACCCCGGTTGCGGGCATCGGCGAGTTCGCGCTCGCGCTGGCCCCGCATGTACTCCTGACGGCCACGGCAGTAGGCGCGGGCGAGGTCAGGGTCGTAGCGGCCCTCGTAGTACAGCTCACCGGCGCAGGCATCGGCGACCGCTGGCGGGGGTGGCGGACCGTAGACGGTGCGCTCGTCGTAGAGGCGGCGTTGACCGTAGGCCGGCGGCGCCGGGCGGTAATAGGCCGGCTCATAGCGCACCGGCTCACGATAAGCCGGGTCCCGGTAGGTGTAGTCGCGGTAGCCGCTGCCATAGCCGTAGCTGCTGCCGACCGGCGGCATGCCGCGCGAGATGTCACCGCCCACCCGGCTGCCGATGGCAGCACCGAGCGCAGTCGCCGCGACGTTGCCACTGCCGCCACCGAACTGGTTGCCGATGACACCGCCCACGACAGCCCCCAGTGCACTGCCGACCCAGTCGTTGGCCCGGGCGGGCGTGGCTGCCACGAACCCTGCGGCTGCAATCGCGGCAGCGACCGCGATTCTGCGAATCTTCATGGTCTCCTCCCCTCGGGGAATAAGCGGCATTTGCCGCACGTCATTCAACGCTGAACTCCGGCGGACGGTTGACGGCCGGTTCAGGGCATCAGCACATAGCGCCCGGGCGCAGCGCCGAGCGCGTCGCAGACATGCGTCGACGGCGGCATCTGCTCGATGAGCATCGGCGCGGAGGAATGCTGCTGCAGCCAAGCCTGCCAGGCCGGCCACCAAGAGCCCTCGTGCACCGGCGCCGCGGCAAACCACGCCTCGGGGTCGACGTATTTGCCATCCTCCGGCCGCACGTCAAGTCGATAACTGCGCCGCACCCCGGGCCCAGGCGGGTTGACCACACCGACGTTGTGTCCGCCGCTGGTCAGGCAGAAGGTGACCTCGGTGTCGGTGAGCAGGCTGATCTTGTAGACCGACCGCCAAGGCGACACCGTGTCGCGCTCGGTGGCCAGGCAGAACAGCGGCACGCGGATGTCGCTCAGCGCCACCGGTTTGCCACTCGCGCGGTAGCGCCCCTGCGCCAGATCATTGTGGTGATACAGGCTCTGCAGGTACTCGCGGTGCTGGCGGAAGGGCATGCGCGTGGCGTCGGCGTTCCAGGCGTGCAGGTCGGTGACCGGCCGGCGCTGGCCCATCAGATAATCGTGGACCATGCGCGAGAACACCAGGTCGCGCTGGTTGAGCAGCGCGAAGGCACCCGACATCTGCTTGCCGTCGAGATAGCCCTGCGAGGCCATGAGGTCGTCGAGCCAGGCCAGTTGCGCCTCATCGATGAACAGCGCGAGCTCTCCCGGCTCGGAGAAATCGACCTGCGAGGCGAGCAGGCTCAGGCTGCAGAGGCGGTTGTCGTCGTCATGCGCCATGCGCGCCGCGGCGATGGCCATCAGCGTGCCGCCGAGGCAGTAGCCCACCGCGTGAAGACAGTGGCCGCCATGGCATCGCGCGACCGCGTCGATGGCGGCCATGGCCCCTTTGTGGAGGTAGTCCTCCATGCCAAGGTCGCGGTCGGCACCGTCCGGATTGCGCCACGACACCATGTACACCGGATGCCCGTGTTCCAGCAGGTAACGCACCAGCGAGTTATGCGGTGAGAGGTCGAGGATGTAGTACTTCATGATCCATGACGGCACCACCAGGACAGGCTCCGGATACGTTGCAGGGGTGACCGGCGTGTAGCGGATGAGCTCGATGAGGTGATTGCGGAACACCACCTCGCCGGGCGTCACCGCCACCTCGATGCCGGGCCGGAACTGCTCGGTGCCCACCGGCTGTCGGTTGGCGGCCACCCGCGCCATGTCCTCAACCCAGTTGCGCCAGCCGGAGACCAGGTTGGCGCCACCGGTGCGCAGCGTCTGGTCGATGAGTTCCGGATTGGTGCCCAAGAAATTAGACGGCGAGACCAGATCGAGCGCCTGCCGGGTGGCGAAGTCGACCACCAGTTCGTGGTGGTGACTGACGCCGCTGACATCGGTGGCCGCGGCGTGCCACCACTGCTGGCTGAGAAGGAAGCTTTGCCACATCAGATTGAACGGCCACTTCTGCCACTGCGCCGCCTCGAAGCGCCGGTCCTGCGGCAGGGGGCGGATACACGGCTCGCGATGGCCGGCCATGCATTCACCGGCATGCCTCGACAGGCGCATGGCCTGACGCAACCCCAGCAGTGCCAGATCCATCTGCTTGCCCGGCGAAAAGGCCAGATGCATCAGCCAGTCGGCGCTGGCGCCGGCCAGCACCATCGGCGACAGGCCGTGGGTCATGCGTGCCACGCCGGCATGCACGGCGCGGTCGAAGGCGCCGCTGGCGAAGCTGTCGGCGGCACGGGCGGCTGACATGGCTCACTCCGCAAGGTCTGCGATGCGGCAGAATCGCATCCGGCGCTTGGCGGTTCGCTGCGCAAAGCGCAGGGACTTGCGATGGCTCAAGCGCCCGATCGCCGGTTGGCCAGCCGGCCTTGTCAAAGGACCCCCGGATGGCATTTCTCGGCGCTGCACGGGCTCGCCGGCGGCGCCCTGATCGGGCTCGCCAGCGTGCTGCTGATGCTGCTCTACGGGCGTATCGCCGGCATCAGCGGCATCCTTGGCGGCTTGCTGGCGGGCTTGCTCGCCGACAGCACCAAGGCCGAGACGCTGTGGCGGCTGGCCTTTGTGCTCGGGCTGCTGTACGCACCGCTGCTCTACCGGCAATGGGCGGCGGTCGGGCTGATCCGCGTCGACGCCGACCCCGGCACGCTGATCGCCGCCGGCCTGCTGGTCGGATTCGGCACCCGTCTTGCCGGCGGCTGCACCTCGGGGCACGGGGTGTGCGGGCTGTCACGCCTGTCGCTGCGCTCACTCGCAGCGGTCGCCGCGTTCATGACGGCGGGCGTTGTGACCGTCGACGTGGTCCGCCACCTCATCGCCTGAGGCCGCGCATGGCACTCATCACGATATTTCTCTGCGGCCTGCTGTTCGGCATCGGCCTGATCGTCTCCGGCATGGCCGACCCGGCCAACGTCATCGCCTTTCTCGACCTCGGCGGACTGTGGAACCCGCAACTGGCGCTGGTGATGGGCGGGGCGGTAGGGGTCGGGCTGGCCGGCTTCGCGCTTGCCCGCCGCCGCGCGCGGCCGCTGCTGGCGAGTGGCCGGATGCAGTGGCCCACCGCCACCGCCATCGACCGGAAACTGATCGCCGGCAGCGTGTTGTTCGGCATCGGCTGGGGTCTGGCCGGCTTCTGCCCGGGCCCGGCGCTGGTCGGCGTCGGGCTGGGAAGCGGCGAGGCTGTACTGTTCACCGTCGCCATGCTGGCGGGTATGTATCTCCACAGAAAGCTCGGCGACCGGCTCTGAGGTGCCTCACCCGCCCTTCTCGCGCGCTCCGCAGCGGTGCCACCGCGGTGTCGGTGCGTTGCCGCTGCAGTGCCGAAAGCGATCGCAGCTTGGCTACACTGAGCCATGCCCCGCTTTGCCGCCAATCTGTCGATGCTGTTCGCCGAGAAGCCCTTCCTCGAGCGCTATGCCGCTGCGGCTAGGGCTGGCTTCCACGGCGTCGAATGCTGGTTCCCGTATGCCCACGACTCTGCGGTCGTCGCCGAGCTGCTCGACGCGCACGGCCTGCAGCAGGTGCTGATCAACGCCCCGGCCGGCGACTGGGCCGGCGGCGATCGCGGCATCGGCTGCCACCCGGACCGCATGAGTGAATTTCGCGAGGGCATCGATGTCGCCATCGACTACGCCCGCGCGATCGGCTGCCGGCAAATCAACGTGCTGGCGGGCGTCGCGCCGGAAGACGCCGACGCCGAGACCCTGGAGGGCACGCTGCTCGCCAATCTGCGCTTTGCCGCCAAGCGCATGGGTGAACACGGCCTCAACCTGCTGCTCGAGCCGATCAACACACGCGACATCCCCGGCTACGCGGTCAACCGCTCGGCGCAGGCGCTGGCCATTCTGGAAGCGATCGGCGTCGGCAACACGCGCCTCCAGTACGACTGCTTCCACATGCAGGTGATGGAGGGCAACCTCGCCGAGACGCTGCAGCGACACCTCGAGCGCATCGGCCACATCCAGATCGCCGACAACCCGGGCCGGGGCGCGCCGGGCAGCGGCGAGATTAACTATCCGTTCCTGTTCGACTGGCTCGACCGCATCGGCTACGCCGGCTGGGTCAGCGCGGAGTACCTGCCCGGGCCCGACACACCGGCAACGCTGGGCTGGCTGCGCGCGCATCTTGAGGAGAACCCCGCATGACCACTCGCATCGGCTTCATCGGCCTCGGCATCATGGGCGGGCCGATGGCCTGCAATCTGCGCAAGAGCGGCTACCTCGTCACAGGCTACTCGCGCAGCGGCGTGCCGCAGGCCTGCATCGAGGCCGGCGTCGTACCGGTCGGCAGCCCGGCCGAGGTCGCCGCCACCAGCGACATCGTCATCCTGATGGTCCCCGACACACCAGACGTCGAGCGGGTGCTGTTCGGGCCGGACGGGGTCGCCGAGAGCGTGTGGCCCGGCACGGTGGTCGTCAACATGAGCTCGATCTCACCGGCGGTGGAGCCCATCAATGCCGCCCGATTGGCGGAAAAAGGTGCCGAGTACCTCGACGCGCCGGTGTCCGGCGGCGATGTCGGCGCCGTCGCCGGAACGCTATCGATCATGGTCGGCGGCAAGCCGGAGGTGTTCGAGGCGGTGCGGCCTGTGCTGGCCTGCATGGGCAAGACGCTGAGCCACATCGGCCCCCACGGCGCCGGCCAGACCTGCAAGCTCGCCAACAACATGGTTGGCGCGATGACCCTGATGGCGGTGGCCGAGGCGCTGACCTTCGCCGCCAAAGCCGGGGCCGATCCGGCGCGCGTGCGCGAAGCGCTGCTCGGCGGATTCGCCCAGTCGCGCATCCTCGACATCCACGGCAAGCGCATGATCGAGCGCGACTTCGCCCCCGGCTTCAAGATCGAGTTGATGCAGAAGGACCTCAACAACGCCCTGCAGAACGCGCGTCAGCTCGGCATGGCGATCCAGGGCACGGCTACGGCGCAACAACTGTTCAGCATCGCCGTCGGGCTCGGTGGCGCGCAGTGGGACCACTCGGGCATCGCCCGCGCAGTGGAGGCGATGGCGAGTCACCCGATCGCGGGCGACTAGCGCTCAGGCCTCGGCCCAGGTGTCGAAGGTCCGCAAACCGGCACAACCGAAGTCGCGCAGATTGCGGGTCACCAGAACGAGGTCGTGCTGCAACGCCGTGGCAGCGAGCAGGCTGTCGATGACCGGCATCGGTCGAACGAGCGAAGCCGCTCAGTCCGCCTCGTCGATCCAAGACTGCTGGATGGCCTCGAGGATCTTCTCGCCGCAGCGGTTCTGATCGTCGTCGAAGCCGTCGAGCGCCATCACCCAGGCCATGAGGTCGGTGAAGCGAACAGTGAGCGGGTCGACATCCGGATGCGCCTCAGTGAGGGCGATGGCGATGTCAAGCGTGTCGGTCCATTTCATATGCTGCGCATCCGGGCTTATTTTTTCTTGCAGTCCCAATTCTCGGTGCCACGCGCCAACTTGCGCTGCATCTTGTCGAAGGACATGTAGTTTCGGCTGGTGGTGCCGCATTGGTCGCGGAAACCGATGACGAGGATGTTGCCGTTGGTCTGGCAGATCTCATAGCGATCGGCGCCGGCGTATTCCACGCGGCTGCCGTCGATGACCAGCTGGTTGCCCTCGCAATCATACGTACCGCTGGTACAGGCGGTGAGTGCCAGCAGGGCGGCGACGGCCGGCAGCGAGCGGGTGATGTTCATGGCTGACCTCCTCTTGCGGTTGGTGCATGGGCCGGAGCCAGACTTCGGCTCAATGATCCTCAGACGCATGGTTGATCGTGTACTTCGGAATCTCGACCGTCAATGGCGCGTCCGCCACGCGCGCCTGGCAGGACAGCCGCGACTGCGCGGTGAGGCCCCACGCCATGTCGAGCATGTCCTCCTCGTCCTCGCTGGCCTCAGCGAGCGATCGCAGTCCCTCGCGAACGATGACGTGGCACGTGGTACAGGCGCAGCTCTTCTCGCAGGCGTGCTCGATGTCGATATCGTGCTCGAGCAGCGCATCGCAGATCGAGACGCCAGGCTGCGCGTCGAAGCGAGTGCCCTCAGGGCAGAGAACGGCATGCGGCAGGACGGTGATGACAGGCATGGTGGGCTGGGCTCGATAGGACGGTGGCGTAAACGGGGATGGCGCGCGACCGGTTCAGATGGACTCGACTCAGATCGACTCGATGCTGCGCCCGGCAAGCGCGCTGCGGATGCTCGCGTCCATGCGGCGCGCGGCGAAGTCGTCGGTGGCGGTGGAGAGCGCATCGGTGGCCTGGCGAATGGCGCTGCGGTCGCTGCCGGCCCGCGCCGCCACCAGCGCGACGATGCACGCCTCGATGGCCTCGCGCTCGGCATCGCTGAGCAGCGCCTCGCCATCAGCCGCGAGTGCGGCGCGCACGGCGTCGACCAGGCGGTCGGCGTCGACCTGCACCTCGGCGAGTGCACGTGCATCAAGGTCGTCACGGGCGTGGTCAAAGGCATCGCGCAGCATGCGGGCGATGTCGTCATCGCTCAGGCCATAGCTCGGCTTGACCGCCACCTGCGCCGAGGTGCCGCTCGACTGCTCGCGCGCTGTGACCGCCAGCAGGCCGTCGGCGTCCACCTCGAAGGTCACTTTGATGCGCGCCGCACCCGCGGTCATCGGCGGGATTCCGCGCAACTCGAAGTGCGCGAGCGAGCGGCAGTCGTCCACCCGCTCGCGTTCGCCCTGCAGCACGTGGATGCGCATGGCGGTCTGACCATCCTTGAAAGTGGTGAACTCCTGCGCGCGGGCGATCGGCAAGGTGGCGTTACGCGGCACGATCTTCTCGACCAGGCCGCCCATGGTCTCGATGCCGAGCGAGAGGGGGATGACGTCGAGCAGCAGCCAGTCGTCGCTGCTGCGGTTGCCGGCCAGCAAGTGCGCCTGTCGCGCGGCACCGAGCGCCACCACCTGATCCGGGTCGAGATTGGTGAGCGGCGTCTGGCCGAAGAACTCGGCCACCGCCTTGCGCACCATCGGCATGCGGGTCGAGCCGCCGACCAGCACCACACCCTGGATATCGACCAGGTCGACGCCAGCGTCGCGCAGCGCCTGACGGCACGGTTTGAGCGTCTTGGCCACCAGAGTGGCGCCGAGCGATTCGAGCGTCGCGGTGTCGAGCGTGAGATCGACCGCATCTCCGCCCAGTAAGCGCACATGGAAGCGTGCAGCCTCACGGCTGGAGAGCGCCTCCTTGACCTCACGCGCCTCCATCTGCAGAGCCCGCAGGTCGCGCGCGCCAAGCGGCGGCAGTTGCCCGGCCTCGATCGCCCAGCAGGCGATGCGGCGGTCGAAGTCGTCGCCGCCGAGGGCCGAATCGCCGCCCGTGGCCAGCACCTCGAACACACCCTTGGTCAGGCGCAGGATGCTGATGTCAAAAGTCCCGCCACCCAGGTCGTAGACGGCGTAGACACCCTCGGAGGCATTGTCGAGGCCGTAGGCGATGGCGGCAGCGGTCGGCTCATTGAGCAGCCGCAGCACCTCGAGCCCGGCCAACTGCGCAGCGTCCTTGGTGGCTTGGCGCTGCGCATCGTCGAAGTAAGCCGGCACGGTGATGACCGCCCCGGTGAGATCGCCGCCGAGGCTGGCTTCGGCGCGGCTTCGCAGCACGCGCAGGATCTCGGCCGACACCTCGACCGGACTCTTGACGCCGGCTACGGTGCGGATCTGCACCATGCCGGGCGCGTCGGCAAAGTCGTAGGGCAGCTCGCCCTGGTGGGTGCGCTGAACATCGGCCAGCCCGCGCCCCATAAAGCGCTTGAACGAGGCCAACGTGTTGCGCGGGTCCTCGGCCTGACGCACAGCCGCCTCTGCGCCCACTGCCTTGACGCCGTCTGCGCCGTAGCGCACCACGCTCGGCAACAGCACACGGCCATGCTCGTCGGGGAGCACGGTGGCGATGCTGTTGCGCACCGTGGCCACCAGCGAGTGCGTGGTGCCCAGATCGATGCCGATGGCACGCCGGTGCTGATGCGGGGCGGTGGACTGGCCCGGCTCGGAGATCTGCAGCAGCGCCATCAGTCGAGCAGCGCCGAGCGCACGTCCTCGATGTCGTCGCGCAGCTTCTCGAGAAAGCGCAGGCGCCGCCAGACATCGGCGGCATGCGACCAGTCGGCGGCAGCGACGAGCGCCTCCAGCAGCGGCCACAGCTCTCCCTCGGCACCGCGAATGGCGTGCTCGATGTGGCGCAGGCCCTTGTCATCGCGGTGCGCACGCGCCTCGGCAACGTGCTCGCGCCACTCCATCTGCTGCATCAGGAAGTCGGCCGGCATGGCGGTGTTGTCGTGCTCGCCAAGGCCCACACCGGCGCTCTCGATCAAGTAGCGGGCGCGCGGCAGCGGCTTGCGCAGGGTACGGTAGGCTTCATTGGCGGCAGTCGCCCACTGCATGGCCACGCGCCGCTCGGCATCGGTCTTGCCGGCGAAGCGATCCGGGTGGACCTGCGCCTGAAGCTCGCGATAGGCAGCGTCTAGCGCATGCGGATCGACCTTCATGTCGCGCGGCAGGCCAAGCAAGGCGAACGGGTCGCTGCCCGGGCCAGAGCCGTTTGATACGCCCGCCGCGCCGGCGGTCGGCAAATCAGACATTGAAGCTCTCGCCGCAGCCGCACTCGTTCTTCACATTAGGGTTATTGAACTGAAAACCCTCGTTGAGGCCCTCACGCACGAAGTCGAGCTCAGTGCCATCGATGAAAGCGAGCGACTTGGGGTCGATGATGACGCGCGTGCCATGGCTTTCGAATTCGAGATCCTCGGCCTTGAGGTCGTCGGCGTACTCAAGCACATAGGCCAGCCCCGAGCAGCCGGTGGTGCGCACACCCAGACGCAGGCCGATGCCATGGCCTCGCTTGGCGATGTACTTCTGCACATGCGCAGCGGCGCGCTCGGTGAGGGTGACGGCCATGTCAGTTACCGTGCTTCTTGCGGTAGTCCTCGACCGCCGCCTTGATGGCGTCTTCGGCGAGGATGGAGCAGTGAATCTTGACCGGCGGCAGCGCCAGTTCTTCGGCGATCTGCGTGTTCTTGATGCCCATTGCCTCGTCCAGCGTCTTGCCCTTGACCCACTCGGTGACGAGCGAGCTTGAGGCGATGGCCGAGCCGCAGCCGTAGGTCTTGAATTTGGCGTCCTGGATGACACCGTCGGAGCCGACCTTGATCTGCAGCTTCATCACGTCGCCGCAGGCCGGCGCGCCGACCATGCCGGTGCCGACGTCGGCGTCTTCGGTCTTGTCAAAGGACCCGACGTTGCGGGGGTTCTCGTAATGGTCGATGACCTTTTCGCTATATGCCATGTTGCTGACTCCCTGTTGCGCGACTGCTCTGCGCTTGTGTGTATCCGTAGACGGATGTGCTACGCCCAGGCCGCTCAGTGCGCGGCCCATTGAACGGTGTCGAGGTCGACACCGGACTGCACCATCTCCCACAGCGGGCTCATCTCCCGCAGCTTGCCGACCTTGCCTTGCAGCAACTGGATGGTGAAGTCGACCTCTGCCTCGG
>RFSW01000061.1 GCA_009923755.1 Betaproteobacteria bacterium | reverse complement strand
ACGCGGCAGACCGCCGGTGATGTCGCGGGTCTTGGAGGTCTCCTGCGGGATCCGCGCCAACACTTCGCCGACACCGACCTCCTGGCCGTCCTTCACGGTGATGATGGAGCCCACCTGGAAGGCGATGGCGACCGGCATCTCGGTACCCGGGATGCGCAGCTCCTCACCGTTCTCGTCGAGCAGCTTGACCTGCGGACGCACGCCCTTGGCCGAGGCGCTGCCGCGGCGCTTGGGGTCGATGACCACCAGCGTCGAGAGGCCGGTGACCTCGTCGATCTGCTTGGCAACGGTGACGCCTTCTTCGACGTTCTCGAAGCGGACACGGCCCGGGTGCTCAGTAATGATCGGACGGGTGTGCGGGTCCCAGGTGGCCAGCGTAGTGCCGGCCTTCACCGCGTTGCCATCCATCACCAGCAGGTTGGCACCGTAAGGAATCTTATGCTGCTCGCGTGAGCGGCCCTGCTCGTCCTGCACCAGCACCTCGCCGCTGCGCGAGATGACGATCTGCTCGCCGCGGGCGTTGGTGACATAGCGCATGGTCGGCGTGAAGCGCACCGTGCCGGCGCTCTTGGTATCAACCTGGCTGGCAGCAGCGGCCCGCGACGCGGCACCACCGATGTGGAAGGTGCGCATGGTCAGCTGGGTGCCCGGCTCACCGATCGACTGTGCAGCGATCACGCCCACCGCCTCGCCGACATTGACCATCTGGCCGCGGCCGAGATCGCGACCGTAGCACTTGGCGCAAAGACCGTGACGGGTGTCGCAGGTCAGCGGCGTACGCACCTTGACCTCGTCGACGCCAGCCGCCTCGATCCGCTCGACCTTTTCTTCGTCGAGCAGCGTGCCGGCCTCGAACAGGGTCTCTTGCGATTCGGGATCGACCACGTCCAACGCGACCACACGACCCAGGATCCGCTCACGCAGTGCCTCGACCACCTCACCGCCTTCGACCAGCGCGCGCATGGCAACGCCATTGCTGGTGCCGCAATCGTCCTCGGTGACCACCAGATCCTGCGTCACATCGACCAGACGGCGGGTCAGGTAGCCCGAGTTGGCGGTCTTCAGTGCGGTATCCGCGAGGCCCTTCCGCGCGCCGTGCGTGGAGATGAAGTACTGCAGAACGTTGAGGCCCTCGCGGAAGTTCGCGGTGATCGGCGTCTCGATGATCGAGCCGTCCGGTTTCGCCATGAGCCCGCGCATGCCGGCCAGCTGGCGGATCTGCGCAGCCGAGCCACGCGCGCCCGAGTCAGCCATCATGTAGATGGAGTTGAACGACTCCTGCTCGACCTCTTCACCCTTGCGGTTGAGCACCTTCTCCTTGGAAAGGTGCTTCATCATCGCCTTGGCGACGTCGTCACCGGCGCGACCCCAGATGTCGACCACCTTGTTGTAGCGCTCGCCCTGAGTGACCAGGCCCGAGCTGTACTGGGCGTCGATCTCCTTCACCTCCTCGGATGCGGCCGCGATGATGGTCTCCTTCTCCGCCGGGACGCGCATGTCGTCGGCGCAGAAGCTCATGCCGGCGCGGGTGGCGAAGCTGAAGCCGGTGTACATCAGCTTGTCGGCGAAGATCACCGTCTCGCGCAGACCGACGCGACGGAAGCTGCCGTTGATCAGACGCGAGATCTCCTTCTTTTTCAACGCCTTGTCGATCAGCTCGAAGGGCAGGCCCTTGGGCAGGATGTTCGACAGGATGGCGCGGCCGGCGGTGGTCTCGCGACGCACCAGACGCTCACTCCAGCCACCATCGCCGTCGGCCACGTACTCGCGCAGACGCACGGTGACACGGGCATGCAGCTCCAGCTCGCGGTTGGCGTAGGCGCGTTCGAGCTCGGCGAGGTCGGCCAGCACCATGCCTTCGCCCTTGGCGTTCACGCGCTCGCGGGTCATGTAGTACAGGCCCAGCACGATGTCCTGCGACGGCACGATGATCGGATCGCCGTTGGCTGGCGACAGCACGTTGTTGGAGGCCAGCATCAGGGTGCGGGCTTCCATCTGCGCCTCGAGCGACAGGGGCACGTGGACGGCCATCTGGTCGCCGTCGAAGTCGGCGTTGAAGGCCGAGCAAACCAGCGGATGCAGCTGGATCGCCTTGCCTTCGATGAGCACCGGCTCGAATGCCTGGATACCCAAGCGGTGCAGCGTCGGCGCACGGTTGAGCAGGATCGGGTGCTCGCGAATGACCTCTTCGAGGATGTCCCAGACTTCCGGCACTTCCATCTCGACCAGCTTCTTGGCCGCCTTGATGGTGGTGGCCATGCCGTTGAGTTCGAGCTTGTTGAAGATGAAGGGCTTGAACAGCTCCAGCGCCATCTTCTTCGGCAAACCGCACTGATGCAATTTCAGGGTCGGCCCCACCACGATGACCGAGCGGCCCGAGTAGTCGACGCGCTTGCCCAGCAGGTTCTGACGGAAACGCCCCCCCTTGCCCTTGATCATGTCGGCCAGCGACTTGAGGGGGCGCTTGTTCGCCCCGGTCATCGCCTTGCCGCGACGACCGTTGTCGAGCAGCGAGTCGACTGCCTCCTGCAGCATGCGCTTTTCGTTGCGCACGATGATCTCCGGCGCACGCAGCTCGAGGAGCCGCTTGAGACGGTTGTTGCGGTTAATCACGCGGCGGTAGAGGTCGTTGAGGTCGGAGGTGGCAAAGCGGCCGCCGTCCAACGGCACCAAGGGGCGCAGATCCGGCGGCAGCACCGGCAGCACGTTCATGACCATCCATTCCGGCTTGATGCCGGACTTCTGGAAAGCCTCGAGCACCTTGAGGCGCTTGGCATACTTCTTGATCTTGGTGTCGGATGAAGTCTTGGACAGCTCGTCGCGCAGCTTCTCGACCTCGCTGCTGATGTCGATGCTCGACAGCAGCGCAGCGATGCCCTCAGCACCCATCATCGCGGTGAACTCATCGCCGAGCTCTTCAAGCTTGGCGTAGTAGTCGTCCTCGTTCATGATCTGGCCGCGCTTGAGCGCGGTCAGCCCGGCATCGGTGACGACATAAGCTTCGAAATAGAGCACGCGCTCGATGTCGCGCAGCGTCATGTCGAGCACCATGCCCAGACGCGACGGCAGGCTCTTGAGGAACCAGATGTGCGCGACCGGGCTGGCCAGCTCGATATGCGCCATGCGCTCGCGGCGCACCTTGGCCAGCGTGACCTCGACGCCGCACTTCTCGCAGATCACACCGCGATGCTTGAGGCGCTTGTATTTGCCGCACAAGCACTCGTAATCCTTGACCGGGCCAAAGATCTTGGCGCAGAACAGCCCGTCACGCTCCGGCTTGAAGGTGCGGTAGTTGATGGTCTCGGGCTTCTTGACCTCGCCATACGACCACGAACGGATCTTTTCCGGAGACGCCAGACCGATACGGATGGCATCGAACTCTTCTTCCTGGGTGACCTGCTTGAACAGATCGAGCAATGCTTTCATGGGTTCGGTCTCCGGTTAGTGGCGTTCAAGGTCCATATCGATGCCCAGCGAGCGGATCTCCTTCACCAGAACGTTGAAGGACTCCGGCATGCCGGCGTCGATGCGGTGGTCACCCTTGACGATGTTCTCGTACATCTTGGTGCGGCCCGTGACGTCATCGGACTTGACGGTGAGGATCTCCTGCAGCGTGTAGGACGCGCCGTAGGCCTCCAGTGCCCAGACTTCCATTTCGCCGAAGCGCTGACCGCCGAACTGTGCCTTGCCGCCCAGCGGCTGCTGGGTGACCAGGCTGTAGGGGCCGGTCGAGCGGGCGTGCATCTTGTCGTCGACCAGGTGATGCAGCTTGAGCACGTGCATGTAGCCGACCGTGACCGGGCGATCGAAGGCTTCGCCGGTGCGGCCATCAATCAACTGAATCTGGCCCGACTGCGGCAGATCGGCCAAAGCGAGCATGGCCTTGATCTCATGCTCGGTGGCGCCGTCGAACACCGGGGTGGCAAACGGCACGCCGCGCACCAGGTTGCGACCCAGCTCAACGATCTCATCGTCATTCATCGAGGCGAGGTCCTCTTGCCGGCCGGAGCCGTTGTAGACCTTTTCGAGGAAGGCGCGGATCTCGCCAGCCTTGGATTGAGCACGCAGCATGCCCTCGATCTTCTGGCCGAGCCCCTTGGCTGCCCAGCCCAGGTGCACCTCAAGGATCTGGCCGACGTTCATCCGCGACGGCACGCCGAGCGGATTGAGCACGATATCGACCGGAGTGCCGTCGGCCATGTGCGGCATGTCTTCCACCGGGACGATGCGCGACACCACACCCTTGTTGCCGTGGCGGCCGGCCATCTTGTCGCCGGGCTGGATGCGACGCTTCACGGCAAGGTAGACCTTGACCATCTTGATCACGCCTGGCGACAGCTCATCGCCCTGGGTGAGCTTGCGGCGCTTCTCTTCGAACTTCTTGTCGAAGTCGAGGCGAAGCTGGTCGAGCGCAGCCTTCTGCGACTCCATCTGCGAGCTGGCGTCCTCATCGGCAAGGCGGATGTCGAACCAGTCGTGGCGGGGAACGCCGTCAAGGTACTCGCGGCTGACCGCAGTGCCCTTGGCCAGACGCTTCGGCCCACCATTGGCGGTCTTGCCCTCGAGCAGACGCGCCAGGCGCTCGTAGGCGTCGTTCTCGACGATGCGCAACTGGTCGTCGAGGTCCTTACGGAAACGCTCCAACTCGGCGTCGATGATCGACTTGGCGCGAGCATCGCGCTCGATACCCTCACGGGTGAACACTTGCACATCGATGACGGTGCCGGACATGCCCGAGGGCACGCGCAGCGACGTGTCCTTCACGTCGGACGCCTTCTCGCCGAAGATCGCGCGCAGCAGCTTTTCTTCGGGGGTGAGCTGGGTCTCGCCCTTGGGCGTGACCTTGCCGACCAGCACGTCGCCAGCCTCGACCTCGGCGCCGATGTAGACAATGCCTGACTCGTCGAGACGACCGACCGCACTTTCCGCCAGATTGGGGATGTCGCGGCTGATCTCCTCCGGACCGAGCTTGGTGTCGCGCGCCACCACCGACAGCTCCTCGATGTGGATCGAGGTGTAGCGGTCTTCGGCGACGATACGCTCAGACAGCAGGATCGAGTCTTCGAAGTTGTAGCCGTTCCACGGCATGAACGCGACCAGCATGTTCTGGCCGAGCGCCAGCTCGCCGAGGTCGGTCGAGGCGCCATCGGCGATAACGTCGCCGCGGGCGATGCGATCGCCGATCTTGGCGATCGGACGCTGGTTGATATTGGTGTTCTGGTTGGAACGCGTGTACTTGGTCAGGTTGTAGATATCGACACCGACCTCGCCCGCACCCGTCTCGTCATCGTTGACGCGGACCACGATACGGCCGGCATCGACGTAGTCGACCAGACCACCACGGCGGGCCTGCACCGCGGTGCCAGAGTCGACCGCCACAGTGCGCTCGATACCGGTGCCGACCAGCGGCTTCTCGGCGCGCAGACAGGGCACTGCCTGACGCTGCATGTTGGAGCCCATCAGCGCGCGGTTGGCGTCGTCGTGCTCAAGGAACGGAATCAGCGAGGCCGCCACCGAGACGATCTGCGCCGGCGCCACGTCCATTGCTTGCACGCGGTCCGGACCGGACAGTTCGAACTCATTCTTAAAGCGGCACGAGACGATGTCCTGCGAGAAAGCCCCATCGCCACCGAGTTCGGCGTTGGCCTGGGCGATCACGTAGTTGCCCTCTTCGATCGCCGACATGTATTCGATGGTGTCGGTGACCTTGCCATCAGCGACACGCCGATACGGTGTCTCGAGGAAGCCGTACTCGTTGGTACGCGCATACAGCGCCAGCGAGTTGATCAGGCCGATGTTCGGACCTTCCGGCGTCTCGATCGGGCAGACGCGGCCGTAGTGGGTCGGATGCACGTCGCGCACTTCGAAGCCGGCGCGCTCACGGGTCAAACCGCCGGGACCGAGTGCCGAGACGCGGCGCTTGTGCGTGATCTCGGACAGCGGGTTGGTCTGGTCCATGAATTGCGACAGCTGGCTTGAACCGAAGAACTCCTTGATCGCCGCCGACACCGGCTTGGCGTTGATCAGGTCGTGCGGCATCAGGTTCTCGGATTCGGCTTGCGACAGGCGTTCGCGCACTGCGCGCTCGACACGCACCAAGCCGGAACGGAACTGGTTCTCGGCGAGTTCGCCGACCGAACGCACGCGACGGTTACCGAGGTGGTCGATGTCATCGATCTCTCCGCGCCCGTTGCGCAGGTCGACCAGGATGCGGATCACCGCGACGATGTCGCGCGGGCTCAGGGTGTAGCGCTCTTCAGCCTTGATCTCCACCTTGGCGAGGTCGATGCCGGCGTCCTTGAGGCGAGCGCGAGCGGCCTCCGCGGCGGCTTCGGCTTCGGCGGCGGTTTGCGCGTCATCGAGGCTGAGACGGTTGACGTTGAGCTCGGGCGCCGGGGCGAGCGCCTCGCGCACTGCGCCCCACTGACGCTCGGTCATACCGAGATTGCGCAGGCTCAGCGTCCAGCTGGTCTTGCCGGGGTAGCCGACGCGACGGTTGAACTTCATGCGGCCGACCGCCGACAGATCGTAACGGTCCTCAGAGAAGAACAAGCTGTGAAACAAGGCGTTGACCGCGTCTTCGGTGGGCGGCTCGCCGGGACGCATCATGCGGTAGATGGCAATCTGCGCCTGCTGCTGACCGCCGGTCTCGTCCGTACGCAAGGTCTGGCTGATGTAGCCGCCTTGGTCGAGATCATTGGTGTAGAGGGTGTTGATCTGCGCGACCTTGGCCACACGCAGCTTGCCCAGAAGATCCGGATCGATCTCGTCATTGGCGCTGGCAATGACTTCACCGGTGTCGGTATCGATGACGTTGTGGGCCAGCACGCGGCCGATGAGGAATTCGTCCGGCACGGCGATGCGCGCGATGCCGGCCGCCTCGAGTTCGCGCACATGCTTGGCGGTGATGCGCTTGTCCTTGGCAACGATCAACTTGCCGGCTTTGTCGACGATGTCGAAACGGGCGACTTCACCACGCAGACGGTCGGGCACCAGCTGAAAGTAGACGGTCTCATCGACCAGCTGGAACGTGTCGAAGGTGAAGAACTCGGCGAGGATCCGCTCCGGCGTGTAGCCGAGTGCCTGCAGCAGGATGGTGACCGGCATCTTGCGCCGGCGGTCGATCCGGAAGTACAGGTAATCCTTGGGGTCGAACTCGAAGTCGAGCCACGAGCCGCGGTAGGGGATGATTCGCGCCGAGAACAACAGCTTGCCGGAGCTGTGGGTCTTGCCGCGGTCGTGCTCGAAGAACACACCGGGGGAGCGGTGCAGCTGGCTGACGATGACGCGCTCAGTGCCGTTGATGACGAAGGAGCCGTTCTCGGTCATGAGCGGGATCTCGCCCATGTAGACCTCCTGCTCCTTGAACTCCTTGACGGTCGGCTTGGTGGCTTCGCGATCCATGATGACCAGACGCACCCGGGCGCGCAGCGGCGCCGCGAAGTTCAGACCGCGCTGCTGGCATTCCTTGACGTCGAACGGCGGCGTGCCAAGCTGGTAGCTGACAAACTCCAGACGGGCATTGCCGGAGTGGCTGATGATCGGGAAGATGGCATTGAAGGCCGCCTGCAGGCCCTCATTGCGCCGGTTCTCGACGCTTACGCCCTCCTGCAGGAAGGCACGGTAGGAGTCGAGCTGGGTCGCCAGCAGGTAGGGCACCGCCAATACACTGTCGCGCTTGGCGAAGCTTTTGCGGATGCGCTTCTTTTCCGTGAAGGAGTAGGCCATGACATCTCCGGTGATCAAACCAACGTCGGGTGTGGCTGGGTAGCCAGAATGGAACGAGCGCCGGCACCGGCCTGCCCTTCGGGCTGGTCCGCGTGACGGCTTCGGCAGTGATCGGTTGTAGTGCGGATCAAATCGTTCTGCGCTCGTTCCTCTTGATGCAGGCGCGCTGGCGTTGTGTGCCGACGCACCGGGAATATGGGGGCGCCCGGCGGACCGGACGCCCGACAGCGCCAGCGATTACTTGACTTCCACCTTGGCGCCGGCTTCTTCCAGCTGCTTCTTCAGCGCCTCAGAGTCGGCCTTGTTGATGCCTTCCTTGACCGGCTTCGGTGCGCCGTCGACCAGATCCTTCGCTTCCTTCAGACCGAGACCGGTCACGGCGCGAACAACCTTGATCACTTCAACCTTCTTCTCGCCGGCAGCGACGAGGATGACGTCGAACTCGGTCTTCTCTTCGACGGCAGCGGCGGCTGCGCCACCACCAGCGGCCGGGGCGGCCACGGCAACGGCGGTTGCAGCAGCGGACACGCCGAACTTCTCTTCCATTTCCTTGATCAGTTCAGACAGATCGAGGACGGTCATGTTGGCGATCGCGTCGAGGATATCGGCCTTGGTTGCAGCCATTTCAGTACTCCTTTTACAGGTGGGCACAAAGCGCCCGGGTTATATCGATGTGAGCGGCGATGCCGCTTGCGGTCATTTGACTCGCCGTGTGCCTCAGGCAGCGGCCGCCTTCTGGTCGCGGACCGCAGCGGTCGCGCGAACAAAAGCAGTCGGAACCTCGTTGAGGGTGCGGACGAACTTTGCGATGGGCGCCTGCATGGTGCCCAGCAACTGCGCCAGCAACTCCTCCCGGCTCGGCAGATTCGCAAGTGCTGCAACGTCCTTCGATGACATGACGTGATTCGGCATGGCACCCCCCTTGAGGACGAACTTGTCGTTCCCCTTGGCGAAGTCGTTCAACACTTTGGCGGCTGCGACCGGGTCAGCCGAGATGCCGTACGCCAACGGGCCGACCATCTGGTCTGCCAAACCGGCGAAGGGCGTCTCAGTGACGGCACGTCGCACCAGGGTATTCTTGACCACACGCAGATAGACGCCGGACTCACGTGCCTTGGCACGCAGCTTGGTCATATCGCCTACGGTCAGGCCCCGATACTCGGCGAGGATGATCGCCTTGGCCGATGCCACCTGCGCACCGACTTCGGCAACAACCTCCTTCTTGCCTTCCAGATTGAGACTCAAGGTCTTCTCTCCTGTCACCCGTGCACACCGGGGTGTGCACATTCCACCGGCGACCTCAAGTCAGGCTGGCTCGCGAACCGGAGTCCACATCGCCCGGACACGGCTTGCGCCGCACCGAAACCTGTTTTGGGGACCGCCATCTGCGTAGGGAGGCCAACAACTCCAGCTTAAGCGACCGACTGCGCCGCCCCTACGGTCTTTGACAACCTGCCGGGAATGAACCCCCGGCAGCCCAAAGTCTTTACAACGTCGCTGCGTCGACCCGCACACCACCACCCATAGTGGAAGAGAGTGCGACCTTCCTCAGGTAGACACCCTTGGCGGAGGCCGGCTTGGCTTTGTTCAGCGCTTCGATCAGCGCGCGGATGTTGCTACCCAACTGTTCCGGCGTGAAGGACGCACGGCCCACCGTGGCGTGGACGATGCCGGCCTTGTCAGTGCGGTACTGCACCTGACCGGCCTTGGCGTTCTTCACTGCGGTGGTCACGTCCATAGACACCGTGCCCACCTTGGGGTTCGGCATCAGGCCGCGCGGACCGAGCACCTGGCCGAGCGCGCCGACGATGCGCATCGCGTCGGGGGTGGCGATGACCACGTCGAAATTCAGATTGCCGCCCTTGATCGATTCGGCGAGGTCCTCGAAGCCGACGATGTCGGCACCGGCCGCGCGCGCCTCTTCAGCCTTAGCGCCTTGGGCGAATACGGCGACGCGAGCGGTCTTGCCGGTCCCCGCCGGCATCACCAGAGAGCCGCGAACCACTTGGTCAGACTTGCGTGGATCGACGCCGAGGATCACGGCGATATCGATGCTCTCGTCGAACTTGGCAGTCGCCGTCTCCTTGACCAGGCCGATAGCGTCGTCAAGGGCGTAGTTGCGATTGCGATCGATCTTGGCGCGGAGCGCCTCAGTACGCTTGGAAAGGCTCGCCATTTACACCACTCCTTCCACGTCGATGCCCATGCTGCGGGCGCTGCCGGCGATGGTGCGCACCGCCGCGTCGAGGTCGGCAGCGGTCAGGTCCGGCATCTTGGTCTTTGCAATGTCCTCGGCCTGAGCCCGGGTCAGCTTGCCAACCTTGTCGGTGTGCGGCTTCGGGCTGCCCTTTTGCACGGCCGCAGCCTTCTTGATGAGAACGGTCGCCGGCGGCGTCTTCAGAATGAACGTGAAAGACTTGTCCGCGAAGGCGGTGATCACCACTGGAATCGGAAGACCCGGCTCCAGGCTCTGCGTGGCGGCATTGAACGCCTTGCAGAACTCCATGATGTTGAGGCCACGCTGGCCCAGCGCAGGACCGACCGGCGGCGAAGGATTGGCCTTGCCGGCGGGGATCTGCAGCTTGATAAAGCCTACGATCTTCTTTGCCATCTTCTACTCCTTGTGCGGGTGGTAACGAACCGGCTATGCCAGCTCTCCCCAAAAAGGACGGGACAGGGCCCGTCCACCAAAACCGGTCAGCTCTTCTCGACCTGACCGAAATCCAATTCCACTGGCGTAGAACGCCCGAAGATCGACACCGAGACGCGGACCTTGCTCTTTTCGTAGTTCACATCCTCGACGCCACCTTCGAAATCGGTGAACGGCCCTTCTTTGACGCGCACCACCTCGCCGATCTCGAACAACACCTTGGGCCGCGGCTTCTCGACCCCCTCCTGCATCTGCTGCAGGATGTTGTTCACCTCGCGCTCGCTGATCGGCGTCGGCGCATGGGCACGGCCACCCACGAAACCGGTGACCTTCGGCGTGCTCTTGACCAAGTGCCAGGTCTGGTCATTCATCTCCATCTCGACCAGCACATAGCCCGGAAAGAACTTGCGTTCAGACAGGGTCTTCTGGCCGTTCTTCATCTCCACCACTTCTTCAACCGGCACCAGAATCTGCCCGAAGCTATCCGTCATGCCCGCCTGCTCGATACGCTGCAGCAATGCGCGTTGAACCGACTTCTCCAGACCGGAGTGCGCGTGCACCACATACCACCGCTTGCTCATACGCTTCCCCGGATAAGAGCCTCGACGGCGCTGAACAGCGCAGCATCGATCAGCCACAAGAACAACGCCATCACCACCACCATGGCGAACACCACCAATGTCATGCGTGTCGCTTCTTGCCGCGACGGCCACGCCACCTTGCGCGTCTCATCGCGCGCCTCGCGAGCAAAAGCCAAGAACTCGCGCCCTTGGGCCGAAGTGGCTGCCACCACCAAGCCAGCCGCGGCTCCGGCCAACACGGCGAGCACCCGCACAACGGTCGCAGTCGCGCCCTCGAGCATGTAAAACGCAGCAATGCCCGCAATCAGACACAGGCCGGCTACGAACAACTTCAGTCTGTCTGCCATCTACCCACCCGACCTTGACGGTCGAGCCTTTTGAACGGGTGGCAGGCCAGGAGGGTCTCGAACCCCCAACCTTCGGTTTTGGAGACCGACGCTCTGCCAATTGAGCTACTGGCCTGCTGCTACCACCCCCGGCCCGAAGGCCGGGAAACCTTTTATCTGGGAACCTTACTCGATGATCTTTGCCACTACGCCGGCGCCGACGGTGCGGCCGCCTTCGCGAATCGCGAAGCGCAAGCCCTCTTCCATCGCGATCGGCGCAATCAGCGCAGCCGTGATCGACACGTTG
>RFSW01000007.1 GCA_009923755.1 Betaproteobacteria bacterium | reverse complement strand
CCGAGGTGATGTAGCGCTCGGGCTCGGGTGTGTCGAGCGTCAGGATACGGCGATCGAACAGACGCACGTTCTGTACCAGCGGCAGCTTGAGGTGCAGACCCGGCGTCTCCACCGTATCCACCACCTCGCCGAGTTGGAAGACGATGGCGCTTTGTCGCTGGTCCACCGTGTAGACCGAGCCGAGCAGCAGAACCAGCGCGAACAGGCCCCCGATCAACAGACTGAGGAGATTGCGGCTCATTGACGCGCCTCCCGGTCCCGGTTGCGCAGTGCATCGCGCGAACGGTCGTCGGCACCAGCGCCGCGAACCGCCGGCGGCTCGCCACGCGCCACATCGCCGCTGGCCGTGGCCGCTGGCGCGGGCCCGGTCGCACTGGCTTCGATCAGCTTGTCGAGCGGCAGGTAGAGCAGATTGTTGCCGCCCTGCTTCTGGTCGATGAATACCTTGGTGGTGTTGGCGTAGATCTGCTGCATGGTCTCGAGGTAGAGGCGATCGCGCGTCACTGCCGGCGCCTTGCGATACTCGGTGAGCAGCGCCGAGAAGCGCGAGGCATCACCCTCGGCCCGCGCGGTGATGGCGTTCTCGTAGCCCTTGGCTTCTTCCAGCAGACGCGAGGCAGTACCACGCGCCTTCGGGACCACGTCATTGGCGTACGCCTCACCCTCGTTCTTCTGGCGCTCGCGGTCCTGGCCGGCTTTGACCGCGTCATCGAACGCAGCCTGCACCTGCTCGGGCGGCTGCGCGCTCTGCATGGTGACGCGGCTGACCGAGACGCCCGTCTTATACCGGTCGAGGATCTGCTGCATCAGCGCCTGCGCGTCGCGCGCAACCTGCTCGCGGCCCTCGTAGATAACGAAGTCCATCTTGGACTTGCCGACCGTCTCGCGAATCGCCGTCTCCGCCGCCTGCAGCACGGATTCCTCAGAATTACGGTTGTTGAAGATGAAATCCTCAGGGCTCTTGAGCACGTATTGCACCGCGAATTGCAGGTCGACGATGTTCTCATCGTCGGTGAGCATCAGCGACTCCTTGAGCACCTTGCTGCGCACATTGCCGCGGTAGCCGAGTTCGAGCGTACGTACCTGCGAGATGTTGACGACGTCGACCTGTTCGATAGGGAAGGGTAGATGCCAGCGCAGGCCGGGGGTGCTGGTCTCGGCGTACTTGCCGAAACGCGTAACCACGCCGCGAGCGCTTTCGTCGACGATGTAAAAGCCGGACCCGATCCAGACCAACGCAATGACACCGGCGATGACGGCGATGCCGGCAGTCCCGGGCCCGCTGCCGCCTGTAGGCGCACCGCCGCCAGTCTTGCCGCCGAGCAGGCGGCGTAGCGTGCGGTCAAAGCGACGGAGGATCTCGTCGAGGTCGGGTGGGCCGTCGCCGCCGTTGTTACGGCGCCCCCACTGCGGATCGTTTTGCGACATCGCTGTCCTGGGAATTGGATGGGTGCTGGTGGATGACCGGTGGCGGCGTGACAGGTTCCGCGGCGAATACCGCCAACGACTCACGCAGGCCGGACACGCCATCCCCCGTGGCGGCGGACAGCCAGACCCGTCTGAGGGTACCACACTCGGCACGCTCGATCCGGGGCGGCTGGGCCAGCCGATCGACCTTGTTCATGATCAGCCATTGCGGCACATCACCCGCGCCGATCTCGCGCAGAACGTGGTCCACCGCCTCGATCTGCAGGTCGCGGTCGGGGTGCGACGCGTCGACCACGTGCAACAGCAGGTCGGCGTGGATGGTCTCTTCAAGCGTGGCGCGAAAGGCCTCGACCAGCGTCGTGGGCAGGTGACGAATGAACCCGACGGTGTCGGACACCACCACTTGCCGGCCAGCGCCCACATGCAGACGGCGCGAGGTGGTGTCGAGGGTGGCGAACAGCTGGTCGGCGGCGTAGGCGCCGGCGCTGGTGAGGCGATTGAACAAGGTCGACTTGCCGGCATTGGTGTAGCCGACCAGGCTCACATTGAGGCTGCCGGAGCGAGCCCGGGCGCGGCGCTGGGTGCTGCGCTGCCCCTGCAATCGCACGAGACGCTGCTTGAGCAGCTTGACGCGGTGTCCGATGAGGCGACGGTCGGTTTCGAGCTGGGTCTCGCCCGGGCCCCGCAAGCCGATCCCGCCCTTCTGCCGCTCCAGGTGAGTCCAGCCGCGGATCAGGCGGGTGGACAGGCGCTCGAGCTGCGCCAACTCCACCTGCAACTTGCCCTCGGCGCTGCGCGCGCGCTGGGCAAAGATGTCGAGGATGAGGCCGGTACGGTCGATGACCGTGACGCCTACCTCTTTCTCGAGGTTGCGCTGCTGCACTGCGCTGATGTCGTGGTTGACCACCACCAGCGTGGCGTCGAGCCGACGCACCGCTTCGGCGACCTCCGCTGCTTTGCCCTGCCCGAGAAACAGTGCCGGATCCGGTTCGCGACGGCTGCCCTCGATGGCATCGAGCACCCGCACGCCGGCGCCGCTCACCAGCAGGCGCAACTCCTCGAGACTCTCACGCGCCTCGGAACGGCCGAGGTCGAGGCTGACCAGGACCGCGCGATCGTCGACCTTGGCGACGACGGGGCTGCTGCCGGTCAGGAGCCGCTCTCCTCGCCCGCGGGGATGGACACGGCTCGCGCCGGCACCACGGTGGAGATCGCGTGCTTGTAGACCATCTGCGTCACCGTGTTGCGCAGCAACACCACGTACTGGTCAAAGGATTCGATGTTGCCCTGCAGCTTGATGCCGTTGACCAGATAGATGGACACCGGGATATGTTCTTTGCGCAGGGTGTTGAGGAACGGATCCTGAAGCAGTTGGCCCTTGCCGCTCATCCTTGTTTCTCCTTGGAATCGTTATTTTGGTGAGTCTTTGCGGGAACCGGTGTGTGCGCGCACCGGGTAACAACTGTAGCCCAAGGTTCGGCCAAGGTGTTCAACGGCGACGTGCCGGCTTGTCGGCAAACGGGTTGTCACCTTGGCGGAAGGTCACCCGCAATGGCGTGCCCTGCAGGCGGAAGGCGTCGCGGAAGCAATGCTCGAGGTAGCGGCGGTAGCTGTCGGGGATGGCCTCGACCGCATTGCCGTGGACAACGATGACCGGCGGGTTGCTGCCACCCTGGTGGGCATAGCGCGGCTTGGGCCGCTGCAGACCGCTGCGCGGCGGCGACTGCCGCGTCACCGCCTCTTGCAGCACGCGGGTCAAACGCGGCGTGGGCAGATGCGCCATGGCAGCAGCGTAGGTGCCACGGATGGCGGTTATTAAGGGGCCGATGCCGCTGCCCTTGAGCGCCGAGATGTGGCACAGGCGGGCAAAACCCAGAAAGTGCAGCTTGCGCTCGAAGTCGCGCGTCACCTGCTCGCGCTGCTCGGCCTTGAGGCCGTCCCACTTGTTGAGCGCCACCACCAGCGAGCGGCCGGCATCCAGAATAAAGCCGGCCAGGTGCGCGTCCTGGTCAGAGACATCCTGCTGCGCGTCGAGCACCAGCACCGCCACGTTGGCGTCCTCGATGGCTTGCAGCGTCTTGATCACCGAGAACTTCTCGACCACCTCGGTGACCTTGCCGCGGCGCCGGATGCCCGCCGTGTCGATGACGGTATAGGGCTTGCCATCGCGCTCGAAGTCGATGGCGATGCTGTCGCGCGTGGTGCCGGGCTGGTCGAAGGCGATGACGCGCTGCTCGCCGATCAGCTGGTTGACCAGCGTCGACTTGCCGACGTTGGGCCGGCCGATGATGGCGATGCGCGGATGGTCGGGGCGCTCGTCGGCCCCCTCGGCGGCATCCGCCGGGATGCTGAGGTCGACCAGTTCGGCCACACCGTCGCCGTGCGCCGAGCTGATGGCCAGCGGCTCGCCGAGGCCAAGCTCGTGGAACTCGGCGGTGACCACCGCGGCGCGCATGCCCTCGGCCTTGTTCACCACCAGCCAGACCTGCCGTCCGCTGCGGCGCAACTCACCGGCGATGACCTGATCCTGCGCGTTGAGGCCCTCGCGGCCGTCGACGATGAACCAGACCACGTCCGCCTCAACGATGGCTTGGCGGGTTTGCGCCGCCATCTCGGCGTAGATGCCGGTCTCGGCGTCAGGCTCCAGGCCACCCGTGTCGATGACGATAAAGCTGCGCTCGCGCACACGCGCCTTGCCGTAGTGGCGGTCGCGCGTCAGCCCCGGCAGGTCGGCGACCAACGCGTCACGGCTGCGCGTGAGGCGGTTGAACAGGGTCGACTTGCCCACATTGGGACGGCCGACCAGGGCCAGGGTGGTCTTCACGGGTGCGGGTGGCGGCTCGAACAGCAGCGCGCGCTACTTGGGTGCATCGATGTCGAACATGACCAGCGCGCCGTCACGGGTGGCCACCAGAACGCCCGCCGAGGTCTGCAGCGGCGGCAGCAGGATCTGCGAGCCATCCGTGCCGGCGCGTGCGCTCAGAGCGCCGTTGGCGCGGTCGATCAGGTGGACGTAGCCCTCCACATCGCCGAACCAGACGTAATCGCCGTAAGACAGGAGGCCGCTCGGTACGCGTCCTTTGAACGCCTCCTGGGTCCAGGTGCTGGCACCGCTGACCCGGTCGAGCCCATGGATGACGCCTTTGTCGTCGGCCACGTAGGCGCGCTTGAAGTCGAAGCCGAGCGTGTTGCTCGAGGGGATGTCACGCGCCCACAGCGGCTGACCGCGGTCACGGTCGATGCACATGGTGCGCCCCTGAAAAGCCGTGACACAGACGCGCTCGCCATTGATCATCGGGTCACTGATGACGTCGGCGATACGCTCCAGTTCGGTGCTGCCCTTAGGGGTGGCGACGGTGACTTCCCACAGGGCAGCACCCTTCTCCAAGCTCAGCGCGGTGAACTTGCCGCCCGGCCAGCCGGCATAGATGCGGTCGCGATCGATCAGCACGCCGGCCTGGTTACGAATGGTCAGGGCAGGCAACTGCCGCTGGTAGCTCCACTTGCGTTTGCCAGTCTCGCCATCGAGACCCTGAACGCGGCCGTCGGTGCTGCGAATCACGATGAGCCCGCCCGCACCGCGCGGCGGTGCGAGGATCTCGCCCGACACCTGCGCCCTGAGGGACTGCTTGCCGTCGGGCTCGATGGCAATGAGCTCGCTGTCTTGGGTGACCACCAGCAGGCGGCGGCCGTCGGTGCCGATGCCAGCGGAGAGCGGCGCCTTGAGATCGAGCGTCCAGCGCTCCTTGCCGGTGTCGAGGTCGAGACAGGTGAGACGGCCCTTGACGCTGGCGCCACAGACCTGCTTTTCCTGCAACAAAGGAAACATCACGTAGTTGCCCGAGCCGCCGACGCTGGCCTTCCAGCGCGTCTTGACCGGCAGCTCTGCCCGTAGGGCCGGCAACTCGGGGATCTTTGCGCTGCTGCCGAACCAACCGACCACCGTCTCCGGCACAGCTTTGAGCTGCTCAGTGACGCCGCCGCACGCGCTGAGCGCGCCGGCGGCCACCGCGAGCGCCACCAAGCCCCGCCACCTGCACCTACCAAGCTTGACGCTGCGAGACATACGCAGCCTCACGGGGTGGCCGACGCCGGCTTGCCTGCCTCGCCGAGGGCGTCGAGTTTGAGCTGGATCCACGCCTGGAAGGCAGTGTCCTTGGCGGCGGCATCGTAGGCGGCCTGCCAGGCCTTGCGAGCCTCGGCCGGCTTGCTCTGACCGATGTAGATGTCGCCACGGCGGTCGTCGAACAGGCGGCCATACTGCGGCAAATCGGGCTTTTCGATGACCTTGAGCGCCTCATCGTGCTTACGCTCGTCGAGCAGCAGCGCCGACAGGCGCAGACGCGCCATGTCGCGCAGGGCCGGCTCGCGGGCTTCGGCAATGACGCTCCGCAAGCGCTTTTCGGCCTCGTCGAGCTTGCCAGCCTCGGCGTCGCGACGAGCCGCCAGCAATTCGGCGCGCGCGGTGTACGGCGAACGCGGGTGATCGGCGACCAAGCGGTCGGTGAGATCACGCACCTTGACCGTATCCCGACCGTCATAAGCCGCTTCGAGGTCGAAATAAAGCCCGCCCGCGGCGTCACGTTGCGAGGTCTCCCAGTGGCGCCAACCGCCGAACCCCGCCGCGCCGACCACCAGCACGACGAGGCCGAGCTTGACCCAGCGGCCATATTGCCGCCACCAGGCCTTGAGCTCGTCGAGAGTCTCCTGTTCTTCCAGATCGAATGCGGCCATGCACTAAGTCCTTGATTGCAATATTTATAAACTATCCAGCCAGACGGGTGGCGCAGCTGCCGGAAGGCTTGGCGCGCGACCGCTCTGTCGGGTGAACAGCGTGATTCCTGTCCGCGGCGCGCGAGTCTCTCAGGATTGCCCGCCGTGCGCCAGAGGCACCGCAGCAGAGGCCACCGCGCGGAGATGCGCGGCCACGTCCGCCGGCGCGAGCGACTGCTGCTCGCCGCCACCGCGCAAAGGCTTGACCGCGACCACGCCGGCCGCCGCCTCATCGTCACCGATGATCAGGGCCCAGCGTGCGCCGCTGGCGTCGGCCTTCTTCATCTGCGACTTGAAGCTGCCACCGCCGCAGTGCAACGTGACCCGCAGACCGGCGTCACGAAGCTGCTCGGCAACTCGCGCCGCAAAGCCCTCCGCCGCGTCACCGACGCGCACCACGTAAGCGTCAGACGGCGCGGCGGCCAGCGGGGTTCCGCCCGCCTCCATCAGCGCCAGCAAACGCTCGACGCCCATGGCGTAGCCGCAGGCCGGCGCCGGCTTGCCGCCGATCTGCTCGACCAGACCGTCGTAGCGGCCACCGGCGCACACCGTGCCCTGGGCGCCGAGCTGGTCGGTGATCCACTCGAACACGGTGTAGTTGTAGTAGTCGAGGCCGCGCACCAGGTTGGGGTTGACGGTGTAGTCGATGCCGGCCGCCTCGAGCCCGGCGCGAAAGGCGGCAAAGTGCGCGCGCGCCGCATCGTCGAGGTCGTCTTCCAGGCGCGGGGCGCCGGCCACCACCTCGCGCACCTGCGGGTTCTTGCTGTCGAGCACGCGCAGCGGGCTGGTGTGCAGGCGGCGCTTAGCATCGTCATCCAAGCGGTCGATGTGCTGCTCAAGATAGGCGATGAGCTTGGCACGGTGCGCGGCACGGGCTGCGCTGTCGCCCAGCGTGTTGATCTCGAGGCGGATGCCGGTGAGCCCCAGGCGCTGCCAGAGGCGGCGCGTCATCACGATCATCTCGATGTCGATGTCGGGGCCTGCATAGCCGAGTGCCTCTACACCGACCTGGTGGAACTGCCGGTAGCGGCCCTTCTGCGGGCGCTCATGGCGGAACATCGGCCCCATGTACCAGAGCCGGCGCGGGCTGTCGTAGAGCAGGTTGTGCTGGATGGCGGCGCGCACGCAGCTGGCGGTGCCCTCCGGGCGCAGGGTCAGCTGCTCACCGTTGAGCGCGTCCTCGAAGGAGTACATCTCCTTCTCGACGATGTCGGTGACCTCGCCGATGGTGCGCTTGAAGAGCGGCGTAGGCTCGACCAACGGCATGCGGATGGGGCGGTAGCCGTAGCCGGCCAGCCAGTCACGAATGACCGCCTCGAAGGCCTCCCAGCGCTCGGCCTCGTCGGGCAAAACGTCGTTCATGCCGCGCACGGCCTGCAGGGGGGTACGGCTCATTTCAGTGTTCGGTGGTTGCGGTGCGAGGGGCCAGGTCGGCGCCGGCGGCGTGGCCCTGCTTGGCGCGGTAGGTGCGCGCGATGTAGCGGTCGACCAGCTCGCGAAACTCGGCGGCGATGTTGTCGCCACGCAGCGTCACGGTCTTCACGCCGTCCTCGTAGACCGGCGCGGCCGGGCTCTCGCCGGTGCCGGGCAGGGAGATGCCGATGCTGGCGTGCTTGCTTTCGCCGGGGCCATTGACGACGCAGCCCATCACGGCGAGGGTCATGTTCTCGACACCATCGTAATGCTCCCGCCAGACGGGCATCTGGTCGCGCACGTAGGTCTGGATGTCGCTGGCGAGTTGCTGGAAGAAGGTGCTGGTGGTGCGGCCGCAGCCGGGACAGGCGGTGACCATCGGCGTGAACGCACGAAGGCCCATGGTCTGCAGGATCTCCTGCGCGACGATGACCTCCTGGCGGCGGTCGCCGTCCGGCTCGGGGGTCAGGCTGACGCGGATGGTGTCGCCGATGCCCTCTTGAAGCAGCACAGCCAGCGCGGCGGTGCTGGCGACGATGCCCTTGCTGCCCATGCCGGCCTCGGTCAGGCCCAGGTGTAGCGGGTAGTCGCAGCGGCGGCCAAGTTCGCGGTAGACGGCGATGAGGTCCTGCACGCTGGAGACTTTGGCCGAGAGGATGATGCGGTCCCCGGGCAGGCCGATGTCCTCGGCTAGCGCTGCGGATTCGAGCGCGGAGACGACCAGCGCCTCGCGCATCACCGCGCCAGCGTCCCACGGTTCGGCGCGCTTGCCGTTCTCGTCCATCATGCGGGCCAAGACGGACTGGTCGAGGCTGCCCCAGTTGACGCCGATACGCACCGGCTTGTCCCAGCGGATGGCCTGCTCGACGATGGCGCTGAACTGCGCGTCGCGCTTGGCGCCCTTGCCGACGTTGCCCGGGTTGATGCGGTACTTGGCCAGCAGCTGCGCGCACTCCGGGTACTGCTGCAGCAGGGTGTGGCCGTTGTAGTGGAAATCGCCGACCAGCGGCACGCTGACGCCGAGCTTGTGCAGCTGCTCGACGATGGCCGGTACGGCGGCGGCGGACTCTTCGTTATTGACGGTGATGCGCACCACCTCGCTGCCGGCACGCGCAAGTTGCGCGACCTGGCGTGCGGTGCCGATGGCGTCAGCCGTGTCGGTGTTGGTCATCGACTGCACCACCACCGGCGCAGCCGAGCCGACCATCACATCACCGACGCGGACCATGCGCGTGCGGCGCCGCGGCATGGCGCGGGCCTCGTCAGGGATGGCGGCTGGGGTGCGGAGGTGGTCGTTCATGGCGCGTCCCGGGTCGCAGCGCGGCGGTGCTGCTCCGCTACGGTGGCGGCGGCGCCCTTGCCTGTCAAGTCAGGCTGACGGCTGAGCCGCTCGATAGCGCTGGCGCGGTCACGCCATTGCTGCGCCTCGCGGCTGCGACCCGCAGCGGTGAGGCATGCTGCGGCGTTCTGCCAAGACTGTGCCGGCGTGGCGTAATACGGGACACGGGCGGCGATGTCCCAGTCGCGCACCGCCTCGTCGACACGCCCCCCGCGACACAGCAGCACGGCGCGGTTGTTGCGCGCATCCGCGTCTTGCGGGTCAAGCGCGACGGCACGGGCGAAGGCGGCCTCGGCCGACGCGTCTTGACCAGTGGCCATCAGCACCAAGCCGTAGATGTTGTACGCCGGCGCATGGGCCGGATGAGCCCGCAGCGCTGCCTGCGCCTCTTCGGCAGCCGTCGCGTACTGCGCGGCCTGGTAGTAAGCCACCGCGAGTTCGGTGTGTGCGCGCGCGCTGTCGAACGCGCGGCCGTCGGCCAGACGCGCCGGACCAGCGGTGGTGCAGGCAACGAGCAGGAGGGTCGCCAAGGCGGGAAGACAAGTCGCGGGCTGGCGAACTAAGCCAAAACCAGTTGCGGGCGGCCCACTACCTCCGGTGGTGCTTTCCTCGCTCCACGCTGCGCGAAGTCGCTTCGGAAAGACCCCCGGACGGGGGCCGCCTGCCAATCGTTTCGAGGCACCCGCACTCATTTCGCCACCCCGATAGCGATGCGCTTCTGCGCGCGGCGCGTCTTGTCGGTGACCTGGCCAGCAAGCTGGCCGCAAGCGGCGTCGATGTCGTCGCCGCGCGTCTTGCGGGTGGTGGCGACGCGGCCGGCGTCGATCAGAATCTGGGCGAAATCGCGCACCCGCTGGGGCGGCGAGCGGCGGTAGCCTGACTGCGGGAACGGGTTGAACGGGATCAGATTGAACTTGCTCGACACATCCGCGGTGAGCGCCAGCAGCTCACGAGCGTGGGCCGGGGTGTCGTTGACGCCGTCGAGCATGATGTATTCGAAGGTGACAAAGTCGCGTGGCGCACGGCAGATGTAGCGGCGACAGGCGGCCATCAGCTCGGCGAGCGGGTACTTGCGGTTGATCGGCACCAGCTCGTCGCGCAGGGCATTGTTGGGTGCGTGCAGCGACACCGCCAGCGCCACCGGCAGCGTCTCGGCCAAGCGGTCCATCTGCGGCACCAGGCCGCTGGTGGAGAGCGTGACGCGGCGGCGCGACAGCCCGTAGGCGTTGTCGTCGAGCATCAGCGACATGGCGGCGACCACCGCGTCGAAGTTGGCCAGCGGCTCGCCCATGCCCATCATCACCACATTGGTGACCAGACGGTTGCCACCGGGACGCGCGCCGAGCGCGGCGTTGGCGTGCCACAACTGGCCGATGATCTCGGCGGTGGACAGGTTGCGGTTGAAGCCCTGATGGCCGGTACTGCAAAAGCTGCACTCGAGTGCGCAGCCCGCCTGGCTGGAGACACACAGGGTGCCGCGGTAGCGGCGGGTGCGGCCGCCCTCGGGCGCTACGGAATAGGTGTCCGGGACGTCGTCGTCCTCGTCGTCGAGGTCAACGGCGCCAGCATCTTCAGCCGCGGCGCCAGCGGCCGCGCGCGCCGCCGGATCGCCCTCGGGGATGAAGACGGTCTCGATGGCGTTGGCGGCGTCGACGCGTAGCAACCACTTGCGCGTGCCGTCGCTGGCGGTGTGGTCGGCGACCACGTCGGGGCCAGTGATGACGTGCTCAGCCGCCAGACGCTCACGGAACGTCTTGGCGATGTCGGTCATGGCGCCGAAGTCAGCCTCGCCACGCTGGTGGATCCAGCGTAGCAGCTGCCGCGCCCGGAACGGCTTCTCGCCCAACCCGGTGCAGTAGCGCTCCAGCGCGGCGGCATCGAGGTCGAGGAGGTTCATGGCGCGGCTCGTGTTTGGGCGCCCTGGCGGGCGCCCGGGACGACCTTAGCGGGCGTGGATGTTCATCGCCGGGAAGAAGAAGGCAATCTCGGCGGCCGCGGTCTCGGGGGAGTCCGAGCCGTGCACGGCGTTGGCGTCGATGCTGTCGGCAAAGTCGGCGCGAATAGTGCCCTTGTCGGCCTTCTTCGGGTCGGTGGCGCCCATTAGCTCGCGGTTCTTGGCGATGGCGTCGGGGCCCTCGAGCACTTGCACCATCACCGGGCCGGAGATCATGAAGTCGACCAGGTCCTTGAAGAAGGGGCGCTCGCGGTGCACGCCGTAGAACTGCTCGGCCTCGCCGCGCGAGAGGTGCATCATGCGGGCGGCGACCACCTTGAGGCCGGCGCCTTCAAAACGGGTAAGGATCTGGCCGATGACGTTCTTGGCGACGGCGTCGGGCTTGATGATGGAGAGGGTGCGTTGGGCAGACATATGGACTCCGGTGTGCGGCGTTGCTCGGATCGGGGGTCGACGCGAACCGCGGGATGCGGCCGGTCGAGAAAAAGCTCTCCATTCTAGCGTGCTGAAGCCTGCAAGGACACAAACGCCGGGCTGACGGTGCGGGCTACAGCACTACGCCGCCGGCCTCTGCCTCGAGCGTCCCACAAGCCGCTCGACCACCAGGCTGGTCGCCAGATCACCTTGTACATTGACCATGGTGCGCACCGCATCGAGCAAACGATCGATGGGCAGCAGCAGCGCGATGGCCTCGACCGGCAGACCGACCGACTGCAGCACCATCACCATGGTCACCATGCCGGCGCTGGGGATGCCGGGTGCGCCGATCGCCGCCAACATGGCCATCAGCGCGACGATCACCTGCTGCGCGAGGCTGAGCTCGATGCCGGCCAGCTGCGCCACAAACAGTGCCGCGGCAGCCTCGTAGAGCGCGGTGCCGTCCATGTTGACGGTGGTGCCGAGCGGAATGACGAAGCGGCTCACCGCCGGGTCGATGCGCAGGTCGTGGTCAGCTGAGCGCAGCGTCACCGGCATGGTGGCCGCACTGCTGCTGGTGGCGAGTGCCGTGAGCATGGGCAAGCGGATGCCGGCGAAGTAGCGCCACGGCGGTACCCCGGCGAGCAGCCACACCAGCAGCGGCAGGGTGACCACACCATGCAGCAGGGTGGTGCCGAGCACCACTGCGGCGAACTTGGCGAGCGCGCCGAACACGGCGGCGGTCGCGGTGGCGGCGAGCTTGGCCAGTAGCGCACCGATGCCGATCGGCGCCAGGCGCATGACCCAGCCCACCACCAGAAGGGCGAGGTCGAGCAGCTCGTCGATGAGTCGGCCCAAGGTGGCGAAGCGTTGCGGCTGCTGCCCTACCGCGGCGCCGAGCAGCAGCGCGGCAACGATGAGCGGCAGCACCGCCGCCTCAGTGAGCGCACGAAACGGATTCTGCAGACTGTCGACCAACAGCTTTTGCAGAAAACCAGCGGCGTCCGGTGCCTCGCGTGCAGCTGCCGCGACCGGCAACAGGTCGTGCGGCAGACCGATGCCTGGCTGAAACAGGTTGGCAGCGACGATACCGAGGGTCACCGCAACGGCAGCGGTGAAAGCGAAGAACAGCAGCGTGGTCTGCCAGATGCGGCCGGCGTCGCGCTGCGCCCACAGCGCACGGATGCCACCCGCCACCGAGGCGAACAGCAGCGGCGCCATGAGCATCTTGAGCGCGGCGACGAACATGCCGCCAAGCAGGCCGATGAGCCAGGTGGCACTGCCATGGGCGGTGGAGCCCTCAGGCAGTTGCGCCACGCCAAGACCGATGGCGATGCCGGCTGCAGCGCCGAGCAGGATGTCGCGGTTGGCGTGCGGAATGTTTGGCTGATAGGCGCTGGTCATGCGGCGATTCTTGCACCCCACGGTAGAATTCGCACTTGCCCAAGCGCCACCCCACTTTGACCGAGCTTCGCATGACCCAACCCCTGACCTACCGCGACGCCGGTGTCGACATCGACGCCGGCGACGAACTCGTCGAGCGCATCAAACCGCTGGCCAAACGCACCCTGCGGCCAGAGGTGATGGCTGGCATCGGCGGCTTCGGTGCGCTCTGCGGTCTGCCGGCCCGCTACAAGGAGCCGGTGCTGGTCGCCGGCACCGACGGCGTCGGCACCAAACTCAAGCTGGCCTTCGAGCTCGGCGCGCACGACACGGTGGGCATCGACCTGGTCGCGATGAGCGTCAACGACATCCTGGTGCAGGGTGCCGAACCGCTGTTCTTTCTCGACTACTTTGCCTGCGGCAAGCTCCATGTGGACGTGGCCGCAGCGGTGGTGGGCGGCATCGCCAAGGGCTGCGAGCTGGCCGGCTGCGCGCTCATAGGCGGAGAGACAGCCGAGATGCCGGGCATGTACCCCGACGGCGAATACGACCTGGCCGGCTTCGCGGTGGGTGTGGTGGAGAAGAGCGAGATCCTCGATGGCCACAGCATCGGCCACGGCGATGTGGTGCTCGGTATCGCCTCGAGCGGACCGCACTCCAACGGCTATTCGCTGATCCGCCGCATCGTGCGCGACGCCGGTGCCGATCTTGACAGTGCATTCGGAGACAGCACGCTCGGCCGCACGCTGATGACCCCGACCGCGATCTACGTCAAGCCGTTGCTGGCGCTACGCAGGCAGGTCGCCATCAAGGGCATGGCGCACATCACCGGCGGCGGCATCACCGGCAACCTGCCGCGCATCCTCGGCGACGGCCTCACCGCCCGCCTCAAGGCCGGCAGCTGGCAGCGCCCACCGGTATTCGACTGGCTGCAGGACAAGGGTCAGGTGGCTGACGACGAGATGCACCGCGTGTTCAATTGCGGCATCGGCATGTGCGTGGTGGTGGCGGCGAACCAGGTGGACGACGCGCTGGGCGCGCTGAAAGCCGCCGGACTGGCCGCCTGGGCCATCGGCAGCATCGGCCGCGCAGCACCGGGCGAGGCGCCAACGGTGATCGGCTGATGGCAGCACCCTCACGCCGCCAGGCCCGCCCGAACCATGGCGCGGCGCGGCGTGTCCGATGCGCATGAAGCGCATCGTCATTCTCATCTCCGGCCGCGGCAGTAACCTGCGCGCGCTGGTCGATGCCAGGCTGCCATGCACCGTCGCGGCCGTGATCTCCAACCGGCCCGACGCGGCAGGCTTGGTCTTTGCGGCACAACACGGCATCGCCACGCAGGTGGTCGACCACACCACCTTTAGCGGTCGCGAGGCGTTCGATGCGGCGCTCGGCGATGCCATCGAGACGCACCAGCCGGACTTGATCGTGATGGCTGGTTTCATGCGGCTGCTCACCGCCGACTTCATCCGCCGCTTCGCCGGGCGCATGGTCAACATCCACCCTGCCCTGTTGCCTGCCTTCACCGGCCTCGATACGCATGCACGCGCCATCGAGCGGGGCTGCCGCGTGCATGGCTGCACCGTGCACTACGTTACCGAAGGCATGGACGAGGGCCCGATCATCGCGCAGGCGGCCGTGCCGGTCCTCCCCGATGACGACGCTGACGCCCTTGCGGCCCGGGTTCTGGTGGAGGAGCACCGGCTCTACCCGGCGGTGCTGCAGGCGTGGTGCAAGGACGCCTTCGCGCTGGAGGGCGGGCGCGTGCGCTGGCGCGATGTCCTGACCTGGCCCGCACCAGCCCGGTACCCGGCGTGTTGAGGACGCCCTGGCGATGCGACGCAGCGAACGGCTGATCGCGCTTGCCGCAACCCTGTCCCTGGCAGCGCATCTTGCGCTGATGGCGGTATGGCCGACGGCCGTGACGGACGACGGCGATAGCGAGCCGCTTGCCGTCGAGTTGCGCAGCGAGACGCCACCGCCCGCCGCCCTGCCCCCGCGCCGGCTGCCACCCAAGCCGCGCGTGGCAAAACCCGCCGTTGCCCCAGCGGCTGCACAGCCCCAAGCGGCGGAGCCGATAGCGAACGACTCGCCGGTGACTGCGTCCGAGGCGCCGTCAGCCGACACCGGATCGCCGGCGCCTCCCGGCAACGGCGCCCCGACAGCGGCCGAGACGCCGCCACCTGAACCGCCGCCCGAACAGGCGCCCGTTGTCGCCGAAGAGCCCCCCCCCGAAGAGCCCCCGGCGCTGCTCGCCAGTGCCGGCCTCGCCCGTACCGCCGATCTGCGCTTCAACGTTCTGCGTGGCGAAGGCAAGGTAGGCGAGGTGGTGTGGCGCTGGCGCAAGGAGGGCGACCGCTACCGCATCGAGACCATAGGCACCGCCAGTGGCATCGCGGCCATGTTCTTCGGCGGCGAATACAAGCAGACCAGTGAGGGCCGCATTGGTCCCGAAGGGCTCAAACCGGATCGCTACACCTTCGAGCGCGGCAGCGCGGACAAACTCGACGTCATCCGATTCGACTGGTCTGCCGGCAAGGCGCTGGTGAACACGGCCAAGGGCGTCTCACGCGAGTTCGACCTGGTGCCCGGTACTCAGGATCTGATGAGCTTTCTGCACCAACTGCCCCTGCTGCCGGCTGACGCCATCTCGATTCCTTTGGTGACCATCAAGCGCCAGCGCGACTACAGTTTCAGCGCACCGCAGACAGTCAAGATCAAGGTGCCGGCCGGGGAGATGGAGGCCTACTACTACCAGCGCATCGGCGCCGAGACCGAAGCCGAAGTCTGGCTGCAACATCAGCCGCCTTATCTGCCCATCCGCATGCGCCTGTACGACCGCCTCGGCAACAAGTTCGAGCAGGTGCTCACCGAACTGCGGTTCGAGCCCTGACGCCGGCCCCGGCGCCCACCCTGCCCGCCGCCCTCACCCTCACGCCGAGACAACGCCGCATCGATGACTCCTACACCCGCGCAATTTGAACAACTGGTCCTGGTCATGCGCGAGGTGCTGCGTTTCGAGCATCCAGCCGACCGCGTGCTCCGGCATTTCTTTCAGCGCAACGCCAAGCTCGGTCAGCGTGATCGCGCGCTGATCGCCGAAACGGTGTTCGCCACCCTGCGACGGCTGGTGTGGCTGCGCTGGCTGGCGCCCGACGACGGCGACAACGCGCGCCGCCTGCTGGCACTCAGCCTCAAACGCGTGCTCGGTCTTTCCGGCCGCGCCCTCGAGGGGCTGCTCAAGCCAACCGACCGCGAGTGGCTGGCTGGCGTGAGCGGCGGCGAAGCCGCACCAGCGTCGGCAGCGGCCGACTTGCCCGCCTGGGCGTGGACGCGCCTGACTGCCGCACATGGCGAGGCATGGGCACTGGCCTTCGGCCGCGCCATGCAACAGGCCGCACCGCTCGACCTGCGCGTCAATTCCTACCGTATGCGCCGCGACGAGGCGCTGACGAGACTGCAGGCAGACGGCCTCGAAGCCGCGGCCACACCGCTCTCACCGATCGGCATCCGTCTGGCACACAAGGTCGCGCTGCAGGATCACGCGCTGTTCCGCGACGGTAGCGTCGAGGTGCAAGACGAGGGGAGCCAGTTGCTCGGCCTGCTGGTCGGCGCACGGCGCGGTGAGCACATCGCCGACTTCTGTGCCGGCGCTGGCGGCAAGACACTCTTGCTGGCTGCGCAGATGCGCGACAGCGGGCAGGTCTACGCCCTGGATGTGTCGGAGAAACGGCTGGCACAACTCTCGCCACGCCTCAAGCGTGCCGGCGCCAGCAATGTGCAGCCGCAGCGCATCGCCGACGAAGACGACGCCAAGCTCGGTAAGCTGGCCGGCAAGCTCGACCGCGTGCTGGTGGACGCGCCGTGCAGCGGCCTTGGCACCTTACGCCGCAACCCCGATCTCAAGTTTCGACAGTCGGAAGCGGGACTCGCCGAACTCACAGCGAAACAGGCCCGCATCCTCGTCGCCGCCTCACGCCTGGTCAAGCCCGGCGGCGTACTGGTCTACGGCACTTGCAGCCCCCTGCTGGAGGAGAACCGCCAGGTGGTCGATGACTTCCTCGCAGCGCGCGCAGACTTCCACGTCGATCCCGCCGGAGCGGCGCTGACCAAGGCGTGCCCCGATCTGCCGATGGCACTGGCCGGTGCCGAGACGCTGCAACTCGCGCCACACGAACATGGCACCGACGGCTTCTTTGGCATTCGCATGATCCGCGCCGGCGCCTGAGCGGCCACCCGGTGAGAGGCTGGCGCGGCGACGTCGGTGCAGGGGCGTAGCCCCGTATCTATGCGCCAGGCATTTGCGTCGGCACGGCCCTTCTGCCAATATGCGAATCATTCTTATTCACACCAGTGACTGAGCTCCATGTCCTTGACCTCCAGATCCGCTCTCGCCGTGGCCGCCCTGCTTGCCACCCTCACCCTGTCGCCGTCTGGCGAGGCCATTGCCGCCGACCGCTTGGTGGTCTACTCGGCGCGCATCGAAGCGCTGATAAAGCCGATGTTCGAGGCCTATAGCAAGGAGACCGGCGTCGAGATCCAGTACGTTACCGACAAAGAGGGGGCCCTGGTCGAGCGGCTCAAAGCTGAGGGCGCCAACACCCCGGCCGATCTGCTGATCACCACCGACGCCGGCAATCTGTGGCAGGCGGCACAGGAAGGTGTGCTGCGCACCATCGACTCGCCAGCGCTGGAAAAAGCGGTGCCGGCGCAATTGCGTGACCCGGGCAAGCAGTGGTTCGGCCTGTCGATCCGCGCGCGCACCCTGTTCTACAACACGCGCATGGTCAAACCCGCGCAGCTCTCGAGCTACGAGGACCTCGCCGACCCGAAGTGGCGCGGCAAGCTGTGTCTGCGTTCGAGCAAGAAGGTCTACAACCAGTCGCTGGTGGCCATGCTCATCAGCGAACATGGCGAGGCCCGGGCGGAGCAGATCGTTCGCGGTTGGGTGGTCAACCTCGCCACCGAGCCTTTTCCCGATGACACCCGCATGCTCGAGGCGGTGGCTGCCGGACAATGCGCGGTGGGTATCGCCAACACCTATTACTTCGGCCGCCTGATGGAAAAGAAGCCCGACCTGCCGCTTGGCATCTTCTGGGCCGACCAGGGTGGTGACGGCGTCCATGTGAACGTCTCCGGTGCCGGCGTCACGCGATACGCAAAGAACCCGGCGCAGGCGCAGAAGCTGCTCGAGTGGCTGGCCTCGCCCAAGGCACAGAATCTGTTCGCGGACGCCAACCTCGAGTTCCCGGTCAACCCGGCGGTGCCGCCGGACGCAGCGGTCAAGGCCTGGGGCACCTTCAAGGCGAGCCCGCTGAATGTCGCCGAGGCGGGTCGTCTGCAAGCCACGGCGGTTCGACTGATGGACCGTGCCGGGTATCGCTGAGCCGCAGCCCGGCGCTTTACTCACGCCGGACGTGTCACGCGGTGCCAGCGGTGAGCGCCGCCAAGGCCTGTGGCAAGTGCTCGCATTGTTCATCGCGGCGCTGGTCGTGGCGCCACTGGTGGTGCTGCTGACCCGCATCGGCGATGCCGACCCGGAACTGCTGCAACACCTGCAAGACCATGTCCTGCCACAGGTGACCGGCAACACAGTGCTGCTGCTTACGCTGGTGGTGGTCGGCACCGGTGCGCTGGGCACCGGGCTCGCCTGGCTGGTGAGCCGCTATCGCTTTCCAGGGCGCGACCTGTTCAGCTGGGCGCTGCTGCTGCCGATGGCGCTGCCAGCCTACGTGCTGGCCTTTGTCGCCGTTGGCCTGCTCGACTTTGCCGGCCCGCTACAGACTGCACTGCGCGGCGTGCTGGGCGCCGACGTCCGGCTACCGCCGGTGCGCAGCACCGCTGGCGCCGCGCTGGTGCTCACGCTGTGCCTCTACCCCTATGTCTACCTGCTCTGCCGCAATGCCTTTGACGGCCAGGGCCAGCGCGCCATGGAGGCGGCCCGCAGTCTCGGCCTCACCCGCCGCCAGGCGTTCTGGCGAGTCGCCCTGCCGATGAGCCGACCATGGTTGGCGGCCGGCCTGTTGCTGGTGGTGATGGAGACGCTGGCCGACTTCGGCACGGTCTCGGTGTTCAACGTCGACACCTTTACCACGGCTATTTACAAGAGCTGGTTCGGTCTGTTCTCGCTCGGCACCGCTGCGCAATTGGCCAGCCTGCTGCTGCTGATCGGCTTCGTCATCGCTGTGACCGAACACCGGTTGCGCGACCGCGCCGGCTACTGGAGCAGCGGCCGCAGCCGCGCCAGCGAAGGCGAGCGGCTGTCGGGCCTGCGCGCGGGGCTGGCCAGCGGCGCCTGCCTGAGCGTGCTGCTGCCAGCGTTTGTCGTGCCACTGGCGCAATTGCTGGCGTGGGCTTGGCCAAGCAGCGCCGGCATCGACACCACCAGCCTGCAAGCCGCGCTGCGCACGCTTGGACTCGGCACGGCGGCCGCCGTGCTGGTGGTCGGCACGGCGCTGCTGCTGGCGTATGCGCGACGTGAGTCGCCGGGGCGCGTCACCCGGCTGGCGACTCGCGTGGCGACGCTCGGCTACGCCATCCCCGGCGCAGTACTGGCGGTGGGGGTGTTCGTCGCCTTGGGGCTTGCCGACCGTCTCCTGCCGGCCATCACCGGCATCGACTGGCGCATCGGCGGGACGCTGGTGGCGATCCTGTTCGCCTATGTCGCGCGCTTCCTCGCCGTCGGGTCCGGCCCGGTGGAGGCGGGCATGTCGCGCATCGGCCACTCGCTCGATGACGCCGCGCGCAGCCTCGGTGCAAACAGCCGACGGCGGCTGCTGCGTGTCCATCTGCCGCTGCTGGCGCCGTCTTTGCTGACAGCCGCCGCGCTGGTGCTGGTCGACGTGATGAAGGAGATGCCGATCACCCTGATGACCCGGCCGTTCGGCTGGGATACGCTGGCAGTCCGTATCTTTGAATTGACGTCCGAAGGCCAATGGGAGGCGGCGGCGCTGCCGTCGCTGGCACTCGTCGCCACCGGCCTGCTGCCCCTCATCCTGCTCGACCGCCAAACCCGCGCCGCCATGCCGACACCCGCCCGCGAACCCGCTGTGAAGGCCATAGCGACTTGATATGAGCAGCCAGCTCGAATTGCGCTCGGTCAGCCTGGGCTACCGCGAACGTACGGTGGTGAGTGCGCTCGACCTCACGCTCGAGCGCGGCGACATCGGCTGCCTGCTCGGCCCCTCGGGCTGCGGCAAGACCACTGTGCTGCGTGCGATCGCCGGCTTCGAGCCCCTGCTTGCCGGCGAGATCCAGCTCGCCGGCCACTGCGTCAGTCGCGTGGGGCACACCCTTCCGCCAGAAGCGCGCCGCATCGGCATGGTGTTCCAGGACTACGCGCTGTTCCCGCATCTACGCGTGGGTGGCAACGTCGGCTTCGGTCTGCACCGGCTCAGCGACAGCGAGCGGGCGCGGCGGGTGGCGTTCTGGCTCGAGGTGGTGGGCCTCGCCGGCATGGAGGCTGCATGGCCACACGAGCTCTCGGGCGGCCAGCAGCAGCGGGTAGCCCTGGCGCGGGCGCTGGCACCGGAGCCGGAGTTGCTGCTGCTCGACGAACCGTTCTCCAATCTGGATCCCGAATTGCGCGACAGCCTGGCGCGCGAAGTCGCCGATCTGCTGCGCGAGCGCGGTGCCACCGCCTTGTTGGTGACGCACGACCAGGGCGAGGCGTTCGCCATGGCCGACCACATCGGCATCCTCGAAGCCGGGCGCCTGCAGCAATGGGCGCCGCCCTACGACATCTATCACTGGCCTGCCAATCCCTTCGTCGCCGGCTTTATCGGCGAGGGCGTGATGGTGGATGCACACATGCTGGCGCAGGGCGACGTGCAGATGCCGTTTGGCCGGGTGGCTGCCGGCAGCATGCCGGCACCCGACGACCATCCGCGACCGCCCGCCGGCCCGGTGCAGGTGCTGCTGCGCCCGGACGATGTCATCCATGATGACGACAGCCCGCACACCGCGCGCGTGCTGCGCAAGGCGTTCCGCGGCGCACAGATCCTCTACACACTCGAGCTCGACGGCGGCGTGCAGGCCCTGGCTCTGGTACCGAGCCATCACGACCACGCCATCGGTTCGCGCATCGGTATCCGCATCGCCGCCGACCACGTGGTGGCCTTTGCTGCCGCGCCGCCATGACCGCCAACCCTATGCCATTCACCCGACTGCCGCGCGCCGGCAAATCTCCGGCCGCCACCTCGCGGCGCCGACCATCGACGCCCTGGTGGCTGGCTGCGGTGCTGCTGAGTGCCGGCCTACCCGCCCATGCCGACGCCATCGCCAAACTGCGGGCCTTTAACACCGATACGCGCAGCGTAACCGCCGAATTCACCCAGCGCGTGCTCAACGAGCGGATGAAGGAGGTGCAGAACAACACCGGCTACCTCGCGCTGCAGCGGCCCGGCAAGTTCCGTTGGGTCTACAAGACGCCGAGCGAGCAGCTGCTCATCAGCGACGGCAAGGTGCTCTGGCTCTACGACCCGGAGCTGCGACAAGTGACGCGGCGGGGCATCGGCGGCGCCATGTCCGGCACGCCGGCCTCGCTGTTGGCGGGCGACGCGCAGGTCGAGAGCGCGTATTCGCTGCGCAACATCGGCGAGCAGGGCGGGCTGGACTGGCTGGAGGGCCGGCCCAAACGCGACGACAGCGGCTTTGTACGCATCCGCATCGGCATGAGCGCGGCGGGTGAGCCCGCCGCCATGGAGCTCACCGACACCTTCGGCCAGACCATTCTGCTGCGCTTCAGCAAGGTGCAGCGTAACCCCAAGCTGATTCCCGAAGCCTTCATGTTCGAGCCGCCGCCGGGCGTCGACGTGCTGCAGGAATGAGGGTGTGAGCGGAGCCGGCCTGTTCGACGATACGGTTGGCCGTGTTCCGCTGGCCGAGCGCCTGCGGCCGCGAGCCCTCGATGACATCGTCGGCCAAGCCGCCGTCCTCGGCCCGGGCACGCCACTGCGCCGCGCCTTCGACGAGGGCATCGCCCATTCGATGATCCTCTGGGGCCCGCCCGGCACTGGCAAGACCACCCTCGCGCGTCTGGCCGCCGCGGCTTTTGACGCCGAGATGATCGCCATCTCGGCGGTGCTGGGGGGTGTGAAGGAGATCCGCGAGGCGGTGGAGCAGGCGCAGGCCAACCGCGCCCGTGGCCGCCACACCGTGCTCTTTGTCGACGAGGTGCACCGCTTTAACAAAGCGCAGCAGGATGCGTTTTTGCCGCATGTGGAATCCGGCCTGTTCACGTTTGTGGGTGCCACCACCGAGAACCCCTCGTTCGAGGTCAACCGCGCGCTGCTCTCGCGCGCCACCGTGTACGTGCTGGCGAGCCTGGATGCCGAAGCCCTGCGCGGGCTGGCACAGCGCGGTGCCGAGTCGATGGGCTGCACGCTGGCCACCGCCGCTGCGGATGCCCTGGTGGCCTGGGCCGATGGCGACGCCCGGCGTCTGCTCAACACGGTGGAGCAGGTGTGCAGCGGCCGCAGTGGCGACATCGACCTGGCTGCCGTTAAGGCTGCGCTGGGCACCGCCATGCGCCGCTTCGACAAGGGCGGTGACGCCTTCTACGACCAGATCTCGGCGCTGCACAAGTCGGTGCGCGGCTCCGACCCGGACGCCTCGCTCTACTGGCTGATGCGCATGCTCGACGGCGGCACCGACCCGGAGTACCTGGCGCGGCGGCTGGTGCGCATCGCCATCGAGGACATCGGGCTGGCCGACCCGCGGGCGTGGCGGGTCGCGCTGGATGCCGCCGACACCTACGCGCGGCTAGGCAGCCCGGAGGGCGAGCTGGGGCTGGCGCAGGCGGTGCTATATCTGGCCATCGCGCCGAAGAGCAATGCGGGTTATGTGGCCTTCAAGGCCGCCCGCGCCGCCGTAGAGCAGCACGGCTCGGCGCCGGTGCCGCCGCACCTGCGCAACGCACCCACGCAGCTAATGAAAGACCTCGGCCACGGGCACGCCTACCGCTACGCCCATGACGAACCGAATGCGTATGCTGCCGGCGAGACCTATTTGCCTGAGGGCATGCCGTTGCAGCGCTTCTACCAACCCACCTCGCGCGGGCTGGAGGGCAAGATCGGCGAGAAGCTGGCTTGGCTCGAGGGGCTCGACGCCGAGGCGCGCAAACCGACCGGCAAGTGAGCGCCAAGCCGGGCGTTGGTGCCGCCAGCGCAGCGCGCCATCAACCGCGCCCCTCATCCACTCCCTCGCCCTCGCCTCCTGCCGCGGCTAGAATTCGCGCTCGCCGGCGCACGCTGCGCCCGCTCGCCCCACGGAGTCCCCATGCTTGATGTGAACCTGCTGCGCCGCGACCTCGACGGCGTGGTCGAACGCCTGTCGCGCCGCAAGAACCCGCAGCCTTTCCTCGATGTGCCGCGCTTCAGCGCACTCGAGGCCGAGCGCAAGACCCTCCAGACGCGCACCGAGCAGCTCCAGGCGAGCCGCAACGCACTCTCCAAGCAGATCGGCGCGCTAAAGGGCAAGGGCGAACCGGTGGACGCCGTGATGGCCGAGGTAGCCGGCATCGGCGACGAACTCAAGCGCTCTGCCGAGCGGCTCGAAGTCATCCAGAGCGAGATGGAAGCGCTGTTGCTGGCGCTGCCCAATCTGCCGCAAGACAGCGTACCGGTGGGTGGGGACGAGAGCGGCAACGTCGAGGTGCGGCGTTGGGGCACGCCACCCGCCTTTGACTTCGCGGTCAAGGACCACGTCGATGTCGGCGCAGCGCTCGGCCTCGACTTCGAGACCGGCACAAAGCTGGCGGGCGCCCGCTTCGTCTTCATGAAGGGCCCGGTGGCGCGGCTGCACCGCGCACTCGCTCAATTCATGCTCGATGTGCAGACGCGCGAGCACGGTTACACCGAGTGCTACACGCCCTACATCGTCAACGCCGAAAGTCTGCGCGGAACCGGCCAGCTGCCCAAATTCGAAGCCGACCTGTTCGCTGCCAGAAAAGGTGGGCAAGACGGCGAAAGCGAGGCGCTCTACCTCATCCCGACTTCCGAGGTGACGCTGACCAACAGCGTGCGTGACGAGATCCTTGCCGAGGCCGATCTGCCGATCAAGCTGACTGGCCACACACCCTGCTTCCGATCCGAGGCCGGCAGCCACGGCAAAGACACGCGGGGATTGGTGCGCCAGCACCAGTTCGACAAGGTCGAGATGGTGCAGATCACCACGCCGGCGCAGAGCGATGCCGCGCTGGAGGAGATGGTCGGCCACGCTGAGCGCATCCTGCAGCTGCTGGAGTTGCCCTACCGGGTGATGCAGCTGTGCAGTGGCGACATGGGTTTCGGCGCCGCGCGTACCTTCGACCTGGAAGTCTGGCTGCCGGCACAGGGCACCTACCGCGAGATCTCGTCATGCAGCAATTGCGAAGCCTTTCAGGCGCGGCGCATGCAGACGCGCTTTCGCAATGCCGCCGGCAAGACCGAACTGGTGCACACGCTCAACGGCTCCGGGTTGGCGGTGGGCCGGGCATTGGTGGCGGTGCTGGAGAACCACCAGCAGGCCGACGGCCGCGTGCGCATCCCGGCGGCGCTGCAGCCCTGGCTGGGTGGCGCTGCGCTGCTCTGACACCTGTGCGATGACGACGCCGCGCACACCGGCGTGATCTGGCTTACCAGATGATCGGGTCGGCAGCCCGCGGGCGGGCTCGCAAGAACTCCGCCGACAGTCGCCCGATGCCGCCGCGGTAAGCCGGCCCTTCATGCTCGGCCGCTGCCAGTACCTCGTAGTAACCCCGGACGTTCTCGACCAACACCACCGCCTCACCGCCACGTGCCGGCCCGGAGACCAGGCGGGCGGCGACCTCGGGGCGTGCTAGCTCCGGTAGCGCGCGCTTGAGGCCCGACCAGGTGGTGCCATCGAGCTTCATCGCCTCGGCCATTCGCCGCCCCGCTCGCAAGTGGCCCTCACCAAGGTTGTACGCCGCCAGCGCCAGCATGATGCGATCGTCTCCCGTCACGGTCGCAGGCAGCGAATCGCGGATCTGTGCGAGGTAGCGCGCACCGGCAAAGATGCTCTGGCGCGGATCGAGCCGGTTGCTCACACCCATGGTCTGTGCGGTGCCCTCGGTCAGCATCATGATGCCGCGGACATTGGTCCACGAAGTGGCCAAGGGGTCCCACTTGGATTCCTGATAGGCCAATGCCGCCAACCAACGCCAATCGATGCCGGTGAGCTGGCCGGCTTGCCGAAACAGGTCGCGATAGCGCGGCAGACGGCTCTCGCGGTGCTGCAGGAGCTGTCCGATGTCGAGGGTGTCGAGCCGTCGCAGATGTCCGAAGTGGCGCTCATGGATGGCGGCCAGTGACCCGTCAACCCGCGCGCGGCGCAGGAAATCTGCGGCTTCGCGGTACAGCGGCTCGTTGCCGAAGCGCGGAAAGGCCCACGCTACCGGACGCGGGCCAGGCAGCTCGAAGGCCTGGTCGAGGTCGATCAACCAGTGCCGCAGGCGCGACAACAGCAGAGAATCGACCACCGCGAAATCCAGTCGGCCTTCGCTGACGGCGTGCAGCGCATCGACCGCGCCGGCGCCATCGCCATGCGTCCAGCCGGCCCGTTCGGTCGGCGGCAGACGCCCGAGCAGGCGCTCGGCCGCGCTGTCAGCCGCCAACCAGCCTCGCAGCCCGGCCAACTGCTGCGGCCGATAGGGTAGCTGCCGATCTGCGTCGCGCATCGCCACGGCCTGATGGCGCCAGAAGAAGGGCTCGCCAAAGCGCGCCAGCGCCAGTGCCGGCTCCGATGGCGACAGCGCTGCGGCAGCCAGATGCGCCTCGCCACGGTCGAGCCGCTCGTACATCTGCCGCTCGCGGTCGACCCACACCCAGCGCACCTTGACGCCCAATTCGGCAGCAAAGGCGCTGACCAGGTCATAGTCGGGGCCCGCCAATTCGCCGGCGGCGTCGCGGTAGACGGTGGTCGGCGACAGCCGCGACACCACCACCAGCTCGCCGGACTTGTTTGGCGGCGGCAACGGCTGATCGTGGCGGCCGCAGCCAGACAGCGCTGCGGCCAGCAAAAGCATGACGAAGGCAGCCCGCAAAAGCCCGGCAAACCCCGCCCGTCCACGCATCTCACTCATGACAAAAATGATTCCGCTCAGCTACGGCGGGCCACAGTTTTGATATCTTCACTCAATTCAGCCTCCGGAGTACGTCGTGCCTTACACAGAAGAGACCGTTCAAACGGTACGCACCTGGTCAGACAAGACCTTCAGCTTCACCACCACCCGGCCTGAGGGCTTCTCCTTCGAGAACGGCGAGTTCGTGACCATCGGGCTCAAGCCGGAAGGCAAGCTGATCGCTCGCGCCTACTCGATCGTTTCGACCAACGACCAGCCGCATCTTGAGTTCCTGAGCATCCACGTGCCGGACGGGCCGCTCACCAGCCGCCTCGTGCACGTCAAGCCGGGCGATTCGGTGTGGGTCAACAGCAAGGCCACCGGCTCGCTGACACTCAATTACCTGCAGCCTGGCCGGGTGCTCTACTTGCTCGCCACCGGCACCGGATTGGCCCCGTTCATGTGCCTGATCCGCGACCCGGCTGTATTCAAAGCCTACGAGAAGGTCGTGCTGGTGCACACCGTGCGCACCGTCCCGGAGCTGGCCTACAAGGCTGACATCGAGGCACTGTGCGCCGCCAATCCGCAGTTGCATTACCTGCCCAGCGTCACCCGTGAACCGTTCGAGCGCTCAGCGCGTTGCTCAGAGCTGCTACTGACCGGCGCCGGCGCGCGCGAACTGGGTCTGCCCGAGCCGGACAAGGAACACGACCGCGTGATGCTGTGCGGCAATCCCGAGATGAACAAGCAGGTCACCGATGTGCTCGAAGAGCGGGGCTGGGTGATGACCAGCCACCGCGGTGTCGGCAACTTTACGGTCGAGAAGGCTTTCGTGGTGCACCACGCCTGAGGCCACCGCCACCCGGCTTGTTGAAGCCGCCGGGGGAATTGGGCCGGAAGCCGGGCTTGCGAGCCGGACGCTCGCTGGCATCGCGCGGCGGACGACGCGACTCAAGCCCAGGGATCACCAAGGCGTCGACTTTGCGGTCGATGTAGCGCTCGATGCGCTTGATCACCACGCCGTCAGCCGGTCCGGCAAACGAGATGGCTGTGCCGCGGGCGCCGGCGCGTCCGGTGCGGCCGATCCGATGCACATAGTCCTCTGCGGCGCGCGGCAGGTCATAGTTGATCACATGCGAGAGCCCCGGCACATCGATACCGCGGGCTGCCACGTCAGTGGCCACCAGCACCTGCACACGCCCCTCGCGCAGCTGGTTTAGCGTCCAATTGCGGCTGCGCTGCTCCATGTCACCATGCATGGCCGCCACCGAGAAGCCGTCGTCGCCAAGCTCCTGGGCGATGCGGTCGCAATCGCGCTTGGTGGCGAGAAACACCACCGCTTGGGTGACGTCGGGTTGCAGCAGGATGTGACGCATCAGCTTGTTCTTGTGGGCCATGTCATCGGCACGGATCATGTGCTGCGCGATATTGTCGTGGCGCGTCTGCGGCGTGCTGATCTCGATACGCTGCGGGTCGCGCAGCAGGTTACGCGCCAGTCCGGCGACGCGGCCCTCGAGGGTGGCCGAGAACAACAGGGTCTGGCGGCTCGCCGGCGTCGCAGCGGCGATCGCTTCGACCGGCTCGATAAAGCCCATGTCGAGCATGCGATCGGCTTCGTCGAGCACCAGCATCTCGACCCCGGAGAGGTCGATACGGCCGCGCTCAAGCTGGTCGATCAGACGCCCCGGGGTGGCGACCAGGATCTCGTAGGGCTTGGCCAGCATGGCGTTCTGCACGCGATACGGCATGCCGCCGAGGATGCTCACCACACGCACACGGCGGAACGGCTGCACGAACTGCTCGGCGGCCTTGGTGATCTGGGTGGCCAGTTCGCGGGTGGGCGACAGCACCAGCAGTCGCGGGCCACGGGCCGCCCCCTGCCGCGGGGCACGCTGCATGCGCTCGATGGCCGGTAGCAGAAAGGCAGCGGTCTTGCCGGAGCCGGTCTGTGAGCAGACCATCAGATCGTGGTTCTCGAGCACAGCAGGAATGGCACGAGCCTGCACCGGGGTGGGCTGGTCGTAGCCGGCCTCGGTGACCGCTCGCAGCAGCTCGCTGGAAAGGCCGAGTGCGGCAAAAGCGCTGGGGGTCGCGGGCGGTTGAGCCGCCGCGGCAGGGAATTCGGTGGCGCCGGAAGCGGCGGCCTGAGGGTGTTCGGACATGGTCTGCCTTGTGAATGCGATGACGCAGCAAACGGACACCGGCCGCTGGCGCGTGGCCAACGGATCAGGTCATGTTCAACGGAGGGCGCTGCGAAAGCCTTCCGCCGGGGCAAGTCGCCAACCGGTCGGAGGCTGCCAGATCAAGCTGGGCAGACGGGGGTCAGGGACGAGACCGCAATGGCTGCAATGCTGCACTGCATCACCATGCAAGGGCCGCAATATACAGGGTCACACGGATTTGGCAAGTCTGGCGTCGCGGTGGCGACGGGACACCATCCGACCGCCGAAGACCGCGGTCGTCTGCGGCCTTACTCGCGATGGCCGGGCGCGCCCGGGGTCGGCGGCACGCCACCGGGGCCGGCGCAGGCCAGACCGTGGACCACGACGAACATCGGCGCATGCTGACCGTAAGCGGCCAGGAAGCTGCGTTGCGTGGCGTAGGCCTCGCGCTCCTTGTCGATGGCGGCGCTGCAATCACTGCCGAAGCGCCCCGACTCGCGTTGCAGGTAATGCACCAGCTCGTGCAGCAGGACCGACGAGTCCATGGTGTTGCCAACCGGGTCGAGCCGGTCGTCAAGGTAGATGCGGTCACCCGGCGGCAACCAGCCCTGCACCTTGCAGGCTTGCCCGCCACATGCCTCGTCGACCAGTCGCTGATGCTGAACCAGCACCACTTCGGGCAGCTGCGACGGCGCCGGATAGCCGCTCAACTGCACTGCCCAGGCCATCAGCACCGACACCAATTCGGTCATGGCGCTGCTCACGCCTGCGACCAAAGCGGCGGCGATTTGTCGGCCATGCCGGCGAGTACCGCATCGTGGGCCGCGATTTCGTGCTCGCTGGCGCGCAACACCCGCAGCGCCAGCGCCTGCAGACCGCTGTCACCGGTCGCCAGGCCGGCAGCCTCTTCGTCGGCCAGAAAGGTGATCAACGACTCCTGGCCGCGCGTCATCGCCAAATAGACCTCGGCCAGCAGCTCCGCGTCGAGCAGCGCGCCGTGCAGGGTCCGGCCGCTGTTGTCGACGCCATAGCGCTCGCACAAGGCGTCGAGGCTGTTGCGTTTGCCCGGATGCAGCTCGCGCGCCATGGCCAGGGTATCGAGCACATCGGCCAGCAGGCTGTCGTCAGGCTGCCCGACCCGCTCGAACTCGGCGGCGAGGAAGCCTGTATCGAACGGCGCGTTGTGGATGATCAGCCGGGCGCCGGCGACGAACTCGGCGAGGTCAGCCGCGATCTCGGCGAACAGGGGCTTATCGGCGAGAAATGCCTCATCGAGGCCGTGCACGCGTAGCGCACCCTCGTCGACGGGACGTTGCGGGTTGATGTAACGATGGAAGTGCCGTCCGGTGAGACGGCGGTCGACCAGCTCTACCGCCGCCACCTCGACGATGCGGTGGCCCTGCGACACCTCGAGTCCGGTGGTCTCGGTATCGAGCACGACCAGCCTCATGCCGCGTCCATCCTGGAACTGCCGCGGCCGGCCGCGATGATGGCGTCGACCCCGCGATTGGCGAGGGCGTCGGCCCGCTCATTGCCATCGTGGCCGTTGTGGCCGCGCACCCAGATCCACTCGATGCGGTGAGGCGCGGCTGCGGCCTCGAGGGTCTGCCAAAGGTCGGCGTTCTTGACCGCCTCGCCCGCCGCGGTTCGCCAGTTGCGCCGTTTCCAGCCGACCAGCCACTCGGTCATGCCCTTCTGCACGTATTGCGAATCCGTATGCAGCCGCACCTCACAGGGCCGGCTGAGTGCGGCCAGCGCCTCGATGACGGCGCGCAATTCCATGCGGTTGTTGGTGGTGTGCGGCTCGCCGCCGTGCATGGCTTTTTCGTGCTCGCCCCAACGCAGCCAGACGCCCCAGCCACCCGGGCCCGGATTGCCGCGACAGGCGCCGTCGGTGTAGACATCGACCACGGCAGGCGGGGTCACCGTTGCCGGCGCACTCATGGCGGAGGCACCCGACGCAGATGGCGCTGGCTGCGTCCGGTGGCCACCAGCACCGGCTTGGCCACGGCACGACGACCCGCTTGCGGCTGCAGTACACGCAGTCCGCGTACCCGCTTGACCGCCTGCAGCATGTAGACGCCACCGGCCATCGGCCACCAACGGTCGCCCGCCTTCTCCATGAACGCCCAGCGGTCACGCGCCGCCGGGTGGCGCAATGGCGGTGCGTAAGCCGTGTAACGGCCGCCACGCGTATCCATGTCGAGCAACTGCAGCCAGTCGTGCAGGCGCGGCACCGGGATGAAGCGCCCGGCCCACGGATAGCCGCCACCGGCGAAGTGCCGCAGTCCCCAAAGGCTGAAGGGATTGAATCCGAGGATGATGAGTTGTCCCTCGGGCATCAATACGCGCACCGCCTCACGCAACACCGCGTGCGGATTGCCGGCGAACTCCAGCAGATGCGGCAGCAGCAGGAGATCGATGCTGCGGTCGGCGAGTGGCAACTGGTCGGCACGGGCCACCACATCGCCGCCGTCCACGGCCACGATGCCGCGGCTACGGATGCGGCTTTCGCGCAGCAGGTCGACACCCGGCAAACCAAGCTGCGCCGCGTGGTAACCGAACACATCCTGCACCACCGGATCGAGCAGCTCCTGCTCTTGCGCGAGCAGATGGGCGCCGAGCGGCGTTTGCCACCATTCCCGAGCGAGTGCAGCCGAATTCATGCGCTACTCTCGGTTTCATGTCGACCCTCATGCCCTGCCCCGACGACGGACTTCAGGTTCTGCCGATCCCCGCCTTCGAAGACAACTACCTGTGGCTGATCCACGACGGCCGCGATGCAGTGGTGGTCGATCCAGGCGACGCGGTTCCGGTGGAGGCCGCGCTGCGCGCGCAGCGCCTGGCTCTGCGCGCCATCCTCGTGACGCATAGCCACGCCGACCACATCGGCGGCATCCCGGCGCTGCTCGCCAGCCGCGACATCCCGGTGTACGGCCCGGCGCGCGAACCGGTACCCGGCCTGACACACGCGGTAGGCGATGGCAGCCGGGTGACGTTGGATGCGCCGGGGCTGGTGCTCGAGGTGCTGGACGTGCCAGGTCATACGGTGGGACATGTGGCCTATTATGGGCAAAACCGGCTGTTCTGCGGCGACACCCTGTTCGCCTGCGGCTGCGGCCGCATCGATCAGCCGGCGGCGGTGATGCATGCCTCGCTACAGCGGCTGGCGGCGCTACCGGAAGACACGTTTGTCTACTGCACGCACGAATACACCGCTGCCAATATCCGCTTCGCCCTGAGCGTCGATCCTGACAATCAAGACCTGCTGCGAAGACGCGACGTGGTCACCGCCTTGCGCGACAACGGGCAACCGAGTTTGCCATCAACCATTGGCGACGAACGTCGATGCAACCCGTTTCTTCGAGGTCACATCGATGTTTTGAGGCGGCACGCAGAGCACGCGGCGGGAGCGAGCCTTGCCTCGTCTGGGGCGGTCTTCGCCCAGTTGCGCGAGATGAAGAATAGATACAGATAGGGTCTGTCGAGACAGGACATGCGCAATGCATTTGTTCTAGAACAACGCTGCGGTTCTTCATTGCACACACATTATTGTGGTGGTCTAATCCCGGCGGTGAAAAATGTTTTCATAAAACGAAACTTAAAGAGACAGGTTCCATATGCAAGATCTTGCTTATGTCCGCTTCCTCAGCCTGATGCGAGCGGTTTACAAGGACGACAACGACGCTCGCCGGGTAGATGACCTCCTGGGCTATCTCTACGAGACCACCAGGGCCAGCCGCCAGATCAACATGACCGACTTGGTCAAGCAGGAAAGCTTCGGCACCCTGCAGACCCTGACCAAGTACCTGCGCAGGATGACCAGCGAAGGCTTGGTCGCAGTCAATCCTGGCGACGACCGGCGCACCAGCATCGTGTCACTCACCGCCAAGGGCATCGCCCGGCTGAGCGAGCGCGAGGACCTGTTCAACCGCGCAGCCAAAGGCTAGCCGGTCAAGGGCGGACCGGATGAGGCGGCCCCGGTTGCTATCCGGTCCGGCCGCGCTCCACGCCTGAAGCATAAAAAAGGCCCGCACAGGCGGGCCCCTTAGTGTGCGCCGGCGGAGTACTCCGCGCGGCGCTGCCTGCAACGCTCAGCTGGCAGCGATCTGGTCAGCCTTGGCGATCAGAGCCTCGGCCATACGGATCGAGGCGATGTCGATCAGACGGCCGTCCAACGACACTGCGCCCTTGCCTTCCTTGGCAGCCTGAGCCATGGCTTCGATGATGCGACGAGCCTTGGTGACCTCGCCGGCCGACGGCGTGTAGACCTGATTGGCCAGTTCGATCTGGCTGGGGTGAATCGCCCACTTGCCCTCGTAACCGAGCACCGCGCAGCGATTGGCCGCCGAGATGTAGCCATCCGGGTCGTTGAAGTCGCCGAACGGGCCGTCAATCGGGCGCAAGCCGTAGGCACGACAGGCCACCATCATACGGGTCTGCGCGGCGTGCCAGGGGTCGGTCCAGAAGGCGTCGCGGTTGCCGGCTTCGTCCTTGTCGGTCAGCACCACGCTGTCCTTGTTCACGCCACCAATGACCGTGGTACGGGCGCGCGTCGAGGCGGCGTAGTCAGCCACGCCGAAGCTCATGGCTTCGAGGCGCTTGCTCGATTGGGCGATCGCTTCGACGTTGGCCATGCCCAGCGCGGTCTCGATCAGCACTTCGAAACCGATGCGCTTGGTGCGCTTCTTGGCGGTCTCGATCTGCGTGACCATCATGTCGAGGGCGTAGACGTCCTGCGGCACGCCAACCTTGGGGATGAGGATCATGTCGAGGCGCGGGCAGGCTTCGACGATATCGACTACGTCGCGGTACATGTAGTGAGTGTCCAGACCATTGATGCGAACCATCATGGTCTTCTTGCCCCAGTCGATGTCGTTGAGGCCCTGGATGATGTTCTT
>RFSW01000060.1 GCA_009923755.1 Betaproteobacteria bacterium | reverse complement strand
CAGGTGCTGCGGTCTTGGCGGCGGTCTTGCGAGCCGGCTTAGTGGCTGTGGTTTTTTCGGTGGCCATGATCAACCCAGAATGTCTTCGACCGACTTGCCACGCTTGGCGGCGACTTCGGACGGCGTGTAAACGTTGCGCAGGCCGTTGATGGTGGCGCGCACGACGTTGTAGGGATTGGTGGAACCGAAGCACTTCGCGAGCACGTTGCGCACGCCCATGACTTCGAACACTGCACGCATCGGCCCGCCAGCGATGATGCCAGTACCTTCCGATGCGGGCTGAATCAGCACGGTGGATGCACCGTGGCGACCGATCACCGCGTGGTGGAACGTGCCATCCTTGAGCGGCACCTTGGCCAAGGTACGCCGCGCCTCATCGAGCGACTTTTGCATCGCCGATGGCACTTCGCGCGCCTTGCCCTTGCCCATGCCGACACCGCCTTCACCGTCGCCGACCACGGTCAGTGCAGCGAAGCCGAGAATGCGGCCACCCTTGACGACCTTGGTGACGCGATTCACCGCGATCATCTTCTCGCGGAGGCCGTCGCCCTTGTCTTCGGTTTGTTGCTGATTTCTGGTTGCCATCGCAGCCCCGCTCAGAACTTAAGTCCGCCTTCACGCGCGGCTTCCGCCAGCGCCTTCACGCGACCATGGAATTTGAAACCGCTGCGATCGAACGCGACTTCTTCGATACCCAGCGCCTTGGCCTTCTCGGCGATCATCTTGCCGACCTGCTCGGCTGCGCCCACCGTTCCACCGTTGGTGATCGCCCCGCGCACCGCCTTGTCCAGCGTCGAGACGCTGGCGAGCACACTGCCGCCATCGGCGGCAATGATCTGCGCGTAGATGTGCTGATTCGAACGGTTGACCGCCAGTCGCACAGCACGCAGACCCCGGATACGCAGCCGGGTGCTTCGGGCCCGGCGCAGACGTGATTGCTTCTTGTCCATGTTGTCGGCCCCTTACTTCTTCTTGGTCTCTTTGATCACCACGGTCTCGTCGGAGTACCGCACACCCTTGCCCTTGTAGGGCTCCGGCGGGCGATATGCGCGAATCTCCGCGGCGACTTGACCGACCACCTGCTTATCGATGCCCTTCAGCACGATCTCGGTCTGCGTCGGCGTCTCAACCTTGATGCCCACCGGCATCTTGTGCTCGACCGGGTGCGAGAAGCCGAGCGACAGGTTCACCTTGTCGCCTTGCGCCTGAGCCCGATAACCCACGCCGACCAGGTTGAGCTTGCGCTCGAAACCCTTGCTGACGCCGGTTACCATGTTGGCCACCAGAGCGCGCAGCGTGCCGCTCATTGCGCGGGCGCGGATGCTGTCTTCTACGGTCTTGACCTGCAATTGGCCGCTGCCCTGCTCCACCGCGACGTACGCCGGGTGGGTCTGCACCAGCTGGCCCAGGGGGCCCTTGACCGCAATCGAACCGGCACCGATCTGCACCTCAACACCGGACGGCAGCGTGACCGGGGATTTTCCGATACGTGACATAGCTCCCCCTTACGCGACCAGACACAGGACCTCGCCACCCACGCCAAGGCTGCGCGCCTTGCGGTCGGTGACGACGCCCCTGGGCGTCGAGACGATGGCGATACCCAGGCCGTTCATCACCCGAGGGATGTCACGGCTCTGGCGGTAGATGCGCAAGCCCGGGCGGCTAACACGCTCGAGGCGGTCGATGACCGGGCGGCCCACGTAATACTTCAAAGCCACGCTCAGCGTCGCCTTGCCGGCGTCGTTGCGCACCGAGAAATCTTCGATGTAACCCTCGTCCTTCAACACCTGGGCGATAGCCACCTTCAACTTGGACGACGGCATATCGACTATCGTCTTTTCAGCCGCCTGACCGTTGCGGATGCGGGTCAGCATATCGGCGATCGGATCACTCATGCTCATGGCGGCCTCCCTTACCAGCTGGCCTTGACAAGCCCGGGAATACCGCCCTGCATGGCGATCTCACGGAGCTTGTTGCGGCCGAGGCCGAACTTGCGGAACACGCCACGCGGACGACCGGTGACCTGACACCGGTTGCGCAGGCGCGACGGGCTGCTGTCACGCGGCAGACGCTGCAGCTTGAGACGAGCGGCGTAGCGCTCCTCCTCGGATTTCGACTGGTCGTCGATGATCGCCTGCAGCGCAGCACGCTTGCCGGCAAACTGATCGATGGTCTTGCGACGCTTGATCTCGCGGTTGATGAGAGCCAACTTAGCCATTGCTGTGCCTCAGTTCTTGAACGGGAAGCGGAACGCAGCCAGCAGGGCGCGCGCCTCGTCGTCGGTCTTGGCGGTGGTGGTGATCGTGATATTCATGCCGCGCAATGCGTCGACCTTGTCGTACTCGATCTCGGGGAAGATGATCTGTTCCTTGACGCCCATGTTGTAGTTGCCACGGCCGTCAAAGCCCTTGCCGGACACGCCCCGGAAATCGCGGACGCGCGGCAACGCAATAGTGATCAGGCGGTCGAGAAACTCATACATGTGACGCTTGCGCAGCGTCACCTTGCAGCCGACCGGGTAGCCCTCACGGATCTTGAAACCCGCGATCGACTTGCGCGCCAGCGTCACCACCGGCTTTTGACCAGCGATCTTCTGCATGTCGCCGACGGCGTGTTCCATCACTTTCTTGTCAGCCACGGCCTCGCCCACGCCCATGTTCAGCGTGATCTTCTCGATGCGCGGGACCTGCATCACCGACTTGTAGCCGAACTGGCTCATCAGCGACTTGACCACTTCGTTGCGGTACTGCTCTTCAAAACGTGCCATGTCGTCTGCCCCTTAACCTGCGATGGTCTCGCCGGTCGACTTGAAGAAGCGAACCCGGCTGCCGTCCTCGAGGACGCGGATACCCACGCGATCGGCCTTGCTGGTCGCGGGGTTGAAAATGGCAATGTTGGAGACCTGGATCGGCGCTTCCTTGGCGACGATGCCGCCCGGTTCGCCCTTCATCGGATTCGGTTTGACGTGCTTCTTGACCAGGTTGATGCCCTGCACCAGCACGCGTTGCTCATCGAGCACGCCGACAACTTGACCGCGCCGGCCCTTGTCGCGTCCGGTACGGACAACCACCTCATCTCCACGACGGATCTTTCTCATGGCGACGCCTCAGATGACTTCCGGCGCCAACGACACGATCTTCATGAAGCGTTCGGTACGCAGTTCACGCGTGACCGGGCCGAAGATACGGGTGCCGATGGGCTCCAGCTTGTTGTTGAGCAGAACGGCCGCATTGCCGTCGAACTTGATCAGCGAGCCATCCGGGCGACGAACGCCCTTGGCGGTGCGCACAACGACCGCGTTGTAGACGTCGCCCTTCTTCACACGACCACGCGGCGCTGCGTCCTTGATGCTGACCTTGATGATGTCGCCCACCGAGGCGTAGCGACGCTTGGAGCCGCCGAGCACCTTGATGCACATCACCGAACGGGCGCCGGTGTTGTCGGCTACGTCGAGCCGGGATTGCATTTGAATCACGATGTCATCTCCAACTTAGCGCCCGGTGGACGCCAGTCTTGGACCCCGGAGGGGCGAACCCAACCGGGTCGAGACCCGGCGGGAGGGTTGCCCGAGCTTTCGCTGGGGCATCAAAAACTAAGCCTGAAAGTCTAGCGCGAGAAACCAGACTCGCGCAAGCCCTCGGCGGTATTGAAACGTTGCAAGGCTCTCAGCTGATCGCCCGCTCAACCACGCGAGTGACCCGCCACGACTTGTTACGGGAGATCGGACGGCATTCTTCGATCTGCACCAAGTCGCCAGTGTGGCAGTCGTTGGTCTCGTCGTGCGCAGCGTACTTCTTCGAACGCGTCACGACCTTGCCGTAGATCGGGTGCTTGACCCGACGTTCGACGAGAACCGTGACCGTCTTGTCCATCTTGTCGCTGACGACGCGGCCGGTCTCGGACCGGCGCAGGGTGGTCTGTTCGCTCATGCTGAGGCCTTTTCACGCAGAAGGGTGCGAACGCGCGCGATGTCGCGGCGCACCTGTTTGAGCTGGCTGGTATCGGTCAGCTGCTGGGTCGCCTGCTGCATGCGCGCCGAAAACTGGGCCTTGAGCAGGTCCATCAGTTCGGCGTTCAGCTCGTCGACCGACTTATTACGAAGTTCGCTCGCCTTCATGGCTTAGCTCCCGATGTGACGGAGAACGAAGGTGGTGGCCAGCGGCAGCTTGGCAGCGGCAAGGCGGAATGCCTCGCGAGCCAGCGCCTCAGGCACGCCATCCATCTCGTACAGCACCTTGCCCGGCTGAATCTCGGCGACCCAGTATTCCGGGCTACCCTTGCCTCCACCCATGCGGACTTCGGCCGGCTTCTTGGAGATCGGCTTGTCCGGGAAGATGCGGATCCAGATGCGGCCGCCCCGCTTGATGTGACGGGTCATGGCACGACGGGCGGCCTCGATCTGGCGCGCGGTGATGCGGCCACGGGCCACGGCCTTCAGGCCGAAATCACCAAAGCTAACCTTGTTGCCGCGGGTCGCGATGCCGGTGTTACGGCCCTTCTGGACCTTCCGGTATTTAGTTCTAGACGGCTGCAGCATTCTTCGGGCCCGCCTTTCTCACTCGTTTTTCTGCTTCAGGTGCCACCGCCGGCGATTCGCCTTGGCCCAGCACCTCTCCCTTGTAGATCCACACCTTGATGCCGATGATCCCGTAGGTCGTCAGCGCCTCGGAGGTGGCGTAGTCGATGTTCGCGCGCAGCGTATGGAGCGGCACGCGGCCTTCGCGATACCACTCGGTCCGCGCGATCTCGGCGCCGTTAAGACGACCCGCGCTCATGATCTTGATACCTTGAGCGCCCAGACGCATGGCGTTCTGGATGGCCCGACGCATGGCCCGGCGGAACATGATGCGCTTCTCAAGCTGCTGCGCGATGTTGTCGGCAACCAGCTGCGCATCGGTCTCCGGCTTGCGCACTTCTTCGATGTTGACGTGCACCGGCACGCCCATCATCTTCTGCAAGGTCGACTTCAGCGCTTCGATGTCTTCGCCCTTCTTGCCGATCACCACACCCGGGCGACCGCTGTGAATGGTGATGCGCGCATTCTTGGCCGGACGCTCGATGACGACACGGCTAACGGCGGCGCCGCGCAGCTTCTTCTTGAGGAAGCCACGAACCTTCACGTCTTCGTTGAGCAGGCCGGGGAAATTCTTGCTGGTGGCATACCAGCGGCTGTCCCAGTCACGCGTCACACTCAGGCGGAAGCCGCGCGGGCTGATTTTCTGTCCCATGTCCGCTCCTTAATTGCCAACAGTCAACGTGATGTGGCACGTCGGCTTCATGATGCGGTCGCCGCGACCCTTGGCGCGCGCGGTGAAGCGGCGCATGAAGGTCCCACGGTCGACGTAGATGCTCATCACCTTGAGCGTGTCGATATCGGCACCATCGTTGTGCTCAGCGTTGGCGATCGCCGACTCGAGCACTTTCTTGATGATCTCCGCGCCACGCTTGGGGCTAAAGGCCAGGATGTTGAGAGCGCGGTCGACCGGGAGACCCCGGATCTGATCGGCCACCAGGCGACCCTTTTGGGCCGACAGGCGGACGCCACGCAGTACGGCTTTGGTCTGCATTGTCGTCTCTCCTTACTTCTTGGCCTTCTTGTCCGCCGAGTGACCCTTGAACGTACGGGTCAGGGCGAACTCGCCGAGCTTGTGGCCGACCATGTTCTCGTTGATCAGAACGGGGACATGCTGACGGCCGTTGTGGATGGCAATGGTCATGCCGACGAAATCGGGCAGCACCGTTGAGCGACGCGACCAAGTCTTGACCGGACGCTTATCGTTGGTCGACCGCGCGGTCTCAGCCTTCTTGACCAGATGGTGGTCACAGAACGGGCCCTTCTTGATTGAACGTGCCATGGCTTACCCCTTGGTGGCGTGACGGCGACGAACGATCATGCTGTTCGTGCGCTTGTTGCGACGGGTGCGGTAACCCTTGGTCGGCTGGCCCCACGGGCTCACCGGATGCGGGTTCCCTTGGCCGGCCTTGCCCTCGCCACCACCGTGCGGGTGGTCGACGGCGTTCATGGCGGCGCCGCGCACTGTCGGGCGGATACCACGCCAGCGTTGTGCACCAGCCTTACCGATCGAGCGCAGCGAATGCTCCTCGTTGCCGACCTCGCCAATGGTGGCGCGGCAGTCGACGTGGACCTTGCGGATCTCTCCCGAGCGCAAACGCAGCTGCGCGTACACACCTTCGCGCGCCAGCAGCTGCACAGAGGTACCCGCAGCACGCGCAAGTTGCGCGCCCTTGCCCGGCAGCATCTCGATACAGTGAATGGTCGAGCCCACCGGAATGTTGCGCAGCGGCAGCGAGTTGCCCGGCTTGATCGGCGCCTCGGACCCGTTGAAGATCTGGCTGCCGGCGCTCACTCCACGCGGCGCCAGGATGTAGCGACGCTCGCCATCGGCATAGCAAAGCAGGGCGAGGTGGGCGCTACGGTTCGGGTCGTATTCGAGGCGCTCGACGCGCGCGGGCACGCCGTCTTTGTCGTTACGCTTGAAATCCACCACACGGTAATGCTTCTTGTGACCACCACCCATGTGGCGGGTGGTGATGTGGCCGTTGTTGTTGCGGCCCGCGGTGCGGTTCTTGCGCTCGATCAGGCCGGCGACCGGCTTGCCCTTGTGCAGATCCGGATTGACCACCTTGACCACCGCACGGCGGCCAGCAGAGGTCGGTTTGACTTTGATCAGTGCCATGTTCAGGCCCCCATCGTGAGATCAAGGTCTTGGCCGGCCTTGATGCCGACGTAAGCCTTGCGGACATCGCTGCGGCGACCGGTGAAACGACCGAAACGCTTTTGCTTGCCCTTGACGTTGACCACTTGCACCGACTCCACGTCGACCTTGAACAAAGCTTCGACCGCGGCTTTGATCTCCGGCTTGGTAGCGTCCGAAGCGACCCGGAAGACAACCTGATTGTTGCGCTCGGCAACAAAGGTGCTCTTCTCGGAGATGTGCGGTGCGAGCAGCACCTGATAGATACGCTCTTGGCTGATCGTGCTCATGCCCACATCTCCTCCATCTTGGCCACCGCCGCCTTGGTCACCAGCACCTTGCGCGAGCCGACCAGGCTGACCGGATCGGCATGGCTGACCGGCACCACATAGACGTGCGGCAGGTTGCGGCACGACAGGTACAGGTTCTCGCTCACCTCGTCGGTGATGATCAGAACCTCCTTAAGACCCATCGCGTTAAGACGCTCGGCGAGAAGCTTGGTCTTGGGCGCTTCGATGTCAAAGCTCTCGACGACCGACAGCCGCTCTTCACGGGCCAACTGCGACAGGATCGTCGCCATACCGGCGCGATACATCTTGCGGTTGACCTTCTGGGTGAAGTTCTCGTCCGGCAGGTTCGGGAATATCCGGCCACCGCCACGCCACAGCGGGCTCGAGGCCATACCAGCGCGAGCGCGTCCCGTACCCTTCTGCTTCCACGGCTTGCGGGTCGACTTGGCGATCTCGCTGCGACCCTTTTGGGCACGGGTACCCTGACGCGCATTGGCGAGGAAGGCGGTGACCAGCTGGTGGACCAGCGATTCGTTGTAATCGCGGGCGAACAGGTCATCGGAGGCGGTGACGCCACCCTTCACCGGCTTACCCTTGTCATTGATGAGCGCCAGTTCCATCAGGCACCTCCCTTCACGGCCGGACGGACGACGACGTCGGAACCCTTGGAGCCCGGCACCGCACCCTTGACCAACAGCAGTTGGCGCTCGGCATCCACGCGAACCACCTCGAGGTTGAGCGTGGTGCGCTTGGCAGCACCGAGGTGACCCGCCATGCGCTTGCCCGGAAACACGCGGCCCGGATCCTGCGCCATGCCGATCGAGCCGGGCGAGTTGTGCGAGATCGAGTTGCCGTGGCTGGCACGGTTCGAGCTGAAGTTGTGACGCTTGATCGGACCGCTGAAGCCCTTGCCCTGGCTGGTGCCGGTGACATCGACCTTTTGCCCGACGGCAAAGATCTCGACCGACAGCGGCTTGCCCGGCGCGAAGTCGGCCAGGATGGCCGCGTCGATATGGAACTCGTGGATGCCGCGACCCGCCTCGACACCGGCCTTAGCATACTGCCCGGCGATCGGCTTGATGACGCGGCTGGCACGACGCTCGCCGAACGCCACTTGCACGGCGCTGTAGCCGTTGACGTCAGGCGTACGGGTGCCAATCACCCGATTATTGGAAAGGTCCAGCACGGTGACCGGGGTCGACGCACCATCGTCGCCGAATACCCGAGTCATGCCGACCTTTCGGCCTACAAGACCTAGACTCATGTTTATTGCCCCTTGAACGGGTGCCGGTTTCGATTGACCGGCGGTTTATGGAACAGCGGTACTGCGAGAAAACCTTTACTGCAGCTTAATCTCGACGTCCACGCCGGCGGGCAGATCGAGCTTCATCAACAGATCGACGGTCTTGTCGGTCGGGTTGACGATGTCCATCAGGCGCTGGTGGGTGCGAATCTCGAACTGGTCGCGCGACGTCTTGTTGACGTGGGGCGAGCGCAGCACATCGAAGCGCTCGATGCGGGTCGGCAGCGGCACCGGGCCCTTGACGACGGCGCCCGATCGCTTGGCGGTCTCGACAATCTCCAGGGCCGACTGGTCGATGAGACGATAGTCGAACGCCTTGAGGCGGATACGGATTTTTTGACCTTGCATGGAGCGGCTTCCTTAAAGAGCGAAAAACGAAAAGCCCGCGATTATAGCGGGCTTTTCAGGCATGACAACTGGTTACTCGATGATTTTGGCGACGACGCCGGCGCCGACGGTGCGGCCGCCTTCGCGAATCGCGAAGCGCAAGCCCTCTTCCATCGCGATCGGCGCAATCAGCGCAGCCGTGATCGACACGTTGTCACCCGGCATCACCATCTCAGTGCCTTCCGGCAATTCGATCGCACCCGTCACATCCGTCGTGCGGAAGTAGAACTGCGGACGGTAGCCATTGAAGAACGGCGTGTGACGACCACCCTCGTCCTTGCTCAGCACATAAATTTCCGCCGAGAACTTGGTGTGCGGCGTGATGCTGCCCGGCTTGGCCAGCACCTGACCACGCTCCACATCCTCACGCTTGGTACCACGCAGCAGCACGCCAACGTTGTCACCCGCCTGTCCCTGATCCAGCAGCTTGCGGAACATCTCCACACCGGTGCAGGTGGTCTTCACCGTCGGCTTGATACCGACAATCTCGATTTCCTCACCCACCTTGACAATGCCGCGCTCGACACGACCCGTCACCACCGTGCCACGACCCGAAATCGAGAACACGTCCTCGATCGGCAGCAGGAACGGCTTGTCAATCGCACGCTCCGGCGTCGGGATGTAGCTGTCCAGCGCATCAGCCAGCTTCATGATCGCGCCTTCACCGATGTCCGAGGTGTCACCCTCAAGCGCCTTCAGCGCCGAACCGATCACGATCGGGATGTCATCACCCGGAAAGTCGTACTTGCTCAGCAGCTCACGAACCTCCATCTCGACCAGCTCGAGCAACTCAGCGTCGTCGACCATGTCGGCCTTGTTCATGAACACGATGATGTACGGCACACCCACCTGACGTGCCAGCAGGATGTGCTCGCGCGTCTGCGGCATCGGACCGTCAGCCGCCGACACCACCAGGATCGCACCATCCATCTGCGCCGCACCGGTAATCATGTTCTTCACATAGTCAGCGTGACCCGGGCAGTCAACGTGCGCATAGTGGCGCGTGTCCGTCTCGTACTCGACGTGCGCCGTGTTGATCGTGATCCCGCGCGCCTTCTCCTCCGGCGCCGAATCAATATCCGCGTAACCCTTGGCCTCACCACCATGCTTCTTCGACAGGATCGTCGTGATCGCCGCCGTCAACGTCGTCTTGCCATGGTCCACGTGACCGATCGTCCCAACATTCACGTGCGGCTTGGTCCGCTTTGCCATGATGAGTGCTCCTGGATACTTGGGTGATTACTTCTTGTTGATGATGGCGTCCGCGACATTGCGCGGCGCTTCCGAGTAGTGCTTGAACTCCATCGAATACGTGGCGCGACCCTGAGTCAGGGAGCGCAAGGTGGTCGAGTAGCCGAACATCTCCGACAGCGGCACCTCGCAACGCACCGCCTTACCGCCACCCGGCATGTCGTCCATGCCCTGAATGACGCCGCGGCGGGACGAAAGATCGCCCATGACATCGCCCATCTTCTCTTCTGGGGTCTCGACTTCGACCGCCATAATCGGCTCGAGCAGGACCGGCTGAGCCTTGCGGCAGCCGTCCTTGAAGGCCATCGAGGCAGCCATGCGGAATGCGTTCTCGTTCGAGTCGACGTCGTGATACGAACCGTCGAACAGGGTGGCCTTGATGTCGACCACCGGGAAGCCGGCGAGCACGCCATTGCCTAGAGAATCGATCAGACCCTTCTCGACCGCCGGGATGTATTCGCGCGGCACGGTGCCGCCCTTGATGGCGTCGACGAACTCGAAGCCCTTGCCGGCTTCGGCCGGCTCAAGCTTGAGCCAGACGTGACCGTACTGCCCGCGACCGCCCGATTGCTTGACGAACTTACCTTCGATCTCTACCGAGCCACGGATGGCTTCGCGGTAGGCCACTTGCGGCGCGCCGACGTTGGCTTCGACGTTGAACTCGCGCTTCATGCGATCGACGATGATCTCGAGGTGCAGTTCGCCCATGCCGGAGATGATGGTCTGGCCCGATTCTTCATCGGTACGCACGCGGAAAGACGGATCTTCCTGCGCCAGGCGGCCGAGTGCCAAACCCATCTTCTCCTGGTCAGCCTTGGTCTTCGGTTCGACAGCGACGTGGATGACCGGCTCGGGGAATTCCATGCGCTCGAGCGTGATGACCTTATCCGGGTCGCACAGCGTCTCGCCGGTCGTCACTTGCGACAGGCCGATGGCAGCGGCGATGTCACCGGCGCGCACCTCGTCGATTTCTTCGCGCTTGTTGGCGTGCATCTGCACCAGACGGCCGATGCGCTCCTTCTTGCCCTTGATCGGGTTGTAGACCGAATCACCCGTCTTAACCACGCCAGAGTAGACGCGGATAAAGGTGAGTTGACCGACGAACTTATCGGTCATCAACTTGAAGGCCAGCGCCGAGAATTTTTCGCTGTCGTCGGCCTTCCGGTTATCGGGATTGTCCTTCTCGTCGGTGCCACCCACCGGCGGGATATCGACCGGGGCTGGCAGGAACTCGATGACGGCGTCGAGCATCGCCTGCACGCCCTTGTTCTTGAATGCCGAACCGCACAGCATGGGGACGATCTCGCCCTTGACGGTGCGCTCGCGCAGAGCGCGCTTGAGCTCTTCCTCCGAGAGGTCGCCTTCGCCGAGATACTTCTCCATCATCTCTTCGGAGGCCTCGGCCGCAGCTTCCAGCATCTTCTCGCGCCACTCCACGGCCTTGTCCTGCAGTTCGGCCGGGATCTCACCGTACTCGAACTTGGTGCCTTGGCTGGCGTCGTCCCAGATGATGGCGCGCATCTTGATCAGGTCGACCACGCCGGAGAAATTATCTTCGGCACCAACTGGGATCTGGATCGGAATGGGGTTGGCCTTGAGGCGCGACCGCATCTGGTCGTGAACCTTGAAGAAGTCGGCGCCTTGGCGATCCATCTTGTTGACGAACGCCAGTCGCGGCACACGGTACTTGTTAGCCTGACGCCACACCGTCTCCGACTGCGGCTGCACACCGCCGACCGCGCAATACACCATGCAGGCGCCGTCGAGCACGCGCATTGAACGCTCAACTTCGATGGTGAAGTCGACGTGTCCCGGCGTATCGATGATGTTGATGCGGTGCTCGGGGAAATTGCTGGCCAT
>RFSW01000059.1 GCA_009923755.1 Betaproteobacteria bacterium | reverse complement strand
GCGCCAACAAGGTGGTGTTTGCCGAGTTCGACTTGGTCGAGCGCACCTACGAGCTCAACCGCGACGCCGCGGCCATCGCCCGTCGTCTGGCCGACGAATACAGCACGCCGGACTGGCCGCGCTATGTCCTCGGTTCGGTAGGGCCCGGCACCAAGCTCGCCAGCCTCGGCCACACCAGTTACGACATCCTTGAGGAGAGCTACGCCGAGCAGGCGCGCGGCCTCATCGACGGCGGCATCGACTGCTTTTTGCTGGAGACCAACCAGGACCTGCTGACCATCAAGGCGGCGAGAAGGGCCGCGAGGACATCCCGATCTTTGTGCAGGTGACCATCGAGACCACCGGCACCATGCTGGTCGGCTCGGACATCGGCTGTGCCACAACCGTATTGGATGCAATGGACATCGATGGCATCGGCCTCAACTGCGCCACCGGGCCGGCCGAGATGGCCGAGCACGTCAAGTATCTGGGCGAGAAGTGGCGCAAGTTCATCTCGGTCATGCCCAACGCCGGCCTGCCGATGCTGGTGGATGGCAAGACCGAGTACCCGCTGCTGCCCTACGAGCTCGCCGAGTGGCAGGGGCGGTTCGTCGAGGAAGACGGCATCAACCTGATCGGCGGCTGCTGCGGTACCACGCCCGAACACATCCGCCAGCTGCGTGACATGCTCGATGCCCGCGTCGACCAGAGGCCGGTCCATCGCGACCCGCAGTGGGAGGCGTCCGTCGCCAGCCTCTACACGAGCGTGCCGCTGCGCCAAGAGCGCGCGATCTTCGCCATTGGCGAGCGCAGCAACGCCAACGGCAGCAAGAAGTTTCGCGAGTTGTTGGCCACCGAGGATTGGGACGGCATCACCGCCATGGGCCGCGACCAGGTGCGCGAGGGCAGCCACGCGCTGGATGTGTGCACCGCCTATGTGGGCCGGCCGGAGGTGAGCGACATGAGCGAGGTGGTGTCGCGCTACCGCGGGCAGGTCACCGTGCCGATGGTCATCGACTCGACCGAGTACCCGGTGCTGGAGGCCGCACTCAAGCTGATCGGTGGCAAGGCCATCATCAACTCGATCAACTTCGAGGACGGCGAGGAACGAGCAGCCAAGGTGCTGCAACTGGCCAAGAAGTTCGGCGCCGCGGTGATCGCCCTGACCATCGACGAAGACGGCATGGCCAAGAGCGTCGACAAGAAGCTCGAGGTCGCGCATCGCCTGTACGACTTTGCCGTCAACCAGCACGGCCTTCCGGCCGAAGATCTGCTGTTCGACCCGCTCACCTTCACCATCTGTACCGGTGTGGAGGACGACCGCGAGCACGGCATCGCCACACTGCAAGCAATCGAGCGCATCCGTGCCGAGCTGCCCGAGTGCCAGGTCATGCTCGGCCTCTCCAACATCAGCTTCGGGCTGAACCCGGCCGCGCGCCACGTACTCAATTCAGTCTTTTTGGCGCACGCCGAGAAGGCCGGCATGACCGCCGCGATCATCCACGTTGCCAAGATCATGCCCCTGCACAAGATCGCCGAGGATGAGCGCATCTCTGCCGAGAACCTCATCTTCAACCGCTGGGACGCGGGCGATCCGCTGCTGACCTTCGTCGACAAGTTCAAGGACCGCACCACAACGGCAGTGGTCAAGTCGCGGCCGGACACCATCGAGGAAGTGCTCAAGCTGCGCATCATCGACGGTGACAAACAGGGCCTGAGCGACGACCTTGCCGAGGCGATGAAGACCTACCCGCCGCTGTCCATCATCAACGACCTCTTACTCGACGGCATGAAGGTGGTGGGCGAGCTGTTTGGCGCCGGCGAGATGCAGCTGCCGTTCGTGCTCCAGAGCGCAGAGACGATGAAGGCGGCGGTGGCCTACCTCGAGCCCTTCATGGAGCGGATCGAGGGCCAAGAGAAGGGCATCTTGGTGCTGGCGACGGTCAAGGGCGACGTGCACGACATCGGCAAGAACCTCGTCGACATCATCCTCACCAACAATGGCTACAAGGTCATCAACCTCGGCATCAAGCAGCCCCTGATCAACATGCTCGAGGCGGCCAAGCAGCACAAGGCCGATGCCATAGGTATGAGCGGGCTGCTGGTCAAGAGCACGGTCATCATGAAGGACAACCTTGAGGAGATGGCGCGTGAGGGCTACGACATCCCGGTCATCCTCGGGGGGGCGGCTTTGACGCGCAAGTTTGTCGAACAGGATTGCAGCCAGGCGTACACCACCGCGCCGGACCGCGTGTTCTACGCCAAAGACGCCTTTGCCGGACTGCGCTTGATGGACGAGATCGTGGCGGCGCGAGCGACTGTCGCCTAGTGACCGCGCCTGCGGCGACCGGACACAGCGATGAGGCGCCGCCGGGACGTGGCAACGAAAAGGGCGCCCGCGGGCGCCCCAGCAAGCGGCAGAAAGCTGCTTACTTGTAGACGCCGGTCTTCTTGAAGTGGTCGACCATCTCTTGCGGGGTGATGTAGCCATCCTTGTTGGCATCCATCGCGTTCCAATTTTCGGCGAAGGCAGCGAACGGCGACAGCAGGCTGACGGCGACGAAAGCGGCAGCGAAATTGCGCATAGTGTTTTCTCCTCGATGATTTTGATTTGCTAAGCGACGGGTCGGCCTTGGTGAGGACGGCGTCGCGGTCATCGACAGGCGTTTCCGGCGTTCAGTTCCCGCGATTTCTCCCTCGCGGGGAACTTAGAACCGTTTCATCATTCTGACGCGCTTGTCTTGCGGCAATCGCCCCTCAACCTTCGCCACTCTGGAGCCTTCATGAAAAAGTTCGTTCTTGCCGCCCTGCTCTGCCCGGCTGCGGCCCTTGCCGCTCCGCAGGACTTTCCCACCATCGACCGTCACCTCTTTGTCAACGAATGTATGCAGGAGAACGGTGGCAGCCTCGACGCCATGTACAAGTGCTCCTGCGTGATGGACCAACTTGCGGCCAATCTCACCTACGAGCAGTTTCAGGATGGCGATGTGGCGCAACACGGCGCAAACACCGGCGGCAAGCGCGCGGCGCTGTTTCGCGACCCGGACAGCGTCAAGCAGAGTGCAAAGACGCTCTCGGCAGCCAAAGACGCTGCTGCCAAGGCCTGTAATTTCACGCCAAAGAAGCGCTAAGGCAGCAGCGTCTCCAGCAGCGTGTTGAGGTGGCGTCGGCCGAGGCGGGTCGGCCTCACCTTGCCGGCCTCAACATCGACCAAGCCGAGCCTGCGCGCCGCATCAAGGCGCTTGAGCAAATCGCTGCTCGGGCGACCGGCGTGTGCGGTGTATAGCGCAGCGTTGCAACCGGCGGTCAACCGCAAGGCGTTTAGGGCGAATTCGAACGGCAGTTCATCGGTGCGCAGGTCGCGTGCCTCCTCGATGGTCGCCGGGACGCCATCGGCCACCGGATCGACCTGCGCTGCCTTGTCGAGATAGGTCCGTGGATGTCTAAAGCGGGCATGCCGCACGATGCGTTCGGCGAATGAGAGCTTGCTGTGAGCGCCGGCACCGATGCCGAGGTAATCGCCAAAAGCCCAGTAGTTGAGGTTGTGCAGGCAACGCTCACCGCTGCGAGCATGCGCCGAGGTCTCGTAGTGTTCATATCCGGCCTGAGCGAGTTCGGCTTCCACCGTATCGGCCACGTCTGCGGCGGCGTCGGCCTCTGGCAGATCGGCTGGCGGATCGGCGGCAAACGCCGTGTTCGGCTCAAGCGTAAGTTGGTACGCGGAGATGTGCCCGATCCCCCGCGCGATGGCCAGGCGCACATCGGCCACAGCGCGAGCCGGCGTCTGCCCCGGCAGCGCGTGCATCAGGTCGATATTGACCTGTGGCACGTGGCGCAACGCCATATCTACCGCCCGTCGACTGTCGTCGCCGCCATGGATGCGCCCGAGCCGCGCGAGCATCGCGTCGTCGAAACTCTGCACACCCAGCGAGATGCGGTTGACACCGGCCGCGGCGTACCCGGCAAAGCGGGCCTCCTCGGCCGTCCCCGGGTTGGCCTCCAGCGTCACTTCGAGACCGGGTTGCAGATTGAGCAGGGTCCGCAGACTGTCCATCAGCCGGCTAAAGGCTGCAATGGGTACCAGAGACGGCGTGCCCCCACCAAAAAACACGCTGACCACCGGGCGTCCCCAGACCATCGGCAGCGCCCCCTGCAGGTCACGGATCAGGGCGTCGACGTAGGCTTCAAAGTCCGGTGCCTCGCGGGCCTCATGGGAGTTGAAGTCGCAGTAGGGGCATTTGCGCACGCACCACGGAAAGTGCACATAGAGCGACAGCGGCGGGACGGCCGAGAGGCGGATGCCACCGTCGTCCGTCGGCAAAGCCGAGACGGCTGACGCGCCTCCGGCAGGTGCCAGACCCACGATGGGAATGACGCGATTCGCCATGCTCAATGCGCGCCTGGCAAGGAGACGGTGGCCGGCTGACGCGCCTTGCGCTTCACCAGCGGCCCGGCAGCCGCTCGAGCAGCGCCCGCAAGGCCTGCCCGCGATGGCTCATGGCCTGCTTGGTCTCGAGGTCGAGTTCGGCGCTGGTACAGGCGCGCTCTGGCAACCAGAAGATCGGGTCGTAGCCAAAGCCACCCGCTCCGCGCGGTGCAAGCGCGATCTCGCCGTGCCAGCTGCCCTCTGCGATCACGGGTTGCGGATCCTCTGCGTGACGCACGAACACCAGCACCGCGTGATACCAGGCGCGGCGGTCGCTCTCGCCATGCAGCACGTCGAGCAGGCGCTTGTTGTTGCGGCCATCCGAACGCGGCTCGCCGGCAAAGCGCGCCGAGCGCACGCCCGGTGCCCCGCCGAGGGCGGCGACGCAGATGCCGGAATCGTCGGCGAGTGCCGGCAGGCCACTGGCAGCACTGGCATGGCGGGCCTTTGCCAAGGCATTCTCGACGAAGGTGACGTAGGGCTCCTCAGCCTCGGCGATGCCGAGTTCACCCTGGGTCACCGGCTCGATGCCGAGCGGCGCCAGCGCGGCCTTGAGCTCGCGCAGCTTGCCGGCGTTGTTGCTGGCCAATACCAACCTTTTCATGCAGCCGCCCTGCGCCGCTCCGGCGCCAAGCCGGTCGACAGATTGGCGAGGATCTGCCAGACGTCGTGCAGGGGCTCGAGGCCCTTGCCAGCGCGTTCGGCCATCGCCAGGGTGCGTATCGCACGCTCGACCTGACGCAAAGACAGCCGTCGCGCAGCACCGCTGACAAGCCGCTCGCGCTCGCCGTACAGGCGGTGCGCGCGACGCAGCCCGTCGTCAGCGCGGCCGCCCGCTTCCGCCACCGCCCAGACAGCCTGAAGGTGGTCGCTCAGCAGCCAGGTCAGCGACGGCACGCTCACCGCCTCGGCGGCGAGACCGGCAAGCACGCGCCCGGCGCGCGCCATGTCGCCCAGCAGCAGCGCCTCGACCCACTGCTGCGGATCGTAGCGGGCGACGTCGAGCACCGCCTCGCGCACGGCTGCGGCATCGAGTGGCCCGGGCGAGAACAGCAGCGCAAGCTTGTCGAGCTCCTGACGCGCCGCCAACAGATTGCCCTCGAAGCGCGCCGCCAAAAAGGCCAGCGTCTGGCTATCGGCAGTCTGCCCCTGTGCAGCCAGACGGCTGGCGATCCAGCCCGGGAGTTCGTCGGTGGCCGGCGCGTTGCAATCGATCACTGTGCCAGCCTGGTCGAGGGCCTTGAACCAAACGGTCTTGCGCGTCGACCAATCCGCCGACCCGATGCTCACCAGTGTCACGGTCTCGTCCGGCAGGCGCTCGCAGTAACGCCGGATCGCCTCACTACCGGCATCCCCCGGCTTGCCGCCGGGGATACGCAGTTCGATCAGTCGACGGGTGGCGAACAAGGACAGGCAGTCGGCGGCTCGCGCCAATTGCATCCAATCAAAATGGCCGGCGGCGGTGAGGGTGGTGCGTTCTTCAAAGCCCGCTGCACGCGCCGAGGCTCGGATGCGGTCGGCGGCCTCGAGCATCAACAGCGGCTCGTCACCGAGCACTGTCCACAGACCGGGGCGGTCGCCGTGGGCCATGCGTCAGCGCTTGAGCGCTGCCGAGCGTCGCAGGATCTGCGCGGCGGCGTCACGCTGCATCGATTCGACCAAGGCCGCGATCTCGTATTCCTTGCTCAGCACACTCGAGTCGTCATAAGAGATCTGGCTACGAAACTCGATGGTGTCAGTGGGGATCAGGTCCTGGCCCTGAAAGCGCACATTGAAACGCACCGTCTGGACGATCTCGAACTCGCGCGCGCGGCCTGCGCCTGAGAGCGCAACGATGCGCCGGCCGGTGGCATCGGCAAGGATGGCGATCTGCAGCGCCGCCGGGTCATCGTTCTCGACCAACTGCACGCCGCGGCTGACACGCAGCGATTCGCGCAGCACCGCTGCCGTGCCGGAGCGCTCGCCGCTGATCCTGACCATGCCCAGTGGCGTCTGGCCGGGTAGGGTGCCGGCCAGATGCCAGCCACAGCCAGCCAGCGCAAAAGCTGACACGCAAAGTGCAGCGAGCGCGAACCAGCGCCGGTGCATCAGCCCACCACGTTGACAAGACGGCCTGGCACCACGATCACCTTTTTCGCCGGACGGCCTTCAAGGTAGCGCGCGGTGACCTCGCTGGCCAGCGCCGCCTGCTCGATGGCGTCTTGACCTGAATCAGAGGCCACGCGCAGGTTGCCGCGCAGCTTGCCGTTGACCTGCAGCACCAACTCGACTTCGTCCTGCACCAGCGCATTTGCATCCGGCTCCGGCCAACCCGCGGTCAGGATGTCCTCGCCCAAATCAAGGTCAGCCCACAGCGCCTGGGCGATATGCGGTGTGATGGGCGCCAGCACCTGCAGCAGGATGGCCAAGCCTTCGCGCGCCACGGCACCCGCCGCCGGCGTTCCAGTGGGCAACTTTTCCAGCGTGTTGAGGAGCTTCATGCAACCGGATGCCACCGTATTGAACTGCTGGCGGCCCAGGTCGAAGTTGCACTGTTTGAGCGTGAGGTGGATGTCGCGGCGGGCGTCGGCCAGCGCGCTGTCGAGATCACCAGGCAGCGGGCCGGCAGTCTGGATGGCGTCCGCATGGGCCGCTGCATAGGCCCAGACGCGCTTGAGGAAGCGGTAGGCGCCTTCTACGCCGGCGTCCGACCACTCCAAGGTTTGTTCCGGCGGGCTGGCGAACATCATGAAGAAGCGCGCCGTGTCGGCGCCGTAAGCATCAATGAGCCCCTGCGGGTCGACGCCGTTGCGCTTGGACTTGCTCATGGTGCCGATGCCGTCGTAGCCCACGGCGCTGCTGTCGGTCTTAAGCGTGGCGCCAGTGATGCGGCCGGCGTCATCACGCACAGCGTCGATCTCGTCCGGCGCGAAGTACTCGATGCCGCCTTTGTCGGTGCGGCGCGAGAAGATGTGGTTGAGCACCATGCCCTGGGTGAGCAGGTGCGCGAAGGGTTCGCGCTCGCGCATCAGGCCGAGGTCGCACATCACCTTGTTCCAGAAGCGCGAATACAGCAGGTGCAGGATGGCGTGCTCGATGCCGCCGATGTACTGCTGCACTGGCATCCAGTAGTCGGCTCGGGTGTCGACCATCGCGCCATTGTTGCCCTGCGAACAGTAGCGGGCGTAGTACCAGCTGCTGTCCACGAACGTGTCCATGGTGTCGGTCTCACGCTGCGCCGCGCCGCCGCAGGTGGGGCAGGTGCAGTGGAGGAAGTCGGCGCGGTTGCGCAGCGGGTTGCCGGAGCCGTCCGGCACGCAGTCCTCGGGCAGAACCACCGGTAGCTGGTCGTCGGGCACCGGCACATCGCCGCAGCTTGGGCAGTGGATGATCGGGATCGGGCAGCCCCAGTAGCGCTGGCGGCTCACGCCCCAGTCGCGCAGGCGCCATTGCACCTTCTTCTCGCCGACGCCGCGGGCGGCGAGGTCGGCGGCGATGGCGTCGATGGCCTCGGCGTAGCCCTTGCCATCGTAGGCACCGGAGTTGGCGCAGCGGCCGTCCTTGCTGGCGTACCACTCCTGCCAACGATCAGTGGAGAAGGCTTGCCCGGCGACGTCGATCACCGGCTTGATGGCGAGGCCGTATTTCTGGGCGAAGCCGAAGTCGCGCTCGTCGTGCGCCGGCACCGCCATCACCGCGCCCTCGCCGTAGCCCATCAGCACATAGTTGCCGACCCACACCGGCACCGATTCGCCGGTCAGCGGGTGGGTCACGCTCAGACCGGTCGCCACACCTTCCTTCTCTTGTGTGGCGAGCTCGGCCTCCTGTTGCGTGCCCTGTCGGCACTTGTCCACGAATGCAGCGACCTTGGCATCGAGCGAAGCCGCGTGCAGCGCCAGCGGATGTTCGGCCGCAACGGCGCAGAAGGTCACGCCCATGATGGTGTCGGCGCGGGTGGTGAACACCCACAACTTGCCGTCGCCGATCGGCGCACCCGAGGCGTCGCGGATGTCGTGACCGAACGCGAAGCGCACGCCGACGCTCTTACCGATCCAGTTGGCCTGCATGGTACGCACGCGCTCCGGCCAGCCGCCGAGACCATCCAGCGCCGACAGCAGCTCCTCGGCGTATTGCGTGATGCCAAGGTAATAGCCAGGAATCTCGCGCTTCTCTACCAAGGCGCCGGTGCGCCAGCCGCGGCCATCGATCACCTGTTCGTTCGCTAAGACCGTCTGGTCGACCGGGTCCCAGTTCACCGTCTGCGTCTTTTTGTAGGCGACGCCCTTCTCGAGCATGCGCAGGAACAGCCACTGGTTCCAGCGGTAGTAGTCCGGCTGGCAGGTGGCCAGTTCGCGGTCCCAGTCGATGGCGAGCCCGAGCGCCTGCAGCTGGCCCTTCATGTAGGCGATGTTGCTGTAGGTCCACTGCGCCGGCGGCACTTTGTTCTGGATGGCCGCGTTCTCGGCCGGCAGACCGAAGGCGTCCCAGCCCATCGGTTGCAGCACGTTGAAGCCGCGCGCTTTATGCCAGCGCGTCAGCACATCGCCGATGGTGTAGTTGCGCACGTGCCCCATATGCAACTTACCCGACGGGTAAGGGAACATCGACAGGCAGTAGTAGCGCCGCTCACGCGGGACCGTCGGGTCCTCAACGGCGCGAAAGGCGTTGCGGGCCGCCCAATGTTGGCGGGCACGGGCCTCGACGTCGGCAGGCTGGTACTGAGGCTGCATGCGGGGCGCTCAAAGCAAAGCGCCGATTATAGTCAGCGCAGCGGGCCCGGCGGGCGGCCCCCGCGCATGCCCTGCCGGGGTTTTAGTGCGCCGGCGCGTTGCGCGCGGTCCGCCAGTCGGCGAGTGCATCCACCGCACTCTCGATCGGCCCGAGGATGCGCACCCCTTCCAACCTGCGCCGCCCGCCGAGCGCCGCGCCACCGGCCCAGATCTCGATCTGCGACGGCAACTGGGCGCGCAGCGTGCGCAGCGAAGCCATCGCCTGCAGACCGTTGAATGCCTGGCTGAAAGACAGAGCAACCACGTCGATGTTGCCGTCGATCGCCACCGCTGGGATGTCGGCGACCGGAAACTGTATGCCCAGAGAGACGCATTCGGCTCCTTCGGCGCTCCACAGCGCCTCTGCCATGAGCAGCCCGAGTGCGTGCGATTCGCCGGGCACTGTAGTGAGCAGGATGCGTGGATGCCCCTGGCTCACGGGCTGGCCAGCGATCAGCCCATGTAAGACGGTCTGTACCGCCTGGGTGTAGAGGTGCTCATGCGCCACGCTGATGACACCGCGGGCCCAAGCGTCGCCGATGTCTAGATTGAGCTGGGCCAGAGTCTGCGAGAGGAAGCCGCGCAAACCTTGCTGGATCAGCAGGCGGTGCAGATAGGCCCGCAACTCGCTCGCCTGCTGGCGCCCCACCAGACGGATGACGCGGTCCGCCACCACCTGCTCGTCGCGGCTCCGCGTGCGCAAAGGCCGGGCTTGGGCGATGTCCTGCAACTCGCACAACGGCAGTCCGATCAGCTTGCCCGGACGCATGCCCTGGTCCATCAAACGTTTGAGCGTGCGCAGCTTCTCGACGTCGGTGGCCGAGTAGCTGCGTTCGCCGTTGGCATCGCGCTGGGGACTCGGGAAACCATACCGGCGCTCCCAGATGCGTAGCGTGTCTTTGGCGATACCGGTGTCGCGTTCAACGATGGCGATTGGGATGCAGACCGCTTCGGTGTCGGCCGCATCCGCCGAGGTGCGCAAGGAGTCGGACATGCCTGCTGGAGAGAGTTGCGCCATGATTGAGCCTAACGACCTATCTGGATGGTGTCCATAGCTGGATGGCTTATATAAACGACCCGGGGGCGCCGTCTCGACGAACCAAAACCGGCGGCCAGTACTCACAGATGAGTCCTTGTTGCCCCGGTGATCGCCATGCCCGTGAATGCCCTGATTGCGCCTCATGCGTGCGCACGCCGCGCCGTCCGTCCGTTGCTGTCCCTTACCGTGTTCCTTATGAGCGCCCTCACCATGACCGAAACCGCCCATGCGGCTTGCGCGCCGCTGCTCAACCACACCTTCCAGCAGTTGCAGGACAAGTCACCGCAGCCCCTATGTCAGTACCAGGGCAAGGTTGTGCTGGTGGTCAACACCGCCAGCTATTGCGGCTTTACCCGCCAGTACGACGGTCTCGAGAAGCTCTACGCCAACCTTAAGGCCAAGGGCCTGGTGGTGGTGGGCTTCCCCTCCAACAACTTTGGCAACCAGGAGCCCGGCAGCGAAAAAGAGATCGCAGACTTCTGCCGGCTGACCTACGGCGTGCAGTTTCCGATGATGAGCAAAACCGAGGTGGTCGGCGGCAAGGCGCACCCGTTCTTTCAGGAACTCGCCAAGACCACGGGCGATCGCCCGCAATGGAATTTTCACAAATACCTGATCGACCGCAGCGGCCGTAAGGTTGCGAGCTTTTCTTCGCGCGTCGAGCCGAACAGCCCGGAACTCACCAGCGCCATCGAGCGACTGCTCGCAGAGCAGCCCTAAGACTCAGAGCAGCCCGCCCGGTAGGGCTGCCGCAGCCGGTTTGAGGCATCATGCCGCCTCGTACCGATGGCCCGGACCCTTGCGTCCATCAGCATGCGAGCATGAGCAATACCGATCTGCCCAAAGTCAAAGCACCTGCTCCGGCAGGCGGTGCGCGCCTGCGCATCGGCGTGGTCGGCAGCGGCATCGCAGGCAGCGCTGCCGCGTGGTTATTGTCGCGCACGCATCACGTGACCCTGTTCGAAGCCGAAGGGCGTGCCGGCGGGCACACCCACACGGTAGACCTCACCCTCGACGGTCTGACCTGGCCTGTCGATACCGGCTTCCTGGTGTTCAACCGCAAGACCTACCCGCACCTGTGCGGCTTGTTCGAGCACCTCGGTGTCGACATCGCCGAGTCGAGCATGGGTTTTTCATTTTCTTTGGACGAGCCCGATCTGGAGTGGGCCGGCACCGACCTGTCGACGGTCTTCGCTCAGCCCGGCAACCTGCTGCGCCCGTCGTTTCTGACGATGCTGCGCGACATCCTGCGGTTCAACCGCGAAACCACAGCGATGGCCGAGTCCGGTGCCTTCCCCGAGTGCACGCTGGGTGAGTTCCTGGCCGAACGGCGATTCGGGGACAGCCTGCGCGACCTTTATCTGCTGCCGATGGCGGCCTCCATCTGGTCCTGTCCCAAGGCAACCATGCTGGGCTTCCCGCTGCGCAGCTTTGTCCAGTTCTGCCACAACCACCATCTGCTGCAGGTGGAGGGGCGGCCGCAGTGGCTGACCGTGCGCGGTGGCGCGCGCACCTACCTGCAACGTCTGCACCGCGACATCGCAACGGTACGCACAGCTGCGCCGGTGGCCGCGGTCCGGCGTATCCGTCAGGGTGTGGAACTGGTCGGCCCTGGCTTTCA
>RFSW01000058.1 GCA_009923755.1 Betaproteobacteria bacterium | reverse complement strand
CGACGATCCCGCTCATCCGCGTGCCGGAGCGCGTCCCCGAAGCCTGGATGACAGAGGAGATGGAGCGGCTCCTAGCGTCGGCGGCACAGGAGAAGACGCTCTACGATGGTATCCCAGCATCGCTCTGGTGGACGGCCTTGTTACTTCTTGCCTATGACTCCGGGGAGCGCGCGTCGGCTCTTGTCTCTCTCCGTTGGGAAAACGTCCGTGGGTGCAACGTGATCTTCAAGGCCGAAGACCGGAAAGGGCGTCGCCGCGACATCCTCCGGCGCTCCGGTGGCAATGATGCGCCCACCGCCCGCCCCGCCCTCGGGGCCGAGGTCGACGATCCAGTCGGCGGTCTTGATCACATCCAGGTTGTGCTCGATCACCACCACCGTGTTGCCATGCTGACGCAAGCGGTGCAGCACCTTGAGCAGCAGGTCGATGTCGTGGAAGTGCAGGCCCGTAGTCGGTTCGTCGAGGATGTAGAGCGTGCGACCGGTGTCGCGCTTGCTCAACTCAAGTGAGAGTTTGACGCGCTGCGCCTCGCCACCGGAAAGGGTGGTCGCGCTCTGGCCGAGCGTGATGTAGCCCAGGCCGACGTCCATCAATGTCTGCAATTTGCGGGCGACCACCGGCACCGCGTCGAAGAACGCCAGCGCCTGCTCCACCGTCATCGCCAACACCTCGGAGATGGTTCGGTCCTTGTAGCGCACGTCCAGCGTCTCGCGGTTGTAGCGCTTGCCGTGGCAGACGTCGCAGGGCACGTAGACGTCGGGCAAGAAGTGCATCTCGACCTTGATCACACCGTCGCCCTGGCAGGCCTCGCAGCGACCGCCCTTCACATTGAAGCTGAAGCGGCCCGGGCCGTAGCCACGCTCGCGCGACAACGGCACGCCGGCGTACAGCTCGCGGATCGGCGTGAACAGCCCCGTGTAAGTGGCCGGGTTGGAGCGCGGCGTGCGCCCGATCGGGCTCTGGTCGACCGAGATGACCTTGTCGAAGTGCTGCAAGCCATCGACTGCCGCGTGCGCCGCTGGCTCGCTGCTGCCGCCATACAAGGTGCGCGCAATGGCGATATAGAGCGTGTCGTTAATGAGGGTGGACTTGCCGGAACCGGACACGCCGGTCACGCAAGTGAGCAGCCCCACCGGGATCGCCAGGTCAACGTTCTGCAGGTTGTTGCCGGTGGCACCAAGCACGCGCAGCCAACGCTCGCCGGGGGCGATGCGCCCACCCGGCATCTCGATGCGCCGCCGACCGGCGAGGAAGGCGCCGGTGAGCGAATCGGGGTGAGCGGTCACTTCTGCCGAGGTGCCCTGCGCGACGATCTCGCCGCCGTGTTCGCCGGCACCAGGGCCCATGTCGACCACGTAGTCGGCGGCGCGGATGGCGTCCTCGTCGTGCTCGACCACGATCACCGTGTTGCCGATGTCGCGCAAGCGCTTGAGGGTGGCCAGCAGGCGGTCGTTGTCGCGCTGGTGCAGGCCGATGCTCGGCTCATCAAGCACGTACATCACCCCGGTCAGGCCCGAGCCGATCTGGCTGGCCAGCCGGATGCGCTGCGCCTCGCCGCCGCTCAGGGTGTCGGCCGAGCGGTCCAGCGCCAGGTAGTCCAAGCCGACGTTGATGAGGAACTGCAGCCGCGCGCGGATCTCCTTGACCACTTTGTCGGCGATCGAGGCGCGCTGGCCGCTCAGGACCAGTTCGTCGAAGAAGCGCACCGAATCGCGCAGCGGCTTGCGTGCGATCGCGTGCAAGGTCTCGCCGCCGACGAACACGTGACGCGCCTCGCGGCGCAGCCGCGCGCCCTCGCAGGTGGGGCAAGGCTGGCTGTTGAGATAGCGCGCCAGCTCCTCGCGCACCAGCGTCGAGTCGGTCTCGCGGTAGCGCCGCTCGAGGTTGGGGATGATGCCCTCAAAGCTGTGCTCCCTCAGAAAGGTGTTGCCGCGCTCGCCCAAGTATGTAAAGGGAATGACCTCGCGGCCGGAGCCATGCAACACAACACGCTGGTGCTCCTCGGAGAGCGCTTCGAACGGCGTCTCAGTGGAGAAGCCGTAGTGCCGCGCCAGACTCTGCAGCATCATGAAGTAGAACTGGTTGCGCCGGTCCCAGCCCTTGATGGCACCGGAGGCCAGTGACAGTTGCGGAAAGGCCACCACCCGCTTGGGGTCGAAGAAGGTGACGATGCCCAGACCATCACACTTGGGGCATGCGCCGACCGGGTTGTTGAAGGAGAACAGACGCGGCTCGAGTTCGGCGATGGAGTAGCCGCAGACCGGGCAGGCAAAGTTCTGGCTGAACAGGTGCTCCTTGCCCGAATCCATCTCCAACGCCACGGCGCGCCCCTCCGACAGCCGCAACGCCGTCTCGAAAGACTCGGCCAAACGCTGCTTGGCGTCCTCGCGCACCTTCAGCCGGTCAACCACCACCTCGATGCTGTGCTTGCGCTTCTTGTCCAGCCGCGGCACGGCGTCGAGTTCGTGGACCTCGCCATTGACACGGACACGCACAAAACCCTGCGCGCGCAGGTCCTCGAAGAGATCAGCCTGCTCGCCCTTGCGGTCGGTGACCACCGGCGACAACACCATGACCTTGGTGTCCTCGGGCAGGGCCAGCACGTGGTCGACCATCTGCGACACGGTCTGCACCGCCAGCGGCTCGTCGTGGTCGGGGCAGCGCGGCTCGCCGATGCGCGCGAACAGCAGGCGCAGGTAGTCGTGGATCTCGGTGACGGTGCCCACGGTCGAGCGCGGGTTGTGGCTGGTCGCCTTCTGCTCGATCGAGATCGCCGGCGAGAGCCCCTCGATCAGGTCGACGTCCGGCTTCTCCATGAGTTGCAGGAACTGCCGCGCGTAGGCCGACAGGCTCTCCACGTAGCGACGCTGGCCTTCGGCGTAGAGGGTGTCGAACGCAAGACTGGACTTGCCTGAGCCGGAGAGCCCGGTGATGACGATCAGCCGGTCCCGCGGCAGGTCCAGACTGACATTCTTGAGGTTGTGCGTCCGTGCGCCGCGAATGCGGATGAAGTCCATGGAGGGGGCCCGAACCCAAACTGATAATATTAGCCTCTGACTGCGGTTCGGCCCAAGAATGGTCGCACTTTTGCGACCGGACACGCCCCGCCACACCTCCCGAGCATGGACACCGAACGCGCCCTTTCCGCCGGCATCGCCCCGTCGCCCGCCGCCGAACCGGCGGCCGCGCCACCGCGCATGGGCCGCGCAGAGATGCGCGCCACGGCATGGCTGGCCTCGATCTCGGCGCTGCGCCTGTTCGGCCTGTTCGTCATCCTGCCGGTGTTCGCGCTGTACGCCACCACCCTGCCCGGCGGCGAGGACCATGCCCGCGTCGGCTTGGCGATGGGCATCTACGGCCTTACCCAAGGTGCACTGCAGATTCCCTTCGGCTGGGTCTCTGACCGCATCGGCCGGCGTCCGGTGCTGTATTTCGGCCTGTCGCTGTTCGCCCTCGGCAGCGCGCTCGCCGCCTGGGCGCCCGACTTGTTCTGGGTGACGGTCGGACGCGCCCTGCAAGGCGCCGGCGCCATCTCCGGGGTGGTGCTGGCCTGCGTCGCCGACGTGATCGACGAGCGGCACCGCGGCAAGGCCATGGCCTTCATCGGCGTCACCATCGGGTTAACGTTTGCCGGCTCGCTGGCGCTCGGCCCGGTGCTCGAACGCGGCATCGGCGTGCCAGGCATCTTCGCCCTCACCGGGGTGCTGGCGGTGGGCGCCCTGCTGGCGGTCGGGCGGGTGGTGCCGGCGGTCAACCGCAGCGGACCGGCGCCCGTGGCGTTCGCAGAAGTCATCCGCATCCCGGCACTCAATCGGCTGAACGTTGGCGTGTTCGCGCTGCATCTCACGCTCATGGCGCTGTTCGTGGTGGTGCCGCTGATGATGCGCGATGCCGGCCTCGGTGAGGATCGGCACTGGCAGGTGTACCTGGCTGCGATGATCGCTGCGGTGGTGCTGATGATCCCTGCGCTGGTGCTGGCCGAGAGGCGCGGCAAGGGCAAGGCGGTGATGCTCGGTGGCATCGCGTTGCTGCTGGCCACGCAGGTGGTGCTCGGCTTTGCCGCCGGTGCCGGTCTGGCGCTGGTGGTCGGCGCGCTGCTGGCCTACTTCGTCGCCTTCAACATCCTCGAGGCACAGCTGCCATCGATGATCTCGCGCTTCGCACCGGCCGGCGCGCGCGGCTCAGCCAGCGGCCTCTACGCCACGCTGCAGTTCGTCGGCACCTTCCTCGGCGGTGCCATCGGCGGCTGGCTTTATCAGCACTATGGGTCATCTGCCGTATTCGCATTCTGCTCGGTGGTCACTAGTATCTGGCTCATCGCTGCGCTCGGCATGCCAGCCGCGCCGCCGCGACATACGCCCGGACCGCAGCCGGCCGGCTGAGTCCTCAACCCTCTTCAACTGGAGACAGACATGGCTTCCGTCAACAAGGTGATCCTTATCGGCAACCTCGGCCGCGACCCCGAGGTGCGCTACCTCCCCAGCGGCTCGGCCGTGTGCAATCTGCGCCTCGCCACCACCGAATCTTGGAAGGACAAGGCCAGCGGAGAGAAGAAGGAGGTCACCGAATGGCACTCGGTGGTGCTGTTCGACAAGCTCGCCGAGATCGCCGGCGAGTACCTGCGCAAAGGCCGTTCGGTCTACATCGAAGGCCGCCTGCAGACGCGCAAGTGGCAAGACAAGGAAACCGGCGCCGACCGCTACAGCACGGAGGTGCGCGGTGATGTCATGCAGATGCTCGGCAGCCGCGAGGGCGGTGGCATGGGTGGCGGTGACGACGGCGGCGAAGCCCCGGCACGCAGCAGCGCCAAACCCGCAGCCAAGGCGGGCGCACCTGCAGCAGCCGGCGGCGACCCGTACGACAGCTTCGAGGACGACGTCCCGTTCTGACGCGGGCCGCGTCAGGCGGCGCGGAGTGTGCGGCGGTAGCGGTTGAGGTCCTGCACAGTCTCAAATGTCTGCTCGAACAGGCTTGAGAGGTTGCGCAGAATGCCGCCGGTGACCCGGCGCTCGCACTCGTCATCGAACCGGATCTGCGCGTCGAGCCAATGCTCAAGCCACTCGGGCTCTGGCAAGCGACTCTGCACGGTGTCGTTGGGAAACAGCGACTCGTTGACGTGCAGATTGGTGGGATGCATCGGCTTGCCGGCGCGCTTGGGGCTGGCCATCAGCATGCCGATCTTGGCGAACGCGGCGCGCGCTTCGTTACCAGCGCCATCGATGGCCCGCCGCATGAACTTGAGATAGGCGCCGCCGTGGCGGGCCTCGTCGCGCGAAAGCAGATCGTAGATGTGCTTGATCACGGGCTCGGTGTGCCACTCAGCAGCACGGCGGTACCACTGGGTAAGCCGCACTTCGCCGCAGAAGTGCAACATCAGCGTCTCGTAAGGCGGCGCCGGGTCGAACTCGAAGCGCACCGCATGTAGCTCAGCCTCGGTCGGCACGAGGTCGGGCCGAAAGCGGCGCAGGTACTCCATCATCACCAGGGAGTGTTTCTGCTCCTCGTAGAACCAGATGCTCATGAATGCCGAGAAGTCGGAGTCATGGCGGTTATCACGTAGGAACATCTCGGTGGCCGGCAGCGCGGCCCATTCGGTGATGGCGTTGTACTTGATGGTTCGGGCTTGCTCGTCGGAGAGCAGCGTGGCATCAAAGGTGTCCCATGGCACATCCTCGGCCATGTTCCAACGGGCCTTTTCGAGCGATTTGAACAGATCCGGATAGAGCATCACAGTATCGGGCGACTCATTCGGTGTACTCAAAGACCTTGACCACGCGCTTAACGCCTGGCGTCCCGGCCGCGATCTCAGCGGCAGCGGCCGCCTCGTCCCTGCTCACCAGACCCATCAGATAGACGATCGCCATCTCGGTGGTGACCTTGACGTGGTTGGGCGAGAAGCGCTTCTTGCTCTCACTGAGGAAACGCGCTTTGACGCGGGTGGTGATGTAGACGTCGTTGCTGCGCTCACCAAGGGTGCTGGGCGGCGCGACGGCCAGTTCGTTCTGGACGCGCTTAACGTTGTCGATCCCGGCAGCCAGCTTTTCCGCTTTGGCCTTGGTGGCTTCGTCCGGCACCTCACCGGCGAGCAGGACGACGCGGTTAAAGCTGGTGGCGTTGACATGCACCTTGTCGCCCAGCTTGCCAATGTCTGCCTGGACACGGATCTCGATGCGCTCGTCTTCGATGTAGATTCCGCTGGTGCGCCGGTCGTCGGCCATCATGGCACCCACACCCACGCCGCCAGCGACGATCGGGAAGCATCCCGACAACGATGCAGCGACTCCGGCAGCAGCGATCACGGCGAACAAGGTGTTACGGCGCATAACGACTCCAAACGTTAATATGTCAGCAATACATGACCCGTGTTACGGTCATATTGTTTCACGCCTCGAACGCATTGCGTATCCATTCGACCCGCGGCGCCCTGCCGCAGATCAGGAAAACGTCGAAGCGGCAGGCGGGTTCGCGGCCAAGGCGCATCAAGTAGTGACGCGCTGCGCGGATGATCCGCTGACGCTTGACCGCCGTGATGCTGGCGGCCGCGCCGCCGTAGCGTTCGGACTTGCGTTGGCGCACTTCGACGAACACCAGCACCTCGCCCTCGGCGCAAACAATATCGATCTCGCCCAGACGGCAGGCGTAATTCCGCGCGAGGATGCGCAGACCGGCAGCCGCCAGACGCTCCGCGGCGAGCTGCTCGGCAGCCTCGCCTCGCGTGTTCATGGCAGCGCCGGTCGGGCCCATGGGCCCGTGGCGTATAGTCGGCGCAGACTTGGTCCGCCCCCATGACTCTCGCTTCTGCACCGCTGCTGCCGCCCGCGCTCTACGTCGTCGCCACGCCGATCGGCAACCTCGGCGACATCACGCTGCGCGCCCTCGAGGTGCTCCGCGGCGTCGACCGTATCGCCTGTGAGGACACCCGGCACTCGCAGCGCTTGCTCGAGCGCCACGACATCCGGACCCCGCTGTTCGCCGTGCACATGCACAACGAAGCGGCTTCGGCAGAACGTATCGTCGAGGCGTTGCGCCGGGGTGAGCGCATCGCGCTGGTCAGCGACGCCGGCACGCCAGGTGTGTCCGACCCCGGTGCGGTGGTGGTGGCCGCGGTCCGGGCGGCGGGGCTGATGGTGGTGCCGATACCGGGTGCCAGTGCGCTCACTTGCGCGCTCTCGGCCAGCGGCCTGCTGCCCGGCCCGATGACCTTCATCGGCTTTCTGCCGACCAAAAGCGCAGCACGGCGGAAGGTGCTCGAGACGATGGCCACGCTTCCAGGCGCACTGGTGGTCTACGAGGCGCCCCACCGGGTGCTGGAATCGCTGACCGACATGGCGGCCACGCTTGGTGGCGAGCGTCACTGCCTGATCGCCCGAGAGCTGACCAAGCGTTTCGAGACCTTGCAGCGTCTGCCATTGCAGTCTGCCGCTGGATGGCTGACCGAAGACGCAGACCGTCAGCGCGGTGAATTCGTGCTGGTGATCGAGGCCGCACCGGAGCAAACCGCCGATGCCGCCAGTGCCGACGCGCTGCTGCGCGTATTGCTGGAGGAGTTGCCGCCGAACCAGGCAGCACGGTTGGCAGCCAAAGCGACCGGCATCGACCGCCAGACGCTCTACCGGCGGGCCATGACACTGAAGCCCGGGCAGGCCCCGGAGCACTGACGGGCGGCTTATCATCTCTGCGCGGATCGGCTGAATCCGCAACATGGTCTGTTAACCGGGCGCCGAGGCGCATCGGTCAGATGACGCAAACCGCCGCAGAGCCCCCGACCCGATACAGGAACCTCAGATGGACATCCGCCAAGTGACCCCCGAACTCGCCGTGAGCCCCCAGATCAGTCCGGAAGAGGTGGCCGCCGTCAAAGCCGCCGGCTTTGCCAGCATCGTCTGCAACCGGCCGGATGGCGAGTCGTTCGACCAGCCGGCCTTTGCCGAGGTGGAAGCGGCGGCGCAGGCGGCCGGGCTCACCACACTGTTTCTGCCGGTAGCCGGCGGCGGCATGACCCATGCCCACGTCGAGGCGATGGCCAAGGCTTGGCCGGAGCTGCCCAAGCCGGTGCTGGCCTACTGCCGCTCGGGCACGCGGTCCATCACCCTGTGGGCGCTGTCCCAGCGGGACCAGGTCGACCGCGATGTCACCATCGCAGCCGCCCGCAACGCCGGCTACGACCTGTCACAGGTGCTCTGAAGCCGTTGTCGCGGGGCAGCCAAGCTGCTCGCCCGCGCTTTCGCGGCCCCCCCCCCTTGTGCCGCATGCTGCGCTGCTTATTCGCCAGACCTTGATAAGGAACTGAAGTTTTCTTGGTTCCCCTGCAAAAGGGGCCTGCCTAGAGTGCGATCGTCATCCATTCCCGACGGAGCATTCCCATGCAACGCAAGACAGCCAAATTCAAGGCGCTGGTCGCCATCCTCGGCCTCGCCGCAGCGGCGCTCGCCAGTCCTGCCCGCGCCGAGACCACCCTGCTCAACGTGTCGTACGACCCGACGCGCGAGCTCTACACCGAATACAACGCCGCCTTCGCCAAGTATTGGAAGGAGAAGAGCGGCGAGGTGGTCACCGTCAAGCAATCGCACGGCGGCGCCGCCAAGCAGGCACGTGCGGTCATCGACGGCCTGCAGGCCGATGTGGTCACGCTGGCGCTGTCCTATGACATCGACGAGCTGCATGCCAAGGGCAAGCTAATCCCGGCCGACTGGCAAAAGCGCCTGCCCAACAACAGCTCGCCCTACACCTCGACCATCGTGCTGCTGGTGCGCAAGGGCAACCCCAAGAACATCAAAGACTGGGGCGACCTGGCCAAGCCGGGCACCGCGGTGATCACGCCCAACCCGAAGACCTCGGGCGGGGCACGCTACAACTATCTGGCGGCTTGGGGCTGGGCCCTGCAGCAACCGGGCGGCAACGACAAGACCGCTCAGGACCTGCTTACCAAGATCTACAAGAACGTTCCGGTGCTGGATTCCGGTGCACGCGGCTCGACCACCACCTTTATCGAGCGCGGCATCGGAGATGTGCTGATCACGTGGGAGAACGAGGCGTTGCTCGCAGTCAAAGAGCTCGGCCCGGACAAGTTCGATATCGTCGTGCCATCGCTGAGCGTGCTGGCTGAACCGCCAGTGACGGTGGTCGACAAGGTGACCAACCGCCGAGGCACACGCAAGCTGGCCGAGGCCTACCTCAACTATCTGTATTCGGACGAGGGCCAGGACATCGCCGGCAAGCACTTCTACCGGCCGACCAACGAGAAGGTCGCCAAGAAGTACGAGAAGCAGTTCCCCAAGGTCAAGCTCTTCACCGTGGATGAGACCTTTGGCGGTTGGCAGAAAGCGCAGAAGACGCACTTCGCCGACGGCGGCCTGTTCGACCGGATCTACGGCATCCGCTAGCCGCACATCGACCGGGCCGGACACACGCCGGCCCCGGTAAGCAGCAGACCCCTACCCGAAAGGAAAAATCATGAGCAACAGCGCCCGTATCGGGCCGCTGGTGGGGGTACTCGCCCTCGCCGGACTGGCCAGCCTGTCCCTTCCGGCGCATGCCGCCAGTACCCAGGACGAACTCGAGGCCCTCAAACAGACCGTACGCGAACTGCAGAAACGGCTAGAGGCGCTCGATCAGGCCGTCGACCAGAAGGTCAAGATCGTCGAACGCAAGCAGGAGCTGGTCAACGAGGACGTCTCCAAAAAGCTCAAGGACGCACCGACCGTGACTGCCAGCAACAAGGGCTTCAGCATCCGCTCGTCGGACAAGGACTTCGAATTCAAGCTGCGCGGCCTCGCTCATGTTGACTATCGAGCCTACGACGGCGACGCCAATGAACAAACCACCGGCAATGTGCCGGTGGCGACCGATGGCTTCCTCGCCCGCCGCCTGCGTCCGACCTTCGAGGGCACGCTGTTCGGCAAGTACGGCTTCCGTTTCACGCCGGAGTTCGCCGAGAGCGGCGATGGCGGTGCAGCCGCCAGCGGCGACCGCCGCAACAACCGGGTGCGGGTGGTCGATGCCTACTTCGATGTCAACGCCAACGATGCCTACAAGTTCCGTATCGGCAAGCACAAGCCTTTCGTCGGCCTCGAACGTCTGCAGAGTGGATCGGACATCAAGTTCATCGAACGCAGCTACGTGAGCAACAACATCCTGCCCAACCGCGACATCGGGGTTTCGGTGCATGGCGACGTGCTGGACAAGAAGCTGAGCTATGCGGTCGGCTACTTCAATGGCGTGGCGGACGGCGGCGACAACTTCACCAGCGTCGACGACAACACCGACAAGGACTTCGCCTGGCGTCTATTCAGCACGCCGTTCACCGGCAGCGGCGGCATCCTCGAGGGTCTGGGCTTTGGCGTCGCCGGCACCTGGGCCAACGACTCCAACACCAACGCGCTGCCGCGCTACCGGACCCCGGGTCAGAACCAGTTCTTTGCCTACCGCTCGACGACGACCGCGAACGGCAGCCGCTCCCGCATCTCGCCGCAGGCCTACTACTACAACGGCCCCTTGGGCGTGCTGGCGGAATACGCACAGGTCAAGCAGGACGTGAGCAGCTCGACTGCTGGCGTCGGCTCGGCGGAACTCAAGAACGATGCCTGGCAGATCGCGGTGACTTGGCTGCTGACCGGCGAGGACGCCTCGTTCAAAGGCGTCAAACCTTTGCAGCCCTTCAAGTTCGGCGAGCCGAGTGGCTGGGGCGCGTGGGAGGTCGGCCTCCGCTACCAGGAGAACAACCTCGACCGCGACGCCGCCAGATTCGCCGACCCCACAGCCACCAACCGCCCCGGCTTTGCGCTCGGTGTGCGCACCTGGGGCGTGGGCCTGAGCTGGTATCACAACGAGAACTCGAAGTTCCTCGTCAACTACGAGAGCACCTGCCTCGACGACGTCACGGCAGGCACCGGTGCCAGCGCCGTGCTGCGCGGCGACAAGGAGCGCTTCCTGTCCTTCCGCTACCAGGTCGCGTATTAAGAGCCCGCAGCCTTGGCCCAAGGGGCCAAGGGGCCAAGGCTGTTTCCCATTTTATTCATAACCAAAGCATTTTTTATCGCTTCCATGCATTAGCATGCCGGCCTAATCTCCGCCGCCTGAACACACTCCAAGGCCCCGCATGGCCCGCAACACCAACGTCCTGCCAGGCTTCCGGCTCTCGCTCGGCTACACCCTGCTCTACCTGTCGCTGATCGTCCTCATCCCGCTGGCGGGCGTCTTCCTGCGCACGGCAGAGCTGACCTGGGGAGAGTTCTGGCAAGTCGCCACCTCGCCACGGGTCATGGCCTCGTACCGCATCTCCTTCGGGCTCTCACTGCTGGCCGCGGCCATCAACGCCGTGTTCGGGCTGCTCTTGGCGTGGTCGCTGGTGCGCTACACCTTTCCCGGCAAAAAGTTGGTCGATGCACTGGTCGACCTGCCCTTTGCGCTGCCCACAGCGGTGGCCGGCATCTCGCTCACCGCGCTCTATGCCCGCAACGGCTGGCTCGGCCAATGGATCGAGGGCGAATGGGGCATCAAGGTCGCCTTCGGGCCACTCGGCATCCTCGTCGCGCTGACTTTCATCGGCCTGCCCTTCGTGGTGCGCACGGTGCAGCCGATCCTCGAGGACATCGAGACCGAACTCGAGGAGGCCGCGGCCAGCCTCGGTGCGCGCCGTTGGCAGACCTTCCGCCACGTGCTGCTGCCCATCCTCACCCCAGCGCTGCTCACCGGCTTCGCGTTGGCGTTTGCACGCGCAGTGGGCGAGTACGGCTCGGTGATCTTCATCGCCGGCAACATCCCGCTGGTCTCCGAGATCACGCCCCTGCTCATCATCACCAAACTCGAGCAATACGAATACGCCGGTGCCACTGCCATCGCCACCGTGATGCTGGTGTTCTCGTTCATCCTGCTGCTGACCATCAACGGCCTGCAGGCATGGACGGAGCG
>RFSW01000057.1 GCA_009923755.1 Betaproteobacteria bacterium | reverse complement strand
TGAGCACGTCACCCTGCTGTTCGAGGATGAGATGACCATCCGCTACCAAGTGCAGGAGATGCTGCGCATCGAGAAGATCTTCGAAGAGGACGGCATCCGTGACGAGCTCGAGGCCTACACGCCGCTGATCCCGGATGGTCGCAACTTCAAGGCGACGATGATGATCGAGTACCCGGACCCGGACGTCCGAGCCACCGAGCTGCGTAAGCTCAAAGGCATCGAAGACCGCGTCTGGGTGGGCGATCGCCGACGAAGACCTCGAGCGCGAGAACGAGGTCAAGACCAGCGCCGTGCATTTTCTGCGTTTCGAACTCGACAAGGACATGGCCGAGGCGCTCAAATATGGCGTCGCGCTGGCCGCCGGCATCAGCCACCCGGAGTACTCGGTGACGGTCGACCCAGTCGGTGCGGCGTTCCGCAACGCCCTGGTTCAAGACCTCAAGTGAGTCCGTCGTGAGCACCCACAACGAAAAGCGCATCATCGCCACCGCCGACGCGCCACAGGCGATCGGCACCTACTCTCAGGCCGTGAGAGTCGGCGATACGGTTTACTGCTCTGGGCAGATCGGCCTCGACCCCGACACCATGCTGATGGTCGACGGCATCGACGCGCAGATCCACCGGGTGTTCAAGAACCTTGCCGCGGTAGCGCATGCCGCGGGTGGCAGCCTCGGCCACGCTGTGCGGCTCACGGTGTTCTTGACCGACCTCGGCCACTTTGCCAAGGTCAACGAGATCATGGCCGAGTACGTGCCGCAACCCTACCCCGCGCGCGCGGCGGTGGGCGTGGCCAGCTTGCCGCGCGGCGCGCTGGTCGAGGTCGACGCGGTTCTGGTGGTGTGAGCGGTCTTGCCCGGCTCGGCCTGACCGAGCCGTGGCAGTGCGTTCTACACCTGCCGCTGCGCTATGAGGACGAATCCCGCGTCACGCCGATCGGCGCGCTGAGCGGCGGCGAGCATGCCCTCACCGAGGGACGCCTGATGCACGGCGAGGTGCGGTTGCGGCCGCGCCGGCAGTGGATCGGCAAGCTCCGCGACGATCACGGCGACGAGATCACAGTTCGCCTGATCCACTTCTCCAACGCTCAGATCCAGGCGCTGCCGGTCGGCAGCTGGCTGCGGCTGTATGGCGAGGTGCGCAGCAGCCTGTTCGGTCGTGAAATGATCCATCCGCGCATGCGGATCAGCGAGCCGGGCGCGCCGACGCGCGCCGGACTCACCGCCGTCTACCCCACCGTGGCCGGCGTGGCCCAGCCGACCCTCCGCCGCGCCGTGGCAGCGGCGTTCGCTGCCCTCGACTGGTCGGATACGCTGGACGCTGCCGCGCGCGTGCGCCTCGGCCTGCCGGCGCTGCGTGAGGCGCTGGCGCGGCTGCACTATCCACAGACCCTCCCGGCCGGCGACGACCTGGCCTGGCAGCGCGTGCGCTTCGACGAACTGCTGGCGCAACGCTTGAGCTTGCGGCTGGCGCGGCGGGTACGCGCGGCGTTGGCGGCCACGCCGCTGCCGGCGGGTGCGCGGGGCCTGGTCGATGCGCTGGTATCGAGCCTGCCTTTCCCCCTCACCGGCGCGCAGCAGCGCGCCTGGCAGCACATCGCGGCGGACCTGGCGCGCGGCCAGCCGATGCAGCGCCTGCTGCAGGGCGATGTCGGCGCCGGCAAGACCATCGTTGCGGCGATGGCTGCCCTGCGCGCGGTGGAGAACGGCCGGCAGGCGGCGGTGATGGCGCCCACTGAGTTGCTCGCTGAGCAGCATCTGACCAAGTTCCGGCAGTGGCTGGAGCCGCTCGGCGTGCGCGTGGCCGGCCTTTCCGGCGGACAAAAGAAGGCTGAGCGTGAGCGGCTGGCTGCGGCGGTGGCGGCCGGCGAGGTCGATGTGGTGGTCGGCACCCACGCGCTGTTCCAGAAGGGCGTGGAGTTCCGCGCGCTGGCGCTGGTGGTGGTCGATGAGCAGCATCGATTTGGCGTGGCGCAGCGGCTGAGCCTGGCCGGCAAGGGTGAGGGTGTGCACAGCCTGATGATGAGCGCCACGCCCATCCCGCGGACCTTGGCCATGAGTTACTACGCCGACCTCGACGTGTCCGTCATCGACGAGCTGCCGCCCGGCCGCAGCCCGATCGAGACGCGCGTGATCGGCAACCCGCGGCGCGGGGAGGTCGTCGAGAAGCTGGCGTTGGCGTGCGGCGACGGGCATCAGGTCTACTGGGTCTGCCCGCTGGTGGAGGAGTCGGAGGCGCTACAGCTGCGCGCCGCGACTGACGCGTTTGAGGAACTGCGAGCGGCGCATCCCGGGGTCCGCTTTGGCCTCGTGCACGGGCGCCTTGCAGCTGCCGAGAAGGCAGCGGTGATGGCGGCGTTCCAGCGTCACGAGATCGACTGGCTGGTGGCCACCACCGTGATCGAGGTGGGGGTGGACGTACCTAACGCCACCTGGATGGTGATCGAGCACTCCGAGCGTCTGGGTCTGGCGCAACTGCATCAGTTGCGCGGGCGGGTCGGGCGCGGGCCGCGGCAGAGCCACTGCATCCTGTTGTTCGAGCCAGGGCTCTCGGAGAATGCGCGCAAGCGGCTGGAGATCATCCGCAACAGCACCGACGGCTTTGAGATCGCCCGTCGCGACCTCGAGCTGCGCGGGCCGGGCGAGTTGCTGGGCAAGTCGCAGAGTGGGCAGCCGCTGTTGCGTTTTGCCGACCCCGAGCGCGATGTCGCGCTGCTCGAGCAGGCCTCTCAGTTGGCCGAGGACTGGATCGCCCGCGACGATCCGGCGGTGGCGGTGCACCTTGACCGCTGGCTGGGCGAGCGCCAAGGATTCTGGCGGACGTAGCGGGTCGAGGCTCTTTATCCCGCCGGCTTCGCGGTTATTTCCGGCGGCTGCAGGGATGGATCCTCGTCCGTGTCGCCCCGGTCATGTGCGTCGGGCCGAGGCCTTGCGCGGAGGAATGGCAGGTGCGAACACCTCGGTCACCAGGATGCGCCCGTGGCCGCGACAAAACAGCGAGCGGCGCGCCCATAAAAGGATGGCGGGTGCTACGCCGAAGCGCAGCAGGGCGGTGCGGCCTCGCGGGTCACGCCGGCCCAGCGCACGCACCAGCAGATTGCCACGGCCGACACGCGGGTCGGCGAACAGCGCCGCACCCAATGAACGGTTACCAAGCCCTGCAAGGTCGCGCCAAGCACCGCGCAGGTCGCCGACGCGAGCCACGCTGCGCGCCCACACCCAGGGCGCGCCATCGGCCAGCAGCGCGACCTCGCGCACCCAGACCCGGGCGCCCGGCCGCACGCCGATGAGGCTGGCCTCGTCGGGCAGGACGCGATCCAGGCTTTGGCGCAGCACTTCCACCCGCAGGCTGCCGCACCGCGCACGCACCGCGGCGGTGAGCGAATCGTGGTCGGAGAGCCAGGGCACGAGGCCGGCTGGCGCGCCAGGTGCGACCGGTCGCCAGCCGTGGCGGGGGCGGTTGAGCATGCGGAGATTCTAGCCGGCGGAGGGCTAAGGCCCCAGCTCGGCTATAGTTGCGGGCTCCACGCCCCGCCTCGATCGCCGCATGAGCAGCACCGCCTCGGTCCTCTCGCCATACATCCGCCTTGTTCGCCTGGATAAACCGGTGGGTATCTGGCTGCTGCTGTGGCCGACACTGTGGGGGCTCTGGGTGGCGGCCGGTGGGCTGCCGCCGGTCGATGTGCTGCTGATCTTTGTGCTGGGCACCGTGTTGATGCGCTCGGCTGGCTGCGCCATCAACGATTGGGCCGACCGCGATTTTGACGGCCACGTGGCGCGCACCCGCTCGCGGCCGTTGGTCAGCGGTGAGCTGCCACCGCGCGCGGCACTTGGGGTGGCCGGTGGTCTGGCGCTGCTGGCTTTTCTGCTGATCCTGCCACTCGCGCCGACGGTCTGGCTGTGGTCGGTGCCGGCGCTGCTGCTGGCTGGCAGCTACCCCTTCACCAAACGCTTTCTGGCTATTCCGCAGGCGTACTTGGGGTTGGCCTTTGGTTTCGGCATCCCTATGGCATTCGCCGCCGTCGCGGGCGAGGTGCCCGCGGTGGCCTGGCTGCTGCTTGCCGCCAACCTGTTCTGGACCGTCGCATACGACACCGAGTACGCCATGGTCGACCGCGCCGACGACATCAAGCTGGGTATCCGCACCTCTGCCATCACCTTCGGGCGTTGGGACGTGGTGGCGATCGCCGTCTGCTATCTGCTGAGTCTGCTGCTGCTGGCAGTGGCCGGAGGCCTCTTGGCGCGGGGCGTCTGGTGGATGCTCGGGCTCATCGCAGCCTCCGGCATCGCTTTGCAGCACCTGCGGCTGATCGCCGGTCGCGATCCAGCGGACTGTTTCCGGGCATTCCGCCACAACGTCTGGTACGGTGCCGCGGTGTTTTCCGGCGTGGTGGCCGACTATGCGCTTGCTTGATATGAAACGCCCGATGGCTGCTTTTGAGCCAGTCTGGAGACATCCGCCGCCATGAGCGCCGACATCCTGAAACGAATCCTTGCCACCAAGCAGCGCGAAGTGGCGGACCTGCTGGTGCACGCGGCCCTCCCGGAGTTGCGTCGCCAAGCCGCTGATGCGCTGCCGGTGCGTGACTTCGCTGGCGCCCTGCGGACGCGTGTGGCGGCCCGACAGCCGGCGGTGATCGCCGAGGTCAAGAAGGCCAGCCCGAGCAAGGGCGTGCTGCGCGACCCCTTCGAGCCGGCCGCCATCGCTGTCGACTATGCGGCCCACGGCGCCACCTGTCTGTCGGTACTGACTGACGCTGATTACTTTCAGGGCTGTCGGGCGTATCTCGAGGCCGCACGCGCGGCCTGCGCCATCCCGGTGCTGCGCAAGGACTTTATCGTCGACGAGGCTCAGGTGCTCGAGGCGCGCGCCATGGGCGCCGACAGCATCCTGCTGATCGTCGCAGCGTTTGTGGCTGACGCCGGCTTCGACCTCGCCGCACTGCAACGGCTCGAGGCACTTGCGCTCGATCTCGGCATGTCGGTGTTGATCGAGGTGCACGACGGGGCCGAGTTGGATGTCGCGCTGCAGATGCGCTCGCCGCTGGTCGGCATCAACAACCGCAACCTGCGCACCTTCGAGGTGAGCCTCCAGACCACGCTCGACCTACTGGCGCGCATCCCGGACGACCGTATCGTCATCACCGAAAGCGGCATCCTTGGCCCCGAAGACGTCGCGCTGATGCGTGGCAAAAGCGTGCATGCGTTCCTCGTTGGCGAGGCCTTTATGCGCGCGCCCAGCCCGGGGGCGGAGCTCGCGAGGTTGTTCCGCAGCTGACCCTCCGGGGCGGCCCGCTTACCTCGCAATCGCCGCAAGCCTTGCTGCCCGGATGCGTGCCGCGATGGCTTCGCCGCCGCCACCCTGCCGTGCGAGGCTTGCCGCATCGACCCCACTCGCCGCATCCAGCGCGGCTTCTAAGCGCCCGGCGGCCGCTGCGTCCGTACTGCCATCGGTGAGCCTGATGGCGATCAGCCGCGGCAGGCGCTGCGGCTGACGCAGCGCGTCGATCGACTCGAGCGTGCTCAGCAGGTCCTCGGCCGACATGGTGCCGAGCGCGCGGCTACGCAGCGCATCGTTGCCGGCCCGCGCCACATCCTGCGGTACCCGCAGCCGTGTGCAAAGTGCATCCCAAACGGCCTCATCGCCGAGTGCAAGCGCAAGCAGTCCGCCCATCACCTCGACCGGCTTGCCGGCAGCCAGGGCGAGTTTGCGGCAGAGCGCGTCGCGCGCCTCTCCCTCGAGCGTGGTCAGTTCCGGGAACACCACCGCCAGTGCCTCGCAGTCGAGCAGCACGCGCAGGTAGCGGTCAGGGTGCGGCTCGGTGAGCGCGCGCGCGGTCTCCTGCCAGACGCGCTCTGCCACCAGATGGGACAGTTCGCCATTGCGTGCCATCTGACGTGCCAGGGTGAGGGTTTCGGGCGCCACATCAAAGGCGAAGCGCGCGGCAAAGCGTGCCAGCCGGAGCACCCGCAGCGGGTCCTCGACGAACGCCGCACCAACGTGCCGCAGCACACCCGCGCGCAGGTCGTCGGCACCGCCATGGGGGTCGATGAGTGTGCCGTCCGCAGCACGTGCCATGGCGTTGATCGTCAGATCGCGGCGAGCGAGGTCCTGCTCCAGCGTGACGTCCGGTTCGGCGTGCACCATAAAGCCACGGTAGCCATGCCCTGATTTGCGCTCGGTGCGAGCGAGTGCATATTCCTCGTGTGTCTGCGGATGGAGAAACACCGGGAAGTCGCGCCCGACCTGCTGGTAGCCGGCGTCGAGCATCTGCTGTGCAGTGGCACCGACCACCACCCAATCGCGGTCCTGCACGGGCCGGCCGAGCAGCGCGTCACGCACCGCACCGCCGACCTCGTAGACGTTCACCGTGCAGCGCGCTGGCGGTAGCGGTCCATCGGGTCGCGGTTGCCGAACAGGGTCGGCAGCACCGCATCCAGCTGACGCGGGCCAGGCGCGAAGACCTCCGGCCAGCCGCCGCGGGCGACGTTGGGGACTTGCATCGAGGCGAGGTTGTCGCGCGTCATGATCGGTCCCGGCAAGTGCTCGAAGACGAAGGCCTGCAACCATGCCACCGGGCCCGGCAGGCCGATGATGAGCGGCGAGTGACCGGCGGCATGTGCCGACTTCTTCACCAGTTCGCTCAGCCGAAACACCTCCGGACCCCCGAGTTCGTAGACCTGACCGTAGGTCTCGGGCCGCTCCAGGCTGCCGACCATGGCCCGCGCCACATCTTCGACCCACACCGGCTGGAATTCGACGTCGGCCCCGGCCAGAGGCACCACGGGCAAGGCTGAAAGGCTGGCGAACAGGGTGAGGAAACTGTCGCCGAGGCCAAAGATCACCGAGGGCCGGAACACCGTCATCGCCACCACATCGCCAGCGGCTTTGCGAGCGGCTGCTTCGCCCGCGGCACGGCTGCGCAGGTAGCGGCTGGGGGCATCGGGCGCGGCGCCGAGCGCACTCATGTGCAGGTAGCGGTGGATGCCGTGGCGACGACAGGCCTCGACCACTTTGCCCGGGAAGTCGCCATGCACGCGGTCAAAGTCTCCGGCGCGGCGTTCGTGGAGGATGCCGACCAGGTTGATGACGGCGTCGCAGCCCTGCAGTGCAGCGGCCAGACCCGCTTCAGTCATCACATCGCAATCGAACACCTCGGCTGCTGGCAGTTCCAGCAAGCCTTGCTTGATCCGCTCGCGGTGCCGCGTCGGCACCCGCAGACGGTAGCCGGCGGCCGCCAGACGGCTGCACAGATGGTGGCCGACAAAGCCGCCACCGCCGATCACGCAGAGGGTCCGGATGTTTCCCGTGCTGCTTGTCATCACGCTGGTCTCCGCCGGCTCTGGCCGGCTCAAGGTTCTCGTAAGTCTTTGTTATCGCTCAGAATGGGTTGCCATTCTGCGACGCTTGCACGCGCCGGGATGATACCAAGCCGGTCCTTCAGCGACAACGCGCCAGTGCCGAATTGACGGCCATACACGGTGGCGTTGGCGAGCACCTTCTTGACGTAATCGCGGGTCTCGAGGATGGGTATCGTTTCGGCATAGACCGCACCGTCCAGTGGCTTCTGATCGCGCCAACGTTGCGCCCGGCGGGGGCCGGCGTTGTAGCCGGCCGCCACCAGCACCGGGCTTTGCTCCAGCGTATCGAGCAGGTGGCGCACGTAAGCCGAACCGAGTTGCACATTGGTCGAAGGGTCGCCGAGCGCTTTGTCGCCCGGTTTGCTCATACCCAACTTCTTGGCCAGCCAAGTGGCCGTGGTCGGCATCACCTGCATCAGCCCCCGCGCGCCGGCCACCGAGGTGGCGTTGGCATTAAAACGGCTCTCTTGGCGGATCAGTCCGTATAGCAGCGCCGGGTCGACCGTGTGATGGCTGGCACGGCCACGAATCTGTTCGGCAAACGGGGTGGGGTAGCGCAGCGCATAGTTGTGCACCTTTCGGGTGCGCTCGGCGGTCCAGATCGAGCGCTCGAACCAGCCCTCGCGGCGCGCCAGTTCAGCGCCAGCCACAAGCTGTTCGTCACTCAGTTCGGTGACACCCCACGACCATTCTCGGCTTGCCTCAAAGTCGAAGCCGAGCCGGTGCAAGGCGAGACCGCGGGCGAACCCCGGGCGCTCGGCGATGAGTCTGATGTCGGCTGCGGTTGGCGTGTAGTCGCGCTGCGGCTCGCCGATCGAAGGGCCCAGCGCCTCGCCGGCCAACAGCCCGTAAAAGGTCGGCTCGCCGGCCAGTGCGATGAGCAGCGGCGACGCCTCGGCGTCGCGGCCACCCGCCTGCAGCGCGCGCGCCCTCCAGAAACGCCACGCCGGTTCGTTCTGCGCCTCGCGACTCATCCGTTCGATGTGTTGCAGTACGGCGGGCCAGTCGCCGCGGCGCAAGGCCAGACGCGCCTGCCAGGCCCAGTCTTCGTCGGCCAGCAGCGCGGGGTCGGCCTGTGCGAACCATTGCAAGGACTGCGGCAGGTGTTGGCGGGCAGCGTAAAAGGCCAGGCGACCACTCAGCCAGCGTTGGTCGATCGGACTCAGGTGGGTGCGTACCGCCTGCAGTGCATCCCACGCCGGCAGTGGCTCCAGCCGTGCTTTGCGCAGGATCGCTACCAGTAGCGCCGCATCTGGCTTGCCGCTCGTCTTCAAGGCATCGAGCAGCGCGTCGGGCTTGTCGTTGGCGCGGTGGATGCGGCCGGCATCCACCGCCCAGTCCTGGCCGCCCAGGCGCGACAGCAGCTTGGCGTCACCGCTGTCGAGCGCCAGCAGCCGGCGTTTGTGCAGCGCCGCGGCGTCGATCAGGCCGCGTTCACGCAGCTGGTCGAACAGTGCCTCGCAAGCGTCGCTCAGGGTGTTGCCGCTCGACCACAGGGCGCGGCTGTCGCCGAGTCCGGCAAGGTCGCCGAGTGCCAGCTGGGCCTGGGCGACCAGGCAGGGGATGTCAGCATCGGGTTGGCGGATGCTGCGCGCTGCGCCGATCAACCCGGGCCAGTCGCCGCGTTTGGCCAGCAAGCGGGTCCAGTCGTGGCGCATGCGGTCGCCGAGATACTGGCCCTCCATACGGCGGAGGAAGGCGTCGACGGTGGCGGGCTCGACGTTGTCGATGCGCATGCGCAGGCGCCAGTAATCGGTGTAGGGCTCGAGTACGTTGCCTGCGAGCTTGGCCGCGTGCCTGTCCAGCAGATCGGCGCGGCCGCTGCGAAAGGCTTCGCGTGCGTTGGTGAAGGCGTTGTCGGCGGCGCGGTCGGCCTGAGCATCACCACCGCCAAGGGCGGCTAGCAGGGCTGCGGCGCAGAGCGCAGCGGCGATCGGCCGGCGGGGGGTCGCTGCGTCTGGGGCGGGGCGGCGCCGAGCCAGACGGCGGAGGGCTGCTAGAGTGAATCTCACTGTTATCGGTTCGCAAGCATGTTCACCAGCCGGGATCCCAGCAGCGGGGCGATCATACAGTCGTTTCGCAGCCACTCGCTGACGCGCGTCATGCGCATCGTAGACCGCGTCGCGGCGGCGCAGGTTCGCTGGGCGGCCACGGCGCCGTCGGAGCGGTCGGCCTGCCTGGTGCGGCTGGCGGGAGGCCTGCGCGCGCAGCGGCACGCGCTCGCATCAACCCTCACCGACGAGATGGGCAAGCGCACGGCCGAAGCCCTTGGCGAGATCGACAAGTGCGCGCTGGTCTGCGACTTCTACGCGGTGCATGGGCAAGCCTTTCTCGAGCCGGAGCGGGTTGCCACCGACGCCGGGGAGGGCTACGTCGAGTATCCGCCCGCCGGGGTGGTGCTGGCAGTGATGCCGTGGAACTTCCCGCTCTGGCAGATCGTGCGCTGCGCGGTGCCTGCGCTGGTGGCCGGCAATGGCGTGCTGGTCAAGCCGGCGGCCTCGACCCCGGCCAGTGCCCTGATGCTCGAATCGCTGGTGGCGGCTGCCGGTTTCTCGCCCGACCTGCTGCGCGTGATCCTGGCCGACGAGCGGAATCTTGAGCCGGTGATCGCGCACCCGGCGGTGGCGGTGGTCTCGCTCACGGGTTCCGAGCGCGCGGGTCGTGAGGTGGCGCAACTGGCCGGGCGCTATCTCAGGCGCACGGTGCTGGAACTGGGTGGTTCCGACGCGTTCGTCGTGCTGGCCGATGCCGATGTGCCGGCGGCGGTCGAGGCCGCGGTCAGCGCGCGTTTTCTCAACTGCGGGCAATCCTGCATCGCGCCCAAGCGCCTGATCGTGGTGCCGGAGGTGGCGGATGCCTTCATCGAGGGCGCGCGGCGTGCCATCGCCGATCTTCGCACCGGCGACCCGCGCGCCACCGAGACCGGGCTCGGACCGATGGCCAGCCGTGAGGCGCGCACCCGCCTTCACCAACAGGTGCGCGCATCGGTGGCGGCCGGCGCGCGCGTTCTGCTCGGCGGTAAGCCGCTTCCCGGTGTGGGTGCCTATTACGCGCCGACGCTGCTCGATCGGGTGACGCCGGGCATGCCGGCCTTCGACGACGAGGTGTTCGGCCCGGTGGCCTGCGTCACATCGGCGGTGAGCGAGTCACACGCCCTGCAACTGGCGGCCGCCACCCGCTACGGTCTGGGCGCCAGTGTCTGGAGTGCGGATGTCGAGCGGGCGCAGCGGCTGGCCCGCTTCATGCCGGTCGGTATGGTCGCAGTCAACGCCACCGTGCGTTCCGACCCGCGGATGCCCTTTGGTGGGGTGCGCGCCTCCGGCTACGGCCGCGAGCTGTCCTACCACGGGCTGCGCGAGTTCACCGCGCCCCGGAGCGTCTGGGTGCGCTGACCCGCACCGGCAGGGTACCGTCGGCGAAGTGCAGGTCGAGGTCGTCGCCGGGCGCTGCTGCGTCGGCACTGCGTACCAACTGCCCGGAAGCATCGCTGACCCACACATAGCCACGCTCAAGCACCCGCTCCGGGGACAGCAGGGCGAGCGCAGCGGCGGCGCGTTCGGCGCGCAGCGCGGCGTCGTCGAGCCAGCGACGGCCGAGCCGTGAGCGCAGCGTCGCCAGTCGCTGCAGCTGGAGTTCGATGCGCTGCGCTGGCGAGAGCAACCGTGCAGCCAAGTGGTCGAGCCGCTGCAGCAGGGCCTCATCGCGGCGTTGCACTTCGCGCTGCATCTGTTGCCACACGCGCTGCAGGCGCTCGATGAGCTGCCGGCGGTCGGGGCAGACTAGCGCAGCGGCGGCGGTCGGGGTGGGGGCTCGCACGTCGGCGACGAGGTCGGAGAGCAGGGTGTCGGTCTCGTGGCCGACCGCGCTCACCACCGGGATCGGGCAGGCAAGCAGCGCTCGCGCCACCCGTTCGCTGTTGAATGCCCACAGGTCCTCGATGCTGCCACCCCCGCGGCCGACGATCAGCACATCCACCTCGGCGCGCGTCACGGCGGCGGCGATCGCCTGAGCGATTGAATCGGGGGCGCCGTCGCCCTGCACCACTGCAGGGTAGAGGATGACCCGCAGCCCGGGCATGCGCTCGCCGAGGATGCGCAGCAGGTCGCGGATGGCCGCACCGGACGGCGAGGTGACGATGCCGACAGCGCGCGGCATGGCTGGTAGCGGCTGCTTGCGTGCGGCATCCAGCGCTCCCTCGGCCAGCAACTGGCGGCGTAGCGCCTCAAGCGCGGCAAAGCGCGCGCCAAGCCCGGCCAGGCGCACGCTGTCGACCTGCAACTGGAACTCGCCGCGCGGCTCGTACAGCGTCGCACTGGCACGAACATCCACTTGCTGGCCGTTGGCCATCGCCACTTCGGTGCTGCTGGCGCGGCCGCGGAACAACACGCAGCGCACCGAACTTTGCGCATCTTTGAGGGAAAAGTACTGGTGTCCGGAGGCTGCCCGCACCAGGTTGCTGATTTCGCCACTCACCCACAGCAGCGGGATGGAGGCCTCGAGACGGGTTCGCGCCAGACGGTTGAGCTCGCTGACGCTGAGCGGTGCGACCGGGTCGGGGCCGTCTGCAGGCCGCGCGCCAGTCACGCCTTCCACATTTGTCATCGCAATGTCAATGAGTTCGCGGGATTTTTT
>RFSW01000056.1 GCA_009923755.1 Betaproteobacteria bacterium | reverse complement strand
AGTCCCAACTCACCGCTTTCATTGACAGCAACCTGTAAGCACCGTACCTTGAGGGCTCGCTGCGACGGGACGCCGTCAGCGAACCCTCAAGGTACGGTGCTTACAGGTTGCTGTCAATGAAAGCGGTGAGTTGGGACTTGGACATCGCGCCGACTTTGGTGGCGGCGATGGTGCCGTCCTTGAACAGCATCAGCGTCGGGATGCCACGGATGCCGTAACGCGTCGGCGTGTCAGGGTTCTGGTCGATATTGACTTTGGCGACGGTGACGCGGCCGGCGTACTCGCGGGCGACTTCGTCGAGGATCGGCGCGATCATCTTGCAGGGGCCGCACCACTCGGCCCAGTAGTCCACTAGCACCGGCTGGCCGGCCTTGAGAACGTCGGTTTCGAAGGATGAATCGCTGACATGCAATATGGAATCGCTCATGGGTCGGGGTCTGGGGCGGTGGAGAAAGATGGGGGCGTGGTCGCTGCAGGAGGCCGCCCGGCGCGTGGTGGGCTCGGATTCAGCGCCGCGCCGGGGGATATTAGCGGCAGTGGCGGGGCCTTGTCACGGCCCGCGTCTGACGTCTGGTAAAATGGGCGACACGACTAACAATACCATCCTGCGCCAAACGACCGCTGAGCCGGCGCCGCTCCAAATGGGGATGCTTCCGCCATGACTTATGTAGTGACCGAAGGCTGTATCAAGTGCAAGTTCACCGACTGTGTTGATGTGTGTCCGGTGGATTGCTTCCGCGAGGGTCCCAATTTTCTTGTCATCGACCCCGACGAGTGCATCGACTGCACGCTCTGTGTGGCGGAATGTCCGGCCGATGCGATCTTTGCCGAGGACGATGTTCCGGCAGACCAGCAGGACTTCATTGAGCTGAACGCCGACCTCGCCCGCCTCTGGAAACCCATCATCGAGAGCAAGGACGCGATGCCGGACGCCGACGACTGGCTCAAGGTCAAGGATAAGCGGGCCATGCTCGAGCGCTGAGCACGGTAAGGGCATGAGCGAGCAGGCGGTGACCGGTCCGGCCTGCCGCCTGTCAGTGCCGCCGGAAGACCCGTTCGGGCCACTTGCGGATGCCCTGCTAAAGGCGGCCGGAGGGCCGACCGGCGTCGCGACCCATATCGTCGTTCTGCTGCACGCCGGTCTCATCGCCCCGGCTGCGGAGGCCTTGCGCGCGCGGGTCGGCGGCCCATGTCCCTTGCCGCAGCTGCTCTCGCTGCAGGATTGGCTGGCTCAGCAGCCGGTGCCGCCGGTCACGCTCAGCGAAGCGCAACTGGTGGCCGAACTCCACCGTCAGCTGGCCGCTAGGCCGTGGCTTGCCGGCATCGATCACTGGGCGATGGCGGCCGAACTGGCGGCTTTGTTCGATGCGCTCGGACGCAGTTGCCAAGGCTTCCCGCAGACCGCCGAAGACCTGGCTGCGCTGCTCGGGCAGGCGTATGAGACGCAGACCAGCGCGCTGCTGCGGCTGGATGCGCAGCTGGTCCATCAACTCTGGTACGCGTGCGAGGGGCGACCCGAATGGGGCCTCAGCCCGTGGCAGCGCGATGCCCTCGCCATGGCCCATCTCTTGCAGATGCCGGCGTCGCCCTTGTGGGTATTCGATGCCGGGCGAGCCACGCCGCAGGCCGATGCGTTCTACGCCCGCTACGCCGAGCGCGCCAAGGTGACGCGGGTGCAGCTTGAGGCTGCTGCGGGCGCTCGCTCAGCCTGGGTGCATGCAGCGTGTACCGGTGGTGCGACGGCCTTCGCCGAGCGCGCCCGGGATATGGCGGCGGCCATGTCTGCGCCGCCACAAGGCATTCGTGTACACCGCGCCCTCGGACGTGAAGGCGAAGTGCTCCATGTCTGCGACACCGTCTGCGAGTGGCTGGCTGAGGGGCTGGAGTGCATCGCCGTGGTTGCCACAGATCGCGCCCTTGCGCGGCGACTGCGGGCCCTGCTTGAGCGACGGGGCGTGCTGGCGGAGGACAACGCGGGTTGGTCTCTGGCCACGACCCGGGTGGGCGCTGCGGTGCGTGACCTCATGCGTCTGCAGTCGCGCCCCACCGCTGCCCTGTTGCTGGCTTGCATCGATTCACCGCTGGTGGCTGCCGCAGCGCGTCTGCAATACCTGGCCGGGCTCGGCCCGGCGCTCGCCGCGCTGCCGCCCCATGCCCTGCTCGATTGGGACGCGCTGGCCGATGATCCATCCCTCACCCCCGAGGCTGCCGGCTGGTTGCAGCACACGCGACGCTGCCTGCAGGCCGCCGGCGCGCGCGCGCGGCCGTTGGCGCAGTGGATCGACGGGCTGCTGCAGACACTCGGCGAGCTCGCGCCAGAGTTGCCGCTGGACCCGGCAGGACGGCAGCTCACCGCGTATCTGCAACGCTCAGCGCAGGCGCTGGGTCAGGATCTGGCTCCGCGCAGCCGGCGCGATTTTGCCGGGTGGCTCGATTGGGCGCTGGAGAGGGCGCTGTTCCGGGATGCGTCGGTGCAGAGCCCGGTGCTGTTGACCCATCCCTCGGCGCTGCGCGGCATGTGTTTTGACGCGCTCATCGTGGTCGGTGCAGTGGCGGCCAACCTGCCAGCGCTCGGCAACCGGCCGCGCGTGGTGCGGGATGCGGCACGAGCCGAACTCGGTCTGCCGGATGCGGCCGCCCGGCGGGCCTGGGCAGTCGATGATTGGTGCCTGCTGATGGGCAGCGCACCACGCGTCGACATCAGCTGGCAGATACTCGATGACCGGGGTGAACCGGAAGCCGCCTCGCCCCTGCTGCAGCTGATGCAAGGGTTCCACCAGTTGGCCTGGGGGCGGCCCTTGCCGCAAGCCACCCCCTTCCAGCCGGTGGACGCGCACTTTGCCATGGCCTTGCAGCCCGCCGAGCGTGCGGTGATGGAGGCACTCCCGGCAGCGTTGAGCGCCACTGCCTACCAGACCCTGCTCGACTGTCCCTACCGCTGGTTCGTGCGTCAGGGGCTCGGATTGGAGGCGCCACGGGAGGTGGTTGAGTCGCTTGAGCCACGCGAGTTCGGCAACGCCGTACACGCCGTCCTGTACCGCCTGCATCAGCGCTTGCCAGTGCTTTCAGCAGTCGGTCGTGCCGATGCGCTGGCACAGATGGAGACGGTCACCGACGCGGTGTTCGCGCCGATGCTGGCGCGCGATTTCTCGGCTGCCGGGTGGCGCGCGCGCTGGGATGCGGTCGCTTCAGCCTACATCGATTGGCAGCTCGCGCGCGAGGCGGACGGCTGGCGGGTCGCGGTGGCGGCGTGCGAGCAGCCCGTCGAGCGAGCACTGCCGCAGCCGGCTACTGCCATCACCGTGCGCGGCAAGCCTGACCGGGTCGATGTGCGCGCCGATGGGGCATCAGGCCCGTTCGTCATTGATTACAAGACCGGTTCCCGCGCAGCTCTAGAGGCGCGCCTGCGCGATCTGTCCGAGGATGGCCAACTGGTGCTTTACGCGCACCTCATCGCTGGCGCTGAGGGTGTCGCTTATCTGCCGTTGGGCAACGATGCGCTGGAAAAAGGCGGCCTCGAGCCGGTCGGTGTCAGCGATCTTGAGCTGCGTGAAGCCACAGCTGGGCACCTCGAACGGCTCGCTGCCACGCTCGCCCGCATCGCGGCCGGCGAACCCTTGCGGGCAATGGGCGACGAAGTCGCTTGCCGGCACTGCCACGCGCGCGGCATCTGCCGGCGTGACCATCGGGCCGCCGTAGACACGGTCGACTCGGTTGCGATCGCTGCATCCGGCACCGCGTGACCGAGGGCTCTGATCCCGGGGTTTCAGTCGCGCTTGAGCAGTCCGGCGAGGACGTCGAGGAAGCGCTGGTTCTCGTGCGGCAGCCCGATCGACACGCGCAGATGGCGCGGCATACCGTAGCCGGCGACCGGCCGCACGATCACGCCGTGTTGCAGCAAGCCGGCATTGACCATCGCCGCGTCGCCCACCTCAACCGCCACAAAGTTGCCGGCCGAGGGGATGTAAGGCACGCCGAGCGCATCGAGGCCGGCGCACATCTGCGCCATGCCCTCGCGGTTGGCGGCTGCGCTGCGCGTCACGAAGTCCTCGTCGCCGAGCGCCGCCACTGCAGCCGCCAGTGCAAGGCTGTTGACATTGAACGGCTGCCGGACGCGGTTGCACAGGTCGATCAGCGTCGGCTCACCGACTCCGAAGCCTACCCGCAGCCCTGCCAGACCGTGGATCTTGGCGAAGGTGCGGGTGACCAGCAGGCGCGGGTGCTCGCGCACCCAGGCCAAGCTGTCGCCGCGCTGCGCCGGCGTGAGGTACTCGGTGTAGGCCTCGTCGAGAACCGCGACCACATGTTCGGGCAGCGAGAAGATGAACTCGCGCACCGCTTCCGGCGCCAGCAGGGTGCCGGTCGGGTTGTTGGGATTGGCGATCCAGACGATGCGCGTGTCCGGCCGGATGGCCGCGCGCATCGCCGCGAGGTCATGACCGTAGTCGCGTGCCGGCACTTCGATGCGCTCCGCGCCGACTGTCTGGCAGACCAAGCCGTATACGGCAAAAGCGTGCTGACTGTAGACAGCGCTGGTGCCGGGGCCAAGGAACACGCGGCCGACGATGTCCAGCACGTCGTTTGAGCCGTTGCCGAGCACGATCTGCGCCGGTGACAGCCCGAATCTCCCTGACAGCGCGGCCTTGAGGTCGAAGCCAGCGCCGTCGGGGTAGCGCGCGAGTTCGTTGAGCGCGGCGGCCGCGGCAGCCATCGCCGAGGGGCTCATGCCGAGCGGGTTCTCGTTGCTCGCCAGCTTGACGATGTCAGACTCGGCGATCCCGGTCTCGCGCGCCAGTTCGGCGATCGGCTTGCCGGTCTGGTAAGCGGCGATGCCGCGCACGCTGGCCAGCGCCAGCGCATCGCAACCTTTGCCCATCGACAGGTCGGTCATCGCGGCGCTCAGAGGACGGCCACCGGGTAGGCGCCGAGCACGCGCACAAAGGCCGCCAGTGTTTCGAGCTCGGCCAGTGCAGCGCTCACGCCCGGGTCGTCGCGATGGCCCTCAATATCGACGAAGAACACGTACTCCCAGAGGCCGGTGCGCGCCGGGCGCGACTCCAGCCGCGTCATGCTCACGCCGTGTCGCGACAGCGGGCCGAGCAGTTCGTGCACGGCGCCGGGCTGGTTGCGCGCGCCGACGATGAGCGAGGTCTTGTCCTGCCCTGAGCGTCCGGCGGCGTGGCGGCCCAACACCCAGAAGCGGGTGGTGTTGTTGGGTTCGTCTTCGATGTTGCGGTGGGCGATGGCAAGCCCGTAGCGTTCCGCCGCGAGCTCGCCGGCGATGGCCGCGCTACCGGTGTCCTCGGCAGCGTGTCGCGCGGCCTCGGCATTGCTTGCCACCGGGATGCGCTGGGCGCCGGCCAGTTCGCGGTTGAGCCACTCATGGCACTGTGCCAGCGATTGCGCATGGCTGTAGACGCGCTCCACTGCACCCGTAGCATCGGCGATGCGCATCAGGTGCTGCTGGATGCGCAGCACCACCTCACCGCAGACCGTCAGCGAGGTGCCGGTCATCAGGTCGAGCGTGCGACCGACTGCGCCCTCGGTCGAGTTCTCGACCGGCACTACGCCGTAGTCATCGGCACCCGACTCGACGGCACGGAACACATCATCGATGGTGGCATGCGGATTGACGCTGGCGGCATGGCCGAACTGCTTGATCGCCGCCGCCTCGGAGAAGGTGCCGTGCGGGCCCAGGCAGGCGATGGAGAGGGGCTTCTCCAGCGCGAGGCAGGCCGACATCACTTCGCGGAACAGCCGCGCCACCGCCTCGCCGGACAGCGGCCCCGGGTTGGCGGCCTTGAGCCGGCGCAGCACTTGCGCCTCGCGCTCGGGGCGGTAGATCGCGACCTTGGCGGTATCGCCGGAGGCGTCATTCTTGAGTTCCCCGATCTGCCGCGCCAGCCGGGCGCGCGCGTTGAGTCTCTCGAGGATCTCGTCGTCGAGCGCGTCGATCTGGCTGCGCAGACTGGCGAGCGGGTCGGACACTGTGAGCCCCTTACTCCTCGTCCTCGTCGCCGGTCTCGACCACCTTCTCCAGGCCAGCCAGCAGTTCGCCTTCGTCAAGGTTGATCAGCGTGACGCCCTGGGTCGAGCGGCCCATTTCGCGGATCTCCTTGACCCGTGTGCGGATGAGCACGCCGCCGGTGGTGATGAGCATGATCTGGTCTTCCTTGGTCACCAGTTGCGCAGCGACCACCTTGCCATTGCGGGCCGAGGTTTGGATGGCGATGACGCCCTGGGTGCCGCGGCCGTAGAGCGGGTATTCGGCGATGGCGGTGCGTTTGCCGAAACCGCGCTCGGTGGCGGTGAGCACCGACATCGTCTCGTCCTCGGCCACCAGCATGGCGATCACTGCACCGCCACTGCCCAGCTTGATGCCGCGTACGCCACGTGCGCCTCGCCCCATCGGTCTTACATCGGCCTCGGCGAAGCGCACCGCCTTGCCCGCGTCGGAGAACAGCATGACGTTGCAGTTGCCATCGGTGATCTGCGCACCGACAAGGAAATCGTCGTCATCAAGGCCGACGGCGATGATCCCCGAGGGACGCGGACGGCTGAAGTCCGACAGCGGCGTCTTCTTCACCACGCCGCGGCGGGTCGCCATGAACACGAAGTGGCCGTCGTCGAATTCCTTGACCGGCAGCAGGGCAGTGATCTTCTCGCCCTCTTGCAGCGGCAGCAGGTTGACGATCGGCTTGCCGCGCGCGGTGCGCGAGCCCTGCGGTACTTGATAGACCTTGAGCCAGTACATCCGGCCGCGGTTGGAGAAGCACAGGATGTAGTCGTGGGTGTGGGCCACGAACAGGCGGTCGATGAAGTCGTCTTCCTTGGTCGCCGCCGCCTGTTTACCGCGCCCGCCGCGCTTCTGCGCACGGTAATCGTCGAGCGGCTGTGACTTGATGTAGCCGGAGTGCGACAGGGTGACCACCATGTCCATCGGCGTGATCAGGTCCTCGATGCCGAGTTCGCTGGTGGCGAACACGATCTCGCTGCGGCGCTTGTCACCGAACTGGTCGCGGATGGCGGACAGTTCTTCGCTGATGATCGAGGTCACGCGCTCGGGGCGCGCGAGGATGTCGAGCAGGTCGGCGATGCGGTCTAGCAGCTCGCGGTAGTCGTTGACGATCTTGTCGCGCTCGAGGCCGGTCAGGCGCTGCAGACGCAGGTCGAGGATGGCCTGGGCCTGCGTCTCGGTCAGACGGTAGCCCTCTGGCGTCAGCCCGAAGCCGGCCGCGATGCCGTCCGGACGGCTGGCATCCGACCCGGCGCGCTCGAGCATGGTTGCCACGGTCGGCGAGGGCCAAGCGCGGCCCATCAGCCCCTCCCGCGCATCGGCCGGGGTCGGTGCCGCCTTGATCAGGGCAATGATCTCGTCGACGTTGTCGAGCGCCACGGCGAGGCCTTCCTGCACGTGCGCTTTCTCGCGCGCCTTGCGCAGCTCGAAAACGGTGCGGCGGGTGACCACTTCGCGCCGATGGCGCAGGAACGCGTCCAGCATCTGCTTCAGGTTGAGCAGGCGCGGCTGGCCGTCGACCAGCGCCACCATGTTGAGGCCAAAGCTGTCCTGCAGCTGGGTGTGCTTGTAGAGGTTGTTGAGCACCACCTCGGCCACCTCGCCCCGCTTGAGCTCGATGACCATGCGCATGCCGGACTTGTCGGACTCGTCGCGCAGGTCGGAGATGCCCTCGATGCGCTTGTCGTTGACCAGTTCGGCGATCTTCTCGATCAGCGTCTTCTTGTTCACCTGGTAGGGCAACTCGTCGACGATGATCGCCTGCCGCTCGCCCTTGCCGATGTCCTCGAAATGGGTGCGGGCGCGCATCACGCAGCGGCCGCGACCGGTGCGATAGCCCTCGCGCACCCCTTCGATGCCGTAGATGAAGCCCGCGGTAGGGAAGTCAGGCGCTGGCACGTACTCGATCAGCTCGTCGATGCTCAGGTCGGGGTTGGCGAGCAAGGCGAGGCAAGCGCCGATCACTTCGTTCAGATTGTGTGGCGGGATGTTGGTCGCCATGCCCACGGCGATGCCCGAGCTGCCATTGATCAGCAGGTTGGGGATCTTTGCCGGCAGCACCAGAGGCTCATGCTCCGAGCCGTCGTAATTGGGCCCGAAGTCGACCGTCTCCTTGTCGATGTCGGCGAGCAGCTCGTGGGCGATGCGCGACATGCGGATCTCGGTGTAACGCATGGCAGCGGCGTTGTCGCCATCGACCGAGCCGAAGTTGCCCTGACCGTCGACCAGCATGTAGCGCAGCGAGAAATCCTGGGCCATGCGCACGATGGTGTCGTAGACCGCCGTGTCGCCGTGCGGGTGGTATTTACCGATGACGTCGCCGACGATCCGCGCCGACTTCTTGTAGGGGCGGTTCCAGTCGTTGGACAGCTCGTGCATGGCGAACAGCACGCGCCGGTGCACCGGCTTCAGGCCGTCGCGAACGTCGGGGAGGGCGCGGCCGACGATCACGCTCATCGCGTAATCCAGATAAGACCGGCGCATCTCCTCCTCGAGGCTGACGGGGAGGGTCTCTTTGGCGAACAGGTCCATGGGCGGAATCATCTGAGGGGCGGATTCGGGCGCATCGCTTGCGCCGCAGGCGTGCTTGACCTACGTCACAAGTCTATCACGCGGACCCTCGCCGACCCGCCTTCCGGCTTGAGTAGACCGGTCCGATTGGGTTAGATTGCGCCGCAACGCAAGGTCGCTGTATTGCGCCGTACCGCGTCGGGTTTGTGCTGCCGGCGAGGGTCGGTGTGAAGGCGGTCTGGCACCTGCCTCGCACCGCTCGCATGGAGAGCCCCCCGCATGAAACTCGCACATCTCGTCATCCCGGCGCTGCTCTCGACCTGCCTGGTCTCCACGGCAGCCGCCGAAGACCGGTCTGGCTATTGGGTCAATTCCGAAGGCACGGTCTGGCGCAGCGGTTTCAACCTCTGCTGGCGTGCCGGCTATTGGACGCCGGCGCTTGCTATCGCCGAGTGCGACCCTGATCTGGTGGCCAAGCCGGCGGTCGCCGAGCCGACTCCGGAACCCGTCGCCGCCCCGGCGCCGGAACCGATGATGGAGCCGCCTTCGGTGCCTGAGCCGATGGGCCCGAAAAAGCCGGCATTCGAGAAGTTCACCTTTGGCGCCGAGACCCTGTTCGCCTTCGACAAAGCCGATGTCCGTGCGGATGCCGCTCACATCCTCGACGACATTGTCGACAAGATGAATCGCTACCCCGAGGTCGAGCTGATTGTCGTCACCGGCCACACCGACCGTATCGGTGCCGAGGCCTACAACCAGAAGCTGTCTGACCGGCGTGCCGCAGCAGTCCGCGACTACTTGATCGGCAAGGGCGTCGATGGCGGGCGTGTGCAGTCGGTCGGGCGCGGCGAATCGGAGCCGGTGGTCGGATGCGGCGCGATCAAGGGCAAGGCGAATCGGGCCAATCGCGCGCTCATCGAGTGCTTGCAGCCGAACCGCCGCGTGGTCATCGAGATCGCTGTGCAGCGCGAGACCGGGGGCTACTGAGCAGGCTTGGTCCGGCTCCCGACCAACGCCCCGCCGCGCGCGGGGCGCTTTGTTTTTGGGCTAATGTGCGGCCCATGGAGATCGTCGCCGATGAACTGATCGAAGCGCGCTGGCTGTTGCCGGTGCAGCCTTGGTCGCTGATCGAGCATGGTGCGGTGGCGGTGCGCGATGGTCGCATCGTTGCGCTGGGCGCGGCCGCCGAGCTGTCACCGCAGGTCGTCGCTGCGCGCCATACGCGTCTGCCGGCCCATGTGTTGATGCCCGGACTGGTGAATGCGCACGCGCACGTCGGCATGACGCTGTTGAGGGGTTATGCGGATGATCTGCCGCTGATGCGTTGGTTGCACGAACGCGTCTGGCCGGCCGAGTCGCGCTGGTTGGCACCCGACTTTGTGCGCGACAGCACGCGGCTCGGCTGCGCCGAGATGCTCCGTGCCGGCATCACCACCTTCTCTGACATGTATTTTTTTCCGGACGCGGCGATCGCCGCGGCGCAGCGATGCGGCATGCGTATGGTCGCGGGCTTGCCGGTGCTCGAGTTCGCCACCGCTTACGCGCGTGATGCAGCCGCCTACCTGCATGCGGGCCTCGCCGCCCGCGACCGCTGGGCTGGCGCCCCCGGGCTGCATTTCACGCTGGCGCCGCATGCGCCCTACACGGTGTCCGATGACACTTTCGGCCGCATCGCCACGTTCGCCGCACAGCTCGATCTGCGGGTTCACGTCCACCTGCACGAGACGCGGGATGAGATCGAACAGGGTCTGGCACAGAGCGGCGAGCGGCCCTTGGCGCGACTCCGGCGTCTGGGCTTGCTCGGCCCGGAACTGATCGGCGTGCATGCAGTGCATTTGCTCGACGAAGAGATCGGCATGCTCGCCGAGCACGGCGTGGCTCTGGTGCATTGCCCCACATCCAATTTGAAGCTCGGCAGCGGCATCGCCCGCCTGGGCGACTGGCTGGCGGCCGGCCTCACTGTCGGACTGGGCAGCGACAGCGTGGTCAGCAACAACCGTCATGATCTGTTCGCCGAGATGCGTCTGGCAGCGCTGCTCGCCAAGGGCTCCAGCGGCGACGCCGCGATGCTGCCGGCCCGTCAGGCGCTGCATCTCGCAACGCTGGGTGGCGCCATGGCGCTCGGGCTCGGTGAGCAGACGGGTTCGTTGGAACCGGGCAAGGCCGCCGACCTCATTGCCGTGGATCTTGCCGCAGCCCATCTACAGCCGCTCTACGACCCCATCTCGCAGCTGGTGTACTGTGCCGACCGCGAGCAGGTGAGCGATGTGTGGGTGGGCGGGGAACGCCGGGTCGCCAGCGGTTGTCTGCAGAACGATGACGAGGCGGAGCTGCGCGCGTTGGCTGTCGATTGGCAGTTGCGCATCGCGTCCGGTTGAGCCGAGTGGCCGCCTGGCGGCCGCCGCCTCGAGTCTTAAAACCCTTCGATGCCAGAGGTTCCCGTACCGTGAGCACTATCAACGTCGACCCCTCCGAGATCGCCAAATTCAGCGCGCTGGCCAGCCGCTGGTGGGACCCCAACAGCGAATTCGCGCCGCTGCACGCGATCAACCCGCTCCGCCTGGGCTGGATCGAGCGGCTGGCGCCGCTGGCTGGCCGCGACGTGATCGACGTTGGCTGTGGCGGTGGCATTCTCGCCGAGGCCATGGCTGACCAGGGCGCGCGCGTCACCGGCATCGACCTCGCCGAGAAGTCGCTCAAGGTGGCCAAGCTGCATCTGCTCGAGTCGGGGCGCAAGGTCGACTACCGCTTCGTTTCGGCCGAGACGCTCGCCACCGAAATGCCGGGCAGCTTTGATGTGGTCACCTGCATGGAGACGCTCGAGCACGTGCCCGACCCGGCCTCCACGGTGGCGGCGTGTGCCCGACTGGTGCGACCCGGCGGTTCGGTGTTCCTGTCCACTATCAATCGCAACCCGAAGAGCTGGCTGTTCGCCATCGTCGGCGCCGAATACGTGTTGGGTCTGCTGCCCAGGGGCACGCACGAGTACGCGCGCTTCATCACCCCGGCCGAACTCGCACGCCATGCCCGGGCGGCCGGTCTCGAAGTGCAGGCCATGAACGGCCTGACCTACAACCCGTTCACTCGCATCTACGCCCTCGACCCCAAGGACACCAGCGTCAACTATCTGATGCATGCGGTGCGGCCAGCATGAACGGCACGCCGCTGCGGGCGGTCCTGTTCGACCTCGACGGCACGTTCGCCGACACCGCAGCCGATCTGGCCGCCGCTGCCAACAGCTTGCGCGCAGACCGCGGTCTGGCGCCGTTGCCGGTGTCGCAATTGCGCACCATGGCGTCCCACGGTGCGCGTGGTCTGCTTGGCGAGGCACTCGGGCTGACGCCGCAGGATGCCGGCTACGCCGCAGTCTGCGAGGAGTTTTTGCGCCGCTACGAGACCGCGCTGTGCGTGCATACTGTGGTCTTTGACGGGGTTTGGCCGGTGGTCGAGGCGCTGGAGGCGCGTGGCCTGGCTTGGGGCATCGTCACCAACAAGGCGATGCGCTTTGCCGGCCCCCTGTGCCGGGCGCTTGGCATCGAGGGGCGCGCGGCAACTGTGGTGGGCGGCGACACCACGCCGCATGCGAAGCCACATCCGGCGCCACTGTTGCACGCGGCCACCGAGGCGATGGTCGCGCCGGAGCATTGCATTTATGTGGGCGATGACTTGCGCGACGTGCAAGCCGGTCAGGCCGCCGGGATGCGTACCGTGGCCGCTGCCTATGGCTATTGCGGCAAGGCGGATCCGCCGGAGGCTTGGGGTGCGGACCACCTCATCAAGGACCCGGCGGAACTGCGCGGTCTGCTCGATTTTTAACGCTTCTTTACGCTGTCGAATCGGCGTAGAATATGAGGTACGCATGA
>RFSW01000055.1 GCA_009923755.1 Betaproteobacteria bacterium | reverse complement strand
GTGCCCTCCACCTCGATCTTGATGCCGACCTTTCCGGCCCCAAGACCGGGCGCAATGGGCGCCACCCCCTGCCCGACCCGCTCGAGTTCGCGCAGGTGCTTGGACGGGCGGGTATCGGCGATGCCGATGAGGTGGTGGTCTATGACGATGCCGGTGGTGCGTTTGCCGCGCGGCTGTGGTGGATGCTGCGCTGGCTCGGCCACGATGCCGTGAGTGTGCTCGACGGCGGCTGGCAGGCGTGGACAGCGGCGGGTCTTCCGGTAAGCGTGGACGCGCCGGCGTCAATCCCCGCGGTGTTTACGCCGCGGGTACCGCGGCCGTGGACGGTCGACGCCGATACGGTGGCCGCGGGCCTCGCCGATGCCAGCCTGATGGTGGTGGACGCCCGTGCCCCTGAGCGCTTCCGCGGCGAGGTCGAACCGATCGACCCGGTGGGCGGCCACATCCCCGGCGCGCGCAATCGCTTCATGAAGACCAACCTCGACGACAGCGGCCGCTTCAAGCCGGCCACGACCCTGCGTGCAGAATTCGAAACGCTGCTCGGTGGGCGCTCGGCCGACCAACTGGTGTGCCAATGCGGCTCGGGCGTGACCGCCTGCCACAATCTGCTGGCAATGGCCGTGGCTGGCATCGAGGCCGCCCGCCTCTATCCGGGCTCGTGGAGCGAGTGGTGTAGCGATCCGGCACGTCAAGTGGCCACCGGCGAGGCTTAAAGCTCTTGGCGTAGGCATGGCCGGCGCGCCGACCGAGCCCTCAACCCAGCGTGTCAGCCCAGATGTTGCGCGCCCAGGCCTCGGCGTAGGCGCCCTCGCGATCGTTGAGGCCGGGCGAGACACCGAAGGTGCCATCGACCACCAGCATGGTCCGCTTCGCCGCGTCATAGCGGTGGACCGAAGCCACGTGCACCGCCTGACGGTCGCTGACAAAGCTGTAGCAGGTGTTGCCGATGACCGGCTCCGGGTCCGGTTCACGACCATCCAGCAGCGCGGCGATGGCATGCGCGCAAACCTTGGCGTGGCCGTTGGCCATGTGGCCCGATTTGGGCATCTGAGGCGCGGCGAGGATGGCGTCGCCGAGCACGTGGATGCCGGGCGCGACCCGCGACTCGAAGCTGCGAAAATCGACGCCGCACCAGCGCTCGTTGGCTGTGATCAGGCCGGCCATGGCGGCGACTGCGCCGGCGCGTTGTGGCGGGATGACGTTGAGCACATCGGCGCGCACTTCGCCAAAGGTGAGGCGGACTGTCTTGCGTGGCGCATCGACCTCAAGCAACTGCTGGCCGCCGCGATACTCGACGATGCCCGGCGTCAAGGTGTCCCAGGCCGCGCGGAACAAGTCTTGCTTGGAGACGATGTCGTCGTTGGCATCGAGCACCAGCACCTTTGAACGCGGCTTGTGCTGGCGGAAGTACCAGGCCACCTGACAGGCCCGCTCGTAGGGCCCCGGCGGGCAGCGGTATGGCGCGCGCGGGATATGCAGCACGAACAGGCCGCCGTCGGGCATGGCTTCCAGCTGATGGCGTAGCGCGACCGTCTGCAGGCCGGCCTTCCAAGCATGTAGCAGGCTGCCATCTGCCATAGCGGATGCCAGACCCGGAACTTCATCGGCTGCCATATCAACGCCGGGCGCGACCACCAGTCGGTCATAGCGCAAGGTATCGCCGCGCGCCAGACGCACCGTCCGCGCGGCGGCGTCGATCGCAGTCACGCTGTCGTTGACGACATCGATGCCTTCGGCTCGCAGTCCGGCGTAGTCGCGGGTCAGCGAGCCGATGTTCCGCGAGCCGCCGAGCACGAGGTTGCTCAACGGACACGAGACGAAGCGTGGCTCACGCTCGGCGAGTGTCACCCGCGTCCCTGGCGACCACTTGCGCAGGTATCGCGCGCAGGTGGCCCCGGCAAAGCCCCCGCCGATCACCACCACATGCGGCGCGTTGCGGCGTGGCGCAAGGCTGGTACGCGTGGCGCAGCCGGAAGCAGCCAGGGTTCCCAGCAGCCCGGCGCCGGCCTGCAACAGCCCCCGCCGGCGCAAGTCTGGTGCGCTCACGGCCGGCGTTGGGCCGCGAACACGGCGGAGATGCGCGCCAGTTCGGCCTCGGAAAAGCCCCTGGCATGCTGATGCATGATGGTGCTGTCGGCAGCGCCGGCGCGCTGTCTAAGCAGCAGCTCGAGCAATTCGCTGGCGTCGCGTCCGGCCAGCGCCGGAAACCCGCCCTCGCCCCCGCCGGTGGCGTGGCAGGCAGCGCAACCGGCGGCCCACAGCTCGGCTTGGGTATCCGCCCGCAGCGTGCCAGAGGGCTCGGCAGCCACAACCGGCCTTCCCGCGAACAAAAGCTCCAGAGCCAGAACGACAAGGGGCGCCATAAAAAGCGCCCCCTGACCCGAACCTCTCTGCTTCATCACGTCACGCCCAGACCGAGGCAAGGCCTCAGACCGTCTCGAGGCTCTCCTTCTCCTCGAACTGCAGGCGGACCTCGCCGTCGTCGCCAACGTCGATGGTCACTTCGCCACCGCTCACCAACCGGCCAAACAGCAGTTCGTCGGCCAGCGCCTTGCGGATGCTGTCCTGGATCAAGCGTGCCATCGGACGCGCGCCCATCAGCGGGTCGAAACCGACCTTGGCCAGATGCTCCTTGAGTGCCTGGGTGAAGTGCGCCTCGACCTTACGCTCGTGCAGTTGTGCCTCGAGTTGCATGAGGAACTTGTCGACCACCTGAAGGATGACGTCGTGGCCCAGCGGCGCGAAGGAGATGGTTGCGTCCAGGCGGTTACGGAACTCGGGGGTGAACAGCCGCTTGATGTCGGCCATCTCGTCGCCCGCCGAAGCCGACTTGGTGAAGCCGATCGAGGTCTTGGTGAGCGCTTCGGCGCCGGCGTTGGTGGTCATGATGATGACCACATTGCGGAAGTCGGCCTTGCGCCCGTTGTTGTCGGTCAGGGTACCGTGGTCCATCACCTGCAGCAGGATGTTGAAGATGTCCGGGTGCGCCTTCTCGATCTCGTCGAGCAGGAGCACGCTGTACGGATGCTTGGTGATAGCCTCGGTGAGCTGGCCGCCCTGGTCGAAACCTACATAGCCCGGCGGCGCGCCAATCAGCCGGCTCACCGCGTGGCGCTCCATGTACTCCGACATGTCGAAGCGGATCAGTTCGATGCCCAAGGTGTAGGCCAACTGGCGGGCGACCTCGGTCTTGCCGACACCGGTCGGACCTGAGAAAAGGAAGGAACCGATCGGCTTGGCCGGGTTGCCAAGTCCGCTGCGCGCCATCTTGATCGCCGAGGACAGCGCCTCGATCGCCTTGTCCTGCCCGAACACCACGCTCTTGAGGTCACGCTCCAGCGTTTTCAGCGCATTGCGATCATTGTTGGTGACGTTCTTGGAGGGGATGCGGGTGATGCGAGCGATGATCTCCTCGATCTCCTTGGTGCCGATAACGCGCTTCTGCCGGCTCTTGGGCAGGATGCGTTGCGCTGCGCCGGCCTCGTCGATGACATCGATGGCTTTGTCCGGCAGGTGGCGGTCGTTGATGAAGCGCGCCGACAACTCGGCAGCCGAGACCAGGGCCGCTTGCGTGTACCGCACACCATGGTGCGACTCGAAACGGGTCTTGAGGCCGCTGAGGATCTGCACCGTCTGATCGACCGTCGGTTCTTCGACGTCGATCTTCTGGAAGCGGCGGGTGAGTGCGTGGTCCTTCTCGAACACGCCGCGGAACTCGGTGTAGGTGGTCGCGCCGATGCACTTGAGCTGGCCGCTGGCCAAAGCCGGCTTGAGCAGGTTCGAGGCATCGAGCGTGCCGCCCGAGGCCGCGCCGGCGCCGATCAAGGTATGGATCTCGTCGATGAAGAGGATCGCCTTGGGGTTGTCCACCAGCTGCTTGAGCACTGACTTGAGGCGCTGCTCGAAATCACCGCGGTACTTGGTACCGGCCAGCAGCGCGCCCATGTCGAGGGCGTAGACGGTGGACTCAGCGAGAATCTCCGGCACATCGTCCTCGACGATGCGGCGTGCCAGCCCTTCGGCGATCGCCGTCTTGCCCACGCCAGCCTCGCCGACCAGCAGGGGGTTGTTCTTGCGACGGCGGCACAAGGTCTGGATGACGCGCTCGACCTCCTTTTCGCGGCCGATGAGCGGATCGATCTTGCCGTTCAGCGCCTGCTGGTTGAGGTTGACGGTGTACTGCTCCAACGCCCCGCTGGGTGGCGCTTCGGCTTCGGTCTCGGTCTCGCTCTCGGCTTTTTGGGTCTGGCCAGCGGCTTGCGTTTTGCTGATGCCGTGCGAGATGTAGTTGACTACATCAAGGCGGGTGACCCCGCGCTGATGCAGGAAGTAGACCGCGTGCGAGTCCTTCTCGCCAAAGATCGCAACCAGCACATTGGCGCCGGTGACCTCCTTCTTGCCAGAGGATTGCACGTGCAAGATGGCGCGCTGGATGACCCGTTGGAAGCCGAGCGTCGGCTGGGTGTCGACGTCGCCGTCGCCAGCCACCTGCGGGGTGTGCTCGGCCACAAACTCGGTCAGTACCTTGCGCAGGTCCTCGAGGTCGGCGCCGCAATTGACCAGCACTTCGCCGGCCGAGGGGTTGTCGATGAGCGCCAACAAAAGGTGCTCGACGGTGATGAACTCGTGCCGCTTTTGGCGCGCGTCCATGAACGCCATGTGGAGGCTCACTTCAAGTTCCTGGGCGATCATGACGTCAGTTCTCCTCCATCAGACACTGCAACGGGTGCTTGTGCGAGCGGGCATGCGACAACACCTGCTCGACCTTGGTCGCTGCGACATCGCGCGGGTAGACGCCGCATACGCCAACGCCCTCAGTATGAACCTTCAGCATGACGCGTGTGGCGCTCTCGATGTCGAGGTGAAAGAAGCGCTGCAAGACATCGACGACGAACTCCATCGGCGTGAAGTCGTCGTTGACCAGTAGCACCTTAAACAGGCGCGGCGGTTTGGCACGGGTCCGGCGTTCCCTCAGCAGGGCGTCGCCGGCACTACGGATCTGGTTGCTCAAAACGCGTTCATCCTCAAGGCGGGCGCACTACCATATTTTACGATGGCTGGCCGATTTTCAAGATTCACCGATACAACAAAGGCGCTGTCCAAAATCTCGGACCAATCGGACCTATGACCGAGATATTCCCAAGGCGTGCGGCCAGACATCGTACAAATTGACAAATCGCAGGCTTTTTGCTCTGTTTTTCCTTGACTCGCGCCGGCCGACACGCTCAAATGCGGGGGCTTGTCGTCAGCACCCGCTTTATCCCTGCGCTCTGCCAGTGCGATGTTGAAGGTCGGTTGGTCGCCAAGCAGACATGTCGTAAAAGACACTTATCAATAAAAGCGCAGGAAGGAGTTTTGCATGGCAACCGGTACCGTCAAGTGGTTCAACGACGCCAAGGGATTTGGTTTCATCACCCCGGATGAGGGCGGCGAAGATCTGTTCGCTCACTTCTCGGCCATCGACATGGCCGGCTTCAAGAGCCTGAAGGAAGGCCAGAAGGTCCAGTTTGAGGTGATCCAAGGTCCGAAGGGCAAGCAAGCCTCGAAGATCAAGGCTGCCTGAAGCGGGCGCGACACGCCTGAAACCCCGGCAACGGCCGGGGTTTTTTGTTTCCGGTGCCAAGTCTTATATAAGACATAAAATACCGTGATGGCCGAGTGCGCCGATTGCCGGCAACATCGTCAGCTCGAACCCGGAGTCTTGCCATGACCCAGCTTGCCACAGCAGACCTGTGCGATGCCCATGATGCAGAAGTGACCGTGTTGGAGCCGATGCTTGCCCACTTCGGCGGCGTTGCCAACTTTCATGGCCGCGTGCAGACCGTCAAGGTGTTCGAGGACAACGTCCTGATCAAGGCGCAGCTGAGCACGCCCGGCGACGGTCGCGTCTTGGTGGTCGATGGCGGCGGTTCGCTGCGCTGCGCGCTCGTCGGGGACCTGCTGGCGCAAATGGCGATCGACAACAACTGGGCTGGCATCGTCGTGTTCGGCGCCATCCGCGACAGCGCGCCGATCGGCGCCATGCCCATCGGTGTCATGGCCTTGGGCACCCATCCGAAGAAGAGCATCAAAAAGGGCGCAGGCGATGTCGGCATCGCTGTGACCTTCGCCGGTCAGACCATCCGCCCGGGTGTCTGGCTGTACGCCGATGACGACGGCGTGATCCTTGCAGACACGCCGCTGCACTGACCCTACTGGTCCGGCACGCTGCCGGTTCCGGTCCCCTACGACACATCAACCAGGAGACACCCATGTCGACCCGTGAACAACAGATCGCCGCCCTTGAGCAGGACTGGGCCACCAACCCCCGCTGGAAGCTGGTCAAGCGCGGCTACAGCGCCGCCGACGTCGTGCGCCTGCGCGGCAGCGTGCAACCTGAGCATACCTACGCCAAACGTGGTGCCGAGAAGCTGTGGAGCCTCGTCAACGGCGGTGCCAAGAAGGGTTATGTCAATGCCTTCGGCGCCATCACCGCCGGCCAAGCCATGCAACAGGCCAAGGCCGGTGTCGAGGCTGTGTATCTGTCGGGCTGGCAGGTCGCCGCCGACGGCAACACCTCGGAGACCATGTACCCCGACCAGTCGCTGTACGCCTACGACTCGGTGCCGACCATGGTCCGCCGCATCAACAACACCTTCAAGCGCGCCGACGAGATTCAGTGGTCGCGCAACATCAACCCGGGCGACAAGGACTACGTTGACTATTTCCTGCCGATCGTGGCGGATGCCGAAGCCGGCTTCGGCGGCGTGCTCAACGCCTTCGAACTGATGAAGAACATGATCGCCAACGGCGCATCGGGCGTTCACTTCGAAGATCAGCTGGCCGCCGTCAAGAAGTGCGGCCACATGGGTGGCAAGGTGCTGGTGCCGACCCGTGAGGCGGTTGAGAAGCTGATCGCTGCCCGTTTGGCCGCCGACACCATGGGCGTGCCGACCCTGATCCTCGCCCGTACCGACGCCGAGGCCTCGAACCTGCTGACCTCCGACTACGACGCTAACGACAAGCCGTTCCTGACCGGTGAGCGTACCCAGGAAGGCTTCTACCGGGTCAAGAACGGCCTCGAGCAGGCCATCAGCCGTGGCGTCGCCTACGCCCCCTACGCCGACCTGGTGTGGTGCGAGACCGGCGTGCCCGACATCGGCTTCGCCCGTGAATTCGCGCAGGCCGTACACACTGCCTGCCCGGGCAAGCTGCTCAGCTACAACTGCTCGCCGTCGTTCAACTGGAAGAAGAACCTCAACGACGCGCAGATCGCATCGTTCCAGGAAGAGCTGTCGGGTCTGGGCTACAAGTACCAGTTCATCACCCTGGCCGGTATCCACATCAACTGGTACAACACCTTCCAGTTCGCCCATGCCTACGCTCGCGGCGAGGGCATGAAGCACTACGTCAACATGGTGCAAGAGCCGGAATTCGCTGCACGCGAGAAGGGTTACACCTTCGTCTCGCACCAGCAGGAAGTCGGTGCCGGCTACTTCGACGATGTCACCACCGTGATCCAGGGCGGCTCATCGTCGGTCAAGGCCTTGTCGGGTTCGACCGAAGAAGAGCAGTTCCACTAAGCCGACTCGCCGCCTGCGGGCGGTGGCTGCGTGCAGAAAGGGAGCCTCCGGGCTCCCTTTTTGTCTCTAGCGCCGCGCGACTCCCGCCATCCGGTCTGCAACCCGATTGGCATGAATCCGTTTTAGACTTCATCGATTGTGGTTCACCATCGGTGAACACGCTTGGAGGGCAGTATGGCGGATGCTTCGATCGGCGGTGGCGCTGGGTCTTTGTCGCGCTATCTGCCATGGCTACTGTGTGGCGTGTTGGCGACCGTAGGGCTACTCCTCTGGTGGGTGTCGGCCTCGCTCTGGTGGCTGCTGCTGGCAGCGTTCGGCGCTCTGCTCTTTGTGCAGGGTGTCCGTGACTTGCAACAGACTCGCCATGCCCTGCTGCGCAACTATCCGGTCAGCGGTTGGATCCGGTTTTTGTTGGAGAATTTTCGCCCGGAGATTCGCCAGTACTTCCTGGAGTCGGACACTGAGCAACTGCCCTTCTCGCGGGTTCAGCGCGCCATGGTGTACCAGCGCGCCAAATCGCAGAACGACAAGCGGCCGTTCGGCACCCTGATCGACCTCTACCAGGCCGAAGTGGAGTGGCTCACCCACTCCGCGCGACCGGTACACGCCGACCCGGCGGCCTTTCGCGTCCTCGTGGGTGGACCGACCTGCCGGCAGCCCTACGACTGCTCGGTGCTCAATATCTCGGCCATGAGCTTTGGTGCGCTCTCTGCTAACGCCATTCAGGCCCTCAATCGCGGGGCGAAATTGGGCGGCTTCGCCCACGACACTGGCGAAGGCTCGATCTCGGCACACCATCGCGCGCACGGTGGTGATCTGGTCTGGCAGATCGCCTCCGGCTATTTTGGCTGCCGCGATGCGGAGGGGCGCTTCGACCCTGAGCGCTTCGCCGCCAATGCCGCGGATCCGCAAGTCAGGATGATCGAGGTCAAGCTGTCGCAGGGGGCCAAGCCGGGCCATGGCGGAATGCTTCCAGCAGCCAAAGTGAGCGCGGAGATCGCGGCGGCTCGTGGCGTGCCGCAAGGCGTCGACTGCATCTCGCCGCCAGCGCACAGCGCCTTTGATTCACCGCTCACGCTGATCGAGTTCATCAGCCGATTGCGCGAGCTGTCAGGTGGCAAGCCGGTGGGCATCAAGCTGTGCATCGGTCACCCGTGGGAATGGTTCGGCATCGCCAAGGCCATCCGTGACACCGGACAGGCGCCCGATTTCATCGTGGTCGACGGATCTGAGGGCGGCACCGGTGCGGCACCGGCCGAATTCAGCGACCACGTCGGCATGCCCTTGCGCGATGGCTTGCGCTTGGTGCACAACACCCTGATCGGTATCGGCTGGCGCGACAAGATCCGCATCGGCGCCTCGGGCAAGGTGATCTCCGCCTTCGATATCGCCATGATGCGGGCGATCGGCGCCGACTGGTGCAACTCGGCGCGTGGCTTCATGTTTGCGCTGGGCTGTATCCAGTCGCGCTCGTGTCACACCGACCGCTGCCCCACCGGGGTGGCAACCCAGGACGCACTGCGCCAGCGGGCGCTGGTGGTGCCTGACAAGGCGCAGCGGGTCTGGAACTTCCACCGCCACACCCTCGAGGCGCTCGCTGAACTGCTCTCGGCGGCGGGCCTGCACCACCCCCGGGAGCTCACCGCCGATCACGTCATGGTGCGCGTGTCGCGCGGCCGGTCAGCACCCATGTCCTCGCTGCTGCCGAGTGTGGAGCCGGGTTGTCTGTTGGCGGGCGGGCGCATGCCGATCGACACACCGAAGGCCTTTCTCGCGTTTTGGGAGGCGTCGCGCAGCGATGCCTTCGCGTATGACGCGGGCCTCACCAACGCGCCGCCACAGATGCCCTGAGGCACACTTGGGCGATGCCAAAACTCATCGCCCTCAACAAACCCTTCGGCGTCATCTGTCAGTTCAGCCGCGACGGCGATCGCCCGACCTTGGCGGACCTCCTGCGAGTGCCGCAGGTCTATCCCGCCGGGCGGCTGGACACCGACAGCGAAGGCCTGCTCCTGCTCACCGACCACGGACCGTGGCAGGCGCGCATCAGTCAGCCGCGCTTCAAGATGGGCAAGACCTATCTGGCGCAGGTCGAGGGTGTGCCCGACGAATCGGCACTGGCGTCTTTGTGCGCCGGGCTGACGCTGAATGACGGCCCCACCCTGCCCTGCAGCGCCCGCCGCATCGAGGAGCCGGATTGGCTGTGGCCGCGCGATCCGCCGATCCGCACCCGCGCTGCCATCCCAACGGCGTGGATCGAGCTGGTTATCACCGAGGGGCGCAACCGGCAGGTGCGGCGCATGACGGCCGCCATCGGCCACCCTACGCTCCGGTTGATCCGTAGCGCCGTCGGACCGTGGGCGCTCGAGGGTCTGCCCACCGGCCAATGGCGGGAGGTGGACGGGGGTGTCCTGCAGGTAGAATCGCGCCTCCGCAAGCCCCGACGTCGCTCATGATCTGGACACCGCATGTCACCGTCGCCGCCGTCGTCGAACAGGCCGGCCGCTACCTGCTGGTGGAAGAGCGCAGCGAGGGTCGTGTGGTCTTCAATCAACCGGCCGGGCATCTGGACCCGGACGAGTCGCTGGTTGATGCGGTGATCCGCGAGGTGCGCGAGGAAACCGGGCGCGTATTCACGCCGGAGGCGCTGACCGGCGTCTATCTGTGGACCCACGCCAAGGGTGACACGTTCCTGCGTGTCGCCTTCTGCGGAACCGTTGGCGAGCGCCTGCCGGGATCGGCACTGGACACCGAGATCATCGACGCGCGCTGGTTCGGCACGGACGAGATCGAAGCGCTGCACGCCCAGCATCGCAGCCCGCTGGTGGCACGCTGCATCGCCGACCATCGCGCCGGGGTGCGGCTGCCTCTCGCGGCGCTGCACCGCATCGGCGGTGACGGACATGACCTGCCGGCGATCAACCCGGAGGGCGCAGCGTGAGCGCGCCCACCGTTGTGGTCGGTCTCTCCGGCGGCGTCGACTCGTCCGTCGCCGCGTTGCTGCTGAAGCAGCAGGGCTACCACGTGGTCGGTCTGTTCATGAAGAACTGGGCCGATGACGACACCGATGACTACTGCTCGTCGCGTGAAGACCTGATCGATGCGGCAGCGGTAGCCGATCGGCTGGGCATCGAACTGGAGGCGGTGAATTTTGTGGAGGAATACCGCGAGCGGGTATTCCGCTACTTCCTCGACGAGTACGCCGCCGGACGCACGCCCAACCCCGACATCCTCTGCAACAGCGAGATCAAGTTCCGCGCCTTCCTCGAGCACGCCATGAGCCTCGGCGCGGATGCCATCGCCACCGGGCACTACGCCGGCGTGCGCGAGGTCGATGGGCGCTTCGAACTGCTCAAAGCCGAAGACGGCTCCAAAGACCAGAGTTACTTCCTCTGCCGGCTCAACCAGGCGCAGCTGTCAAAGACCCTGTTTCCGCTGTCTGAGCTGCGCAAGACCGAGGTGCGCCGCATCGCTGCAGAGCAGGGCCTGGCCACTGCCGGCAAGAAGGACAGCACCGGCATCTGCTTCATCGGCGAGCGCAAGTTCCGGGAATTTTTGGAGCGCTACCTGCCGCGTTCTCCGGGCCCCATGGTGACGCCTGATGGCACGTTGATCGGCGAGCACATCGGCCTGCCTTACTACACCATCGGCCAGCGGCAAGGCATCGGCGTTGGCGGGCAGCGCGGGAGCAGCGGTGAGCCGTGGTTCGTGGTGGCCAAGGACATGGCGGCCAACACGCTCACCGTGGTGCAAGGACATGCTCACCCGCTGCTGCATTGTTGCGCGCTGCGCGCGGCAGATGCCCATTGGATCCGCGGCGAGGCCCCGACACAGCACTGGGTGTATGGCGCCAAGACGCGCTACCGGCAGCCTGATGCGCCGTGCAGCCTGTCACAGTTGGCCGAAGGCGAGTTCACGGTCGACTTCGCCGCGCCGCAATTCGCGGTGACACCCGGGCAGAGTGTGGTGGTCTACGAGAGCCGCGTGTGCTTGGGCGGCGGGATCATCCAGGCGGCTGTCTAGCAGCCGGCGGCGGTCGCTGTGCCGCGCCCGGGGTGTGGCGTCAGGGTGCGAGCCCGTCGAGGATACGCCGCCCGATGGAGCGCGCCGCCTCGCCACGCGTCACCGCCGCGTACTCGGTGTGGCCGCGTTTGAGCGCGAGGTCTTCGGCGCGGTCCTGATTGACGTTACGCAGTTTCGGGTCGGCACCGGCCTTGATCAGTGCCTGAGCAACCTCGGCTACGCCAGACATCGCACCCATCATCAGCGGCGTCGTGCCATTGGCCGAACGCGCATCGACTCGGGCGCCGGCCTGCAGCAGGCGCGCGACGATACGTGCGTCGCCCCGGTGTGCGGCATAGTGCAACGGTGTCCACGGCGCGGCCGGGTTATCGATCAGCGCCTCGCGTTCGACAAGCATCTCGACACACGGCTCACAGCGGCTCCAGGCGGCCAGCATGAGCGGTGTCTCATCGCGCAGATTGCGCGCATTGACCTTGGCCCTTGCGCGTAGCAGGAGGTCGGTGAGGCGCGCATCCTTCTCGCGCACGGCAAGCATCAGCAGCGTGTTGCCGTCGGTGTCGGTGGCTTCGGGGTCGGCGCCTTCGGCGAGAAACCGGGCAACCTCGCGTACCTTGCCGTTGCGAACGGCGATCAGGACATCGTCGTAGCTGAACGAGCCGTTGCCGAAAAGTGGCGCTGCTGCGAGCAGCAGCATCGCCGCCAGGCTCACGGGTTTCCGCGCAGAAACACGCGCTCGAAGTTGGCGGTGGTGGCCTCGGCAATCGCCTCCGGGCTGACTCCGCGTAACTGCGCGATGAATTCCGCGACATGTCGTACCCAGGCCGGCTGGTTGGTCTTGCCACGGTGCGGCAC
>RFSW01000054.1 GCA_009923755.1 Betaproteobacteria bacterium | reverse complement strand
ATGGCCGGTGACTTCGATGCGGTGGGCGAGTTGCTCGCTCAACTGGCCGACGAAGAGGATCACGCGGTACGCCAGGCGATTGTCAGCAGCTTGGCGGCGATCGGCGGCTCGGTGGTGGTCGAGGGTGTTCTCGGCTATCTGCGCAGTGACGACGCCGGCCTGCGCAATGACGTCATCGACCTGCTCAAGGACCAGCCCGACGCCATCGCCCCGCACATGCCGGTGCTGCTGTCTGACCCCGATCCGGATGTGCGGATCTTTGCGGTGAACATCCTCGAATCGCTGAAGCACCCCAAGGTGCTGGACTGGCTGATCACGGTCATCGAGACCGACCGCCACATCAACGTCTGCGCCACCGCCGTCGACCTGATCGGAGAGGTTGGCGATGCCCGCGCCCGGGTGCCGCTGGCGCGCCTTGAGGAGCGCTTTGCCGACGAGCCCTTCATTACCTTCGCCGTCGCCTCGGCACTCGACAAGATCACGGCCTGAACATGCTCGCTTCTCCCGCAACGGCGGCTTTGCGCCGCCCGCCGAACGTCGCCCCGGCTCAGGGTGCGGCGCAGATCAGCGAGGAAGACTTCCTCAAGTTTCGCGAGTACTTCTATCGCAAGACCGGCATCTACTTCGAAGAAAGCAAGCGCTACTTTGTCGACAAGCGGCTGATCGAGCGCCTCGAGGCGACCCATACGCTTAGTTTCCGCGAGTACTTCGTCAACCTGCGCTTCGACACGCGCGGCACCGAGCTGCAAGCCCTGGTCAACGTGATGACGGTGAACGAGACCTACTTCTTCCGCGAGGAGTACCAGTTCAAGTGCATGGTCACCTCGCTGCTGCCGGAGATCGCTCGCACCAAGCGGCCCGGTGAATCGATCCGCATCTGGTCGATCCCCAGTTCGTCGGGCGAAGAGCCCTATTCGATCTGCCTGTATCTGCTCGAACACTGGCCCGGTATCGACCACTACGACGTTGAGATCGTCGCCTCCGACATCGACACCGACATCCTCGCCCAAGCGCGGCAGGGCATCTACAGCCCGCGCTCGGTGCAGAACCTGCCGGCGACGACCTTGCAGAAGTATTTCAAAAAGACTCGAAACGGCGACTGGCAGATCAGCAATGAGCTGCGACAGGCGGTCGACTTTACGCAATGCAACCTTTCGGACCCGCTGAGCGCGCGCGCCTACCATCACTTTGACCTGATCTTCTGTCGCAACCTGCTGATCTATTTCGACGATGCCTCGCGGCGCGGCGCCGCCGACGTGTTCTACAACGCCCTCAATCCGGGGGGCTTCATCTGTCTCGGCCACTCCGAGTCGATGAGCCGCATCTCCAGCGTGTTCCGCATCCGCAAGTTCGCGGACGCCATCGTGTACCAGAAACCCTAAAAGGAGCCCGCCCATGGCCCGAGTACTGATCGTCGACGATGCCGCCACGGTAAGGATGTATCACCGCAAGATCCTTGAAGACTGTGGCTTTGAGGTGGATGAGGCGGTCAACGGCCTCGAAGCTCTCGAAAAAGCCTTCACCACCCGCTATGACCTGTTCATCGTCGACATCAACATGCCGAAGATGGACGGCTACCGCTTCGTCAGCGAGCTGCGCGCCCGCGAGGAGTTGGCCCAGGTACCGGCGATCATGGTCAGCACCGAGTCGGAGACCAAGGACAGCGACCGTGCCTTCGCCGCCGGCGCCAACTTCTACCTGATCAAGCCGGCGCGCCCGGTGGAACTGACAACCAGCGTCCGGCTGATGCTGGGAGAGCCGGCCTGAGATGAATCCGCTGCTCGAGCAATTCGTTATCGAGTCGCGGGACTTTCTCGACGCGATCGCCAAGGGTCTGCTGACGCTCGAGCGGGAGCCGGGCAACACCGAGGCCATCGACGAGTTGTTCCGTGGAGTCCACACGCTCAAGGGCAACAGCGGTCTGTTTCCCGAATACGCGGCCTTCACCCACTTGGTGCACGCCGGCGAAGACCTGCTCGATGCGGTGCGCGACGGCCAGCGCAACTTCGATGCCGAGATCGCCGACCACTTGCTGGAATGCATGGACATCGTCTCGGCGATGCTCGACTGCGTCGAGGCTGGCAACGCGCTCGCGCCCACCTTGTGTGAGGCCGGCAAGGAGTTGGCGTTGTCGCTGCGTGCGCTGCGCGATGGGCCACTGACCGTACAGCCCACCAGCGAGCCCGCTGCCGCCCCGCCTGAACAGGCGGCGGAGACCAACTCCGCCGACTGCGCCTACTCCGCAGGCAGCGCGGTTGCGGACAGCGGCACCGTGCAGTTCCGCTACACGCCCGAGTCCGACTGCTTCTTTAAAGGTGACGACCCGTTGTTCACCGCAGCCAATGCGCCAGGGCTGCTCAACCTGCGCGTCACGGCACTACAACCATGGGCCGACAACGACGCTTTCGACCCCTACCAGTGCAATCTGCAGCTTGAAGGCATCTGCGCAGCCAGCCGCGAAGACCTTGAGCAGCACTTCCGTTACGTCCCCGATCAAGTCGAGATGATCACGCTCGCCGCCAACTCGGCTCAGGCGATGCAGGACGGCACGGTGCCGGAACCGGATCCGCAGGCGGTCGACACCCTGGCCGGCCGCGGCCTGAGCGAGGAAGAGGAAGCAGCCGCCGGTCGTATCTTGCGCTGCCAATACGAGGTCTTGGCGCGGACCCAGCCGGACAATCGCGAGGGCGTCTGGCGCTCCGTCGCGCTCGTCCTGCGCGGCTTGGCGACGGCACACGGTATCGGCCATGTGCACATCGACGAGGCGCTCGACGCCTGCCTCAAGACCGACAGCGGCGATCCGCTGGCGCGCGTACTCGACCGCATGGCGGCCGGCACCCGCCCGGGCGGCAACACGCCGGCACCGGCACCACGTCACGCCGCCCCGCGTCTACGCACCTTGAGCGACGACGAGGCCGAGCTTGTCGACCGCATCCTCGCCGCGCATCTGAAGATGCTCGACGGCGAGCCGACTGCTGCTGTGGTGTCGGCCGCCAGTATCGCCCTCGCCGGGATGCGCCGCTACGAGGGACGCAACGACGACGCCACGGCCATCGCCGGGCTAAGCCAAGCCCACGATGCCGCCGGCTTGCGCGCGGTCATCGCGAGTTGGCATGGCGGCAACTCGGCCCCCACAGCTGCGGCACGCGAAGCTGCGCCGTTGCAGACCGCACCACCTGCAGCGCCCGCCCCGCAACCGTCGAGTGCCCCCGCCAAGCGAACGGTCACTGCCGCTGCTGCACGTCAGACGGTGGCTACGGCTCCTGCAGCGGTCGCCCGCTCAGCGGCAGGTGCAGCCGCCGAGACTGCCGCAGCGGTGGCAGACCGCCCGGCTGCAGCGAGTGCCAGTGGCGGCCTCGAGGCGATCCGTAGTGAGCTTGCCGAAGCTGCGATCGACCACAGCGCCAACCGCGTGCTCAAGGTATCGCAGGAGAAGATCGACCGCCTGATGGACCTGATCGGCGAGATGGTGGTGGCCAAGAACGCCCTGCCCTACCTCGCCGCACGCGCCGAAGTGAGCACCAATCCGCGTGAGATCGCGCGCGAGATCAAGAACCAGTACGGCGTCATCAACCGCATCGCCGAAGAGATGCAGGACGCCATCATGCAGGTGCGGATGTTGCCGGTCGGCAATATCTTCCAGCGTTTCCCGCGCCTGGTCCGCGACATCTCGCGCAAGCTCGGCAAGCAGGTCGAGTTGTACATGGAGGGCGAGGACGCCGAGGCCGACAAGAACATCGTCGAGTCGCTCGCCGACCCGCTCATCCACATCGTCCGCAACAGCCTCGACCACGGCCTCGAGCCGCCCGACGAGCGACGCGCCGCCGGCAAGCCGGAGACCGGCATCATCCGCATCACCGCCTTCCAGGAGGCCGACCGCGTCATCATCGAGATCAGCGACGACGGCCGCGGCATCGACCCTGACCGCATCAAGGCCAAGGCGCTGGAACGCGGCATGATCGATGAGGCGCGCGCCGCCGCACTCACCGACCACGAGGCGGTGCAGCTGGTGTTCGCCGCCGGCTTCTCCACCGCCGAGCAGATCAGCGACCTGTCCGGGCGCGGCGTCGGCATGGACGTGGTGCGCAGCGCCATCGAAAAGGCGCACGGCAGCGTGCAGCTGTCGAGCGAACTCGGCCGCGGCACGCGCATCCGCATCGGCCTGCCACTCTCCATGGCGGTGACCAACGTCATGATCATCCGCTCGGCCGAACAGATGTTCGGCGTGCAGATGGACATGGTGGTCGAGACCGTCCGTGTGCCGGCCAAGGCCATCCACGAGATCAAGCAGCAGCGCACCACCGTGCTGCGCGGCCGCATCGTGCCGCTGTACCCGCTCAACGACCTGCTGCGCATCCCCACCGAGCCCGTGCCCAACGAGGATGGCGAACTGGCGGTGCTGGTGATCCGCCTCGGCGACCAGGATGTCGGCGTCATCGTCGACGACTTCGATGCCACCCTCGACCTCATCCTCAAGCCACTCGATGGGGTGCTCGGCGAACTCGCTGGCTATTCCGGCACGGCCCTGCTCGGCGATGGGTCGGTGCTGATGGTGCTCAACCCCAAGGAGCTGCTCTGATGCCCATCGAACTCAATCAAGAGCGCGCGGTGCTCGTCGGCGTCTGTACGGTCGAGGAGGCCGAGAGCCTATTGTCTTGGGTGCTGGAGCACCCCGGCGCAGAGGTCGACGCCACACCCTGCGAACATCTGCATAGCGCCATCCTGCAAGTGCTGATGGCGCGTCGCCCGCCCTTGACCGGCCTGCCGCCCGATGGGCCGCTGGCCCAGGTTCTGCGGCCACTCGCAACCGCCTGATTCACGGATCCGCGATGAAGACCATCCTTCTTGTCGACGACTCGGCGACCATGCTGATGAGTCTGCGGCAGACCCTCGACATGGCCGGCTTTAAGACCGAAACCGCCAGCGACGGCCTGATCGCCTTCAACAAGCTGCAGGGCGGGCTCAAACCCGACCTCATCATCACCGACATCAACATGCCCAATATGGGCGGCATCGAGTTCATCAAAAAGGCACGCACGGTCCTGCGCTTCACGCCGATCCTCGCCCTTACCACCGAATCGCAGCAGGGCAAGCGCGACGAGGCCAAGCAGAGCGGCGCCACCGGCTGGCTGGTCAAGCCGGTGGGCGGTCCGGACCTCGTCAAAGTGATCAAGCAGGTCGTCCCGGGCGCGTGATGACGACCCTCTGGCTCTTGCCGGTCGTCACGCTGCTGGCCGGCCTTGCCGCTGGCTGGTGGCTTGCCGCGCGTCGCGCAAACCTGCAACGAGCCGCCGAACCGCCGCCGCCAGCGCCCGACCTGGGCGCCCTGCTGGCCGGCGACATGGCCGAATTCGGTCTGTTCGACGCGGTGCTGCGACGGCACATCAGCACCATCAGCCGCAGCACCGAGGATGCGACCGTGGGCCTGATGGGGCGGCTCGACGCGCTCTACCGTTGCAACCGAGAACTTGCCGGACAGGTCGAGGAGACCCACCTCAAATCGAACACCTTCTCGGAGCGCGCCGACGCCCATATCGCCAAGAGCCGCGAGACCTTGGAGAGCCTGCGGCGATACCAGACCATCGCCACCGAGAGCGCGCAGCGCGAAAAGACGCGCATCGACAACTTTCTGAAAGGTGTCAGCGAGCTGGCACCGCTGATTCAGATGATCAGCAACATCGCCAAGCAGACCAACCTGCTGGCACTCAATGCCGCGATCGAGGCGGCCCGTGCCGGCGAGGCGGGTCGGGGTTTTGCAGTAGTGGCCGACGAGGTGCGCAAACTTGCGCAGGAGACCGAGCACGCGGCCAAGCAGGTGGACGATGGCATCGCCGGCTTCAGCCGTCAGGTGGAGCGTGACATCAAGCACATGGCGGACGATCTCGGCCATCTGAATGACTTGCTCGACGTCGAAGAGACGGTTCGCAACATGGACGATCTGAGTTGCGAGTTGCACGAGGTGCTGAGGTTCCTCACGGTGCTCGAAGCGTCCCTGCACAGCCGCAACGAGATCATGACCCTAGAGATCTCCGAGGCGCTGGGGGAGATGCAGTTCCAGGACATCACGCGGCAGCAACTCGAGACCATCGGCAAGGGCCTCGACGAGCTCTGTGCGCATATCGAGGCATGGCGACAACAACTCATCGATGGCGGCGGGGCCGAACTCAGCGATCGCGATTCCTTCGCCATGCGTTTGGCACGGCTGCAAAAGGAGTACGTCATGGTCCACCAGCACGTCGACCACAGCGCTGCGCTGACCGGCAGCAACGACATCGGCGTGCTGCACGGCGAGCGCATCGAACTCTTTTAGTGCCGGGCCGTTCGAGCCGCTAAGCGATCTCGCGGGTCGCAGCGAACGTGATCCCCGGAAACTTCTCCTGCGCCATCTGCAGATTGACGCGGTTCGGTGCCAGGTAGACGTAATCACCGGCGCCATCCAGGGCGATGTTCTGCGGTGACTTGTCGACCAACTGCTTGATGTCGCTGTCGGGTCCACGCAGCCAGCGCGCGGTGGCCCAGGTGCAGCCCTCAAAGCCTGCCTCCACCGCGTACTCATGCTCCAGCCGGTGGGCCACGACGTCGAACTGCAGCGTGCCCACCGCCCCCAGGATGAGGTCGTTGCTGGCGATCGGCCGGAATAGCTGGGTCGCGCCTTCCTCCGCCAGCTGTTGCAAGCCTTTGTGCAGCTGCTTGAGCTTGAGCGGATTGCGAATCTGCGCGCGGCGGAACAGCTCCGGCGCGAAACTCGGGATGCCAGTGAAGCGGAAGCCCTCGCCCTCGCTGAAGGTGTCGCCAAGCTTGATGGTGCCGTGGTTGGGGATGCCGATGATGTCGCCGGGGAAGGCCTCGTCGGTGGTGTTGCGGTCCTGCGCCATGAAAGTGATGGCGTTGTTGACCGCCAGCAGCTTGTCGCTGCCGACCTGCTTGAGCTTCATGCCGCGCTCGAAACGCCCGGAACACACGCGCACGAAAGCGATGCGGTCGCGGTGGCGCGGGTCCATATTGGCCTGGATCTTGAAGACGAAGCCGGTGAAGGGCTTCTCCGCGGGCTCTACGTCGCGCGCAGTGGTGGGCCGCGACTGCGGCGGCGGCGAGAGGTCGACCACCGCATCGAGCAAGCTCTGCACACCGAAGTTGTTCACCGCACTGCCGAAGAACACCGGCGTCTGCTGGCCGGCGAGGTAGGCGTCTCGGTCAAAGGCGTGCGAGGCGCCCCGCACCAGCTCGATTTCGTCGCGCAGCTCCTGCGCCTGCATACCGATCAAGGCGTCCAGCCGCGCGTTGGCCAAGCCCTCGATGACCTCCGAGGTACCCTTCTCGGCATGCGGGTCAAAGAAGAAGATGCGGTCGTCGTAGAGGTGGTACACGCCGCGGAAGCGCTTGCCCATGCCGATCGGCCAGGTCATCGGCGCGCAGGGCATGTCGAGCGTCTTCTCGATCTCGTCCAACAGGTCGATCGGCTCACGGCCCTCGCGGTCGAGCTTGTTGATGAAGGTGAGGATGGGTGTGTCGCGCAGGCGGCAGACCTCGAGCAGCTTGATCGTCTGCGCCTCGACGCCATTGACCGAGTCGATGACCATCACCGCCGAGTCCACGGCCGTGAGCGTGCGGTAGGTGTCCTCAGAGAAGTCCTGGTGGCCCGGCGTGTCGAGCAGGTTGACGATGGCCTCGCGGTAGGGGAACTGCATCACCGAGCTGGTCACCGAGATGCCGCGCTGCTTCTCCAGCTCCATCCAGTCGGAGGTGGCGTGGCGGGCCGCCTTGCGCGCGCGTACTTCGCCAGCCACCTGAATGGCGCCGCCGAACCACAGCAGCTTCTCGGTCAGCGTGGTCTTGCCCGCATCAGGGTGACTGATGATGGCAAAGGTGCGCCGGCGCGCGATCTCGGATTCATTGGGCATGGTTGAGGCCAGTGCGGGCACCGGGGCAAGCGGCGCAGATGCGGGGAGCGCGGATTATACGAAGCGCAAGGCCGTGGCCAGCTGCGCGTCGATCGAAGTGGGCTCGCTCGATGTACCCGGGCTGGCAATCACTCGCATCCACGGTGCCGCGATCGAACGCACCGCCTCGGCCAAGGTGGCGATGGCCTTCTCGCGCACGCCGCGCTTGCGCCAGGCCAGCACGATGCGCCGTGCCGGCGCAGGGGCTTCGAAGGGGATACAGCGCACCATCGGGTTGGCGTAGCCGCCGCAGGCGGCGCTGGCCGGGAGCAGCGTCACGCCGAGGCCGGAGGCGACCATATTGCGCAGCGTCTCCAGCGAATTGCCGTGTTGCACCTCGGAATTCGGATCGAGCTCGGGGCAGAGCGTGGAGACTTGGTTGGAGAAACAATGCCCCTCGCCGAGCCGGAGGATGCGCTCGCTGGCCAGTTGATCGGGACAGATGCGCGTCTCGCCGGCCAACGGATGCTCCGCCGCCACCACGCCCACAAAGTCCTCGTCGTAGAGCGGCTCAGTGGCGATTCCCGGCACCTCGAAGGGCTCGGCCACGAGGATGGCATCGAGGTTGCCTTCGCGCAGCAGGGTGGTGAGGTTGCTGGTGAGGTTCTCCTCGACCTGCAGCGGCATCTGCGGCGCCGCGACCTTGACCGCCGGGATCAGCGAAGGGAACAGATAGGGCCCCACCGTGAAGATGGCGCCGAGCTTGAGCGCGCCGACCAGCGGGTCGCGGCCGCTGCCGGCGATCTCACGGATGCGCTCGGCCTCATCAAGTACGCGCTGCGCCTGCTCCACCACCAGCGCGCCCACCGGTGTGACGCTGACCTCACTCTTGCTGCGCTCGAACAGCTTGATGCCCAGTTCGTGCTCGAGCTTGGCCACCGCAGCGGAGAGCGCCGGCTGGCTGACGAAGCAGCGCTCGGCCGCGCGCCGGAAGTGGCGCTCGCGGGCGACGGCGACGATGTAACGGAGTTCGCTGAGGGTCATGCGATGGAGAAGCGGCGTTTGATATGACGAACCTATCACAAAGGGTGCATCAATCAAGCCCAACATGGGAAAGGATGGCGCCCCGGCAGGCCTTGGTCGGCGATAGGCTCGGAGCGCGCGGAACTCTGGCGATGACGGGCATCCAACACGCATGAGACCACACGCCCTTCTGCTTGCGACCGCCTTCGTCGCCACCCTTGCCGGAGGGCTCGCACACGGCGAGGCCCTTGCTGCCGAGGCCACTTGCGTCGTCCCAGGCCACTGGCAGGTGCCTGGCGGAGAGGTGGTGTCGCGATCGGCTGTGATCGATAAGGCCGGCCGCGCCCGCGTGGTGCTGCTCGGCGAGAACCATGACGATGCCGCGCATCATCGCTGGCAACTCGAGACGCTGGCTGCGCTCTACCGCGACCGTCCGGATCTGAGCGTCGGCGTGGAGATGTTCCCGCGCCGCCTGCAGCCGGTGCTCGACGCCTGGAGCCGCGGTGAACTCGACGAAGCGGCCTTCCTCGAGCAGACCGAATGGAAAAAGACCTGGGGCTTTGAGCCCGAACTGTATCTGCCGATCTTCCGTTTCGTGCGCGACCATCGCATCCCCCTGCGCGCACTCAATGTCGATCGCAGTGAAGTGCGCAAGGTGTCGGGCGGTGGCTGGGCGGCGCTCGACGAGGGCCTGCGTGCCGAGCTGGGCGAGCCCGCCGCGCCGCTGATCAGCTATCGCGACGAACTGCGCGAAGTCTACGATGCGCACAGCGCGCATATGCCGGAGGGCCACAAACCCAAAGATGGCGACTTCGAGCGCTTTGTCGAGGCGCAGCTGCTGTGGGACCGCGCCATGGCAACCGGCATCGCGCGGCAGGCTGCCAACGGGCCGGTGGTCGGCATCATGGGTTCCGGCCACATCCGCTTCGGGCATGGCGTGCCGCACCAGCTGCGCGACCTCGCGGTCAGCAGCATCTACAGCCTGGTGCCCCTGGGCCGTGACGAGGACTGCGGGGAGGTTCGCGAGGGCCTCGCCGACATCGTCGTGTCGCCACTCCCGGGGCCAGCGCCAGCCAACCCGCACCGCGGGCCAAAGCCCGGGCAGACCGCCTGACCCCGGGGTCCTGCCGCTGGCGAGCGCTCTAGGCAGCCCTCGCGCGCTGCGCGCGGATCAGGTCGCGTTTGCCCTTGGCATCGCGCAACGCGGTACGCAAACCCTCCTCGACCACCGGGTGGTAGAACGGCAGTGCCAGCACGCCCTCCACCGTCTGCCCAAGCTGGATCACCCAGGCCAACAGGTGCGCGATGTGCTCAGCGTCCGGGCCGATCATCTCGGCACCCCGCAGGCGGCCGCTCTCGATATCCACGTAGACGTGCAACAAACCCTTGTTGCGCAGCATGACTCGCGAGCGGCCCTGGTCCTCGAAGCTCACCGCCCCGGTCACGGTTCGATCTGCTTCGAGCGCACCGAACGGCGTCCCCACCACCGCCATCTGCGGATCCGAGAACACCACGGCGATGGGCGTACGGCGCTCGCCCGGCTGTACGGCCGGGAAACGTGCAGCGTTGTCCCCCGCGATGCGCCCTTCGTCAGCAGCCTCATGGAGCAAGGGCAGATCGGCGTTGGCGTCGCCGGCGATGAAGATGTGCGAATCGCCGCACTGCAGGGTGTGCGCGTCGTAGAGCGGCACACCGCGTTGATCCAGTGCGATGCCAGTGGTCTCGAGCCCGAGGCGATGCACATTGGGCGTGCGGCCGGTGGCGGCGAGCACGTAGTCGACACGCACCGTCTGCGACTGGCCGTCGCTGGCGAAGCGCACCTCGACCGCATCGCCGTCGCGGGTCAACGCGACATCGCTGGCATCGGCGTGCAGCGGGAATTCCATCGCCATGGTTCGGTGCGCGTAATCCTGCAAGGCCGGGTCCTGAAACGGGCCGACACGCCCGCTGCGGCCGAACACGTGTACCGCCACGCCCAGCCGGTGCAAGGCCTGGCCCAACTCAAGCCCGATCACGCCGGTGCCGAACACTGCGACTGAACCGGGCAGATCCTCCCAGTCGAAGACGTCATCGTTGACGATGAGCCGATCACCGGCACCACGCAGGGGCAAGGGCACATCGGGTGAGGAGCCGGTGGCGATCACCGCGCGGGCGAACCGGACACGCTTTACGAGCGCGCCATCGGCGCCGCACACGTCGAGCGTATGCGGCCCGCTGAAGCGTGCTTGGCCGATGAGCTTGTCGCCGACCGGGATCTTGTCGACGCCCTCGAGCACCAAGCCGACAAAGCGGTCGCGCTCGCGGCGCACGCGGTCCATCACTGCGCGCCCGTCGATGCGCAACTCACCGTCGAGCCGCAGGCCGAAGGCGGGCCACTTGTCGATGCCGTGCGCGGCGTCGGCGGCGGCAATCAGCAGTTTGCTGGGCATGCAGCCGACGCGGGCACAGGTGGTGCCAAAGGCTCCGCCCTCGATGATGACGGCGCGCTTGCCGGCGGCTACTGCCGCACGGTAAGCGGCGAGGCCTGCGGTGCCAGCGCCGATTACGACAACGTCAACGGTTACGACAACGTCAACGGTATGTGCTTGCATGACTGTCTCCCCGTGTCCTGTCTGGCGCCGCCTGAGGGCGTCGCCACGAAATCGGTTTGTTGCTTCGGGTCTGCCGGGTCCGGAAGGCGCCAGAGGAGAGCTGGCATCTCCCGGGGGCAGCCGATCAGGCCTTACGCGGCCTTCTTGCCGCGGCCGGCCCAGGCTTCGAGCGCATCCCAACCGCCGATGCGCTCACCGTTGATGAACACCTGCGGCACCGTGCTCTCGCCAGTAATGGCGCGGACCACCTGACTGCGGTTGGTGTTGCCAAGCGGGATCTCGTTGTAGCGCATGCCGAGTTCGGTGAGCAGCGCCTTGGCCTTGGCGCAGAACGGGCAGCCCGGCTTGGTCAGGATGGCGACCTGCTCCGGCTTCCTCGCCTTGGGGTTGATGTACTCGAGCATGGTGTCGGCGTCCGAGACCTCGAACGGGTCACCCGCCTTGTCCGGCTCGATGAACTGCTTCACCACGACGCCGTCCTTGACCAGCATCGAGTAACGCCACGAGCGCTTGCCGAAGCCGAGGTCGCTCTTGTCGACCAGCAGGCCCATGCCTTCGGTGAAGACACCGTTGCCGTCCGGGATCAGGGTGACCTTGTCGGCCTCCTGGTCGGCGCCCCACTCGGCCATAACGAAGGGATCGTTGACCGAGACGCAGACGATCTCATCCACCCCATTGGCAAAGAACGTGTCGGCGAGTTCGTTGTAACGCGGCAGGTGAGTCGAAGAGCAGGTCGGGGTGAACGCGCCCGGCAGCGAGAAGACGACGACCGTGCGGCCCTTGAAGATCTGCTCGGTGGTGACGCTGGCCCAGTCGTGGTCCCTGCGGATGCGGAAGGTGACGCTGGGGACGGGCTTGCCTTCGTGGCTCTTACCCTCTTGGCTGAAAGACATTTGCGGCTCCTTTGAGTGTCCTGTGCACCGGGGATCGATGCGACAGGGCGAAGTCTGAGGAGCCAGGTATGATCAGTCCAACTGATTGTTATTCTTATCTTGATAACACAAAACTATCTTTAGGCGCCTAAGCCCTGACCTGAAGAACGTCGCGAGGATGGTCAGATGC
>RFSW01000053.1 GCA_009923755.1 Betaproteobacteria bacterium | reverse complement strand
GGTTACAAGCTCGGCGCACGCACCGCCTTCTTCCACAAACTGGTCCCCGACTTGGTCGCCGCGATGGGCGAGGCTTATCCTGACCTCGCAGCGCAGTCGGGGCGAGTCTCCGATGTACTGCGGCAGGAGGAGGAGCGCTTCTTTGCCACCATCGCAAACGGCATGGATATCCTGGAAGCCGCCATCGCGCGGGGCGATATCGACGGCGAGACCGCCTTCAAGCTGCACGACACCTATGGATTTCCCCTCGACCTCACCGCAGACGTCTGTCGCGAGCGCGGCGTCAGCGTCGACGAAATCGGCTTCGAGGCCGCCATGGCCCGGCAGAAGGCGCAGGCGCGCGCGGCCGGCAAGTTCAAGATGTCAGCGGCACTGGAGTACTCGGGGCCGCACACCACCTTCCAAGGCTATGAGCGTCTGGACGTCGACGCCCGCGTGGTGGCGCTGTACCGGGACGGCGCGGCTGTCGAGGCCCTGCATGAGGGCGAGATGGGCATCGTGGTGCTCGACCAGACACCGTTCTACGCCGAATCGGGCGGGCAGGTGGGTGATTCCGGCATGCTGCGGGGCCCCGACGGTCTCTTCAACGTCGAGGACACGCAGAAGATCCAGGCTGCGGTGTTCGGTCACCAGGGCACGGTCGGCACTGGCGTGCTGCGCATCGGTGACGCGGTCAAGGCGCGCGTCGATGCCGCCAGCCGCACCGCGACCATGCGCAACCACAGCGCCACACACCTCATGCACAAAGCCTTGCGGGAAGTGCTCGGTGCACATGTGCAGCAGAAGGGTTCGCTGGTCGATGCGGACAAGACGCGCTTCGACTTTTCCCATACGCAGGCGGTGACGGCGGACCAGATCGCCGAGATCGAGCGGCGGGTGAACGCCGAGATTCTCGCCAACGCCGCCACGCAGGCGCGCGTCATGCCGATCGACGAGGCGCAGAAGACCGGCGCGATGATGCTGTTCGGCGAAAAGTATGGCGACGAGGTGCGCGTGCTCGACATCGGGTCGTCGTGTGAACTTTGCGGCGGCACGCATGTGTCCCGCACTGGCGATATCGGCCTGTTCAAGGTCTACGCCGAGTCCGGCGTGGCAGCTGGTGTGCGCCGTATCGAGGCGGCGACCGGGGAGGGCGCCCTAGCCCTGACGGCCAAGGCTGAGCGAGAACTTGCGCGCATCGCTGCCATGGTCAAGGTGGCGCCGGAGCAGGCCGCTGCGCGCATCGAGCAGGTCATCGAACAGAGCCGTGCTTTAGAGAAGGAACTCGCCGCGCTGAAAGCCAAGATGGCGGCCGGCGCCGGCGACGCGCTGGCAGGCCAGGCGGTGGATGTCGGCAGCGCCAAGGTGCTGGCCGCCACGCTCGAAGGCGCGGACGCCAACGCGCTGCGCGAAGCGGTTGACACACTGCGCGCGACGCTCAAGTCGGCAGCAGTGGTTCTCGCCAGCGTGGCCGACGGCAAGGTTACTCTTATCGCCGGTGTCACGCCCGATCTCACGGCCAAGGTCAAGGCCGGCGAGCTGGTCAACTTTGTCGCTGCCCAGATCGGTGGCAAGGGCGGTGGGCGACCGGACATGGCCCAGGCAGGCGGCACTGAGCCCGCCAAGCTGCCCGCAGCGCTTGCCTCGGTGGCGGGCTGGGTCGGGCAGCGACTATTGGGCTAAACGCAGGGCCTACTGCACGGCTGGCGCGCGCTAGCGCGCGCCGAGATTCAGAAGCCGAAGTGGAAACCGGGGCCGTAACGGTAGAACGGATAGGGGTAGCCGAACGGGTAGCGGCTGAAGGCCCGTAACTCCATCTCATTGCGCAGGCGCTGCAGGTCTTTGACGTGCTCTTGCTGCTGTTGCGCTACCCGTGTCTTCCAGCCATCGCCCAAGGCGTCAAGTTGGCGCTGGTGCAACCAGTCGAGGACGTCGGGATGGATGCCTGCCTCGAGCAAGGCGGTCACTTGAGAGGGTCGAAGGTCGATCACCGTACTCGTGCGGTCGAGCTCGGCGATGATATCGGAGGGCGTCTTGCCATCGCGCGTCATACGTCGCACATCATCGAGGGACATGGGAAATACGGTCGCTTGCGGCACGCGCACTTCCCCATCCCGCGACAGCAGTCGGTCCCCCTGATTCGGGGCCGCGCACCCGTAGATCAGCAACAGCACTGCAAACATCGCCAGCGTCCGAGCCATTCTTAATCGACCCCATACAAGGTACTGTCGTCAGACACTTTGCGGCCGGGACAAGTTCGAGCCTGGAGCCAAGTGCCCTACACGGGGTCGTCAGCGCAGGCTGCCCCCATCCCTGCTTCGGTATCGTCGTCGAGGGCGCGCATCAGATTCCGTAGGGCAGTGCGTAGTTCATGGAAACTGGCGTCCTCGAGGCCAGTGCTGTCAACCACATCGGCACGCGCTTGAGGGGTGAGAGCGACGTTGACCACCCGTTGGTCGACCATTTCGCGTGTTCGCGTGACCAGTCCGGCTTGCTCCATACGCTTGAGCAAGGGTGTCAGCGTTGCAGAGTCGAGCCGCAGAATACAAGGCGAAGCACAGCTGCTGATCGAGTAGTGGGGTGTTTGTCCTAGACACCATCTAATCTTAAACGGCGAAATCAATCTCATCACTCGTCTGATTGACTCAGCGACCGGAAGCCTTGCCAAAGCCGAACACACCCGCTTTGGCGTCGACTGTGATGACATCGCGTGCGACAAAGGTGCCCTCAAGGATGCGCTTGGCCAGCGGGTTCTCGATCTGGCTCTGGATGGCGCGCTTTAGAGGTCGTGCGCCGAACGAGGGGTCGAAGCCTGCGCTGGCAAGCTCGGCAAGTGCGGCGTCTGTGACCACTAGACCCATGTCCAGCGCCTCCAGCCGCTTGCGCAGTCGGGCGAGTTGGATGTCGGCGATCTTGGCGATATTCCTCTCGTCCAGGGCATGGAAAACCACCACCTCGTCGATGCGGTTGATGAACTCGGGGCGGAAGTGCGTCTTGACCTCGGCCATCACGGCGAGCTTCACCACCTGGTACTCGTCGCCGACCATGGCCTGGATCTGTTGGCTGCCAAGGTTGCTGGTCATCACCACCACGGTGTTGCGGAAGTCCACGGTGCGGCCCTGGCCGTCAGTCAGGCGGCCATCGTCCAGTACCTGCAGCAGCACATTGAATACGTCCGGATGCGCCTTCTCGACCTCGTCGAGCAGGATTATACGGCCGACGGCGGACCGCCTCGGTGAGCGTGCCGCCTTCCTCGTAGCCCACATAGCCCGGCGGCGCGCCGATGAGGCGGCTCACGGAGTGCTTCTCCATGAACTCGCTCATGTCGATGCGCACCAGCTGCTCCTCGCTGTCGAACAGGAATTCGGCCAGCGCCTTGGAGAGCTCGGTCTTGCCGACGCCCGTGGGGCCGAGGAACAGGAAGGAGCCGTAGGGCCGGTTCGGGTCGGCCAAGCCCGAGCGCGAGCGGCGGATGGCGTCCGACACCAGTCGAACGGACTCGTCCTGGCCGACCACGCGCTGGTGGATGCGCTCCTCCATCTTGAGCAGCTTGTCGCGCTCGCCCTGCATCATCTTGCTCACCGGGATACCAGTGGCCCGGCTCACCACCTCGGCGATCTCCTCGGCGCCGACCTGCGTGCGCAGCAGGCGTGGCTTGGCGCCCGCGTGCGTTGCGCTGGCGCTTTCGGCAGCCTTGAGCGAGGCCTCGAGCTTGGGCAGCTCGCCATACTGGATCTCGGAGAGCTTCTGCCAGTCGCCTTTGCGCGTGAGGTCCTCCATCTGCACGCGCAGCGCCTCGATCTGCTCCTTGATGTGCTGACTGCCCTGAACCGCGGCCTTCTCGGCCTTCCACACCTCTTCAAGGTCGGCGTAGTCCTTCTCCAGCCGGCCGATCTCCTCTTCGATCAGGCCGAGCCGCTTGACCGAGGCATCGTCCTTTTCGCGGCGCACCGCCTCGCGCTCGATCTTGAGCTGGATGAGGCGGCGGTCGAGCTTGTCCATGCGCTCCGGCTTGGAGTCGATCTCCATGCGGATGCGGCTGGCGGCCTCGTCGATCAGGTCGATGGCCTTGTCCGGCAGAAAGCGGTCGGTGATGTACCTGTGACTGAGTTCGGCGGCGGCGACGATGGCCGGGTCGGTGATGTCGACACCGTGGTGCAGCTCGTACTTCTCTTGCAGGCCGCGCAGGATGGCCACCGTGCTCTCGACCGAGGGCTCGTCGACCAGTACCTTCTGGAAGCGCCGCTCGAGCGCGGCGTCCTTCTCGATGTACTTGCGGTATTCATCGAGCGTGGTGGCGCCGACGCAATGCAGTTCGCCGCGGGCCAGCGCGGGCTTGAGCATGTTGCCGGCATCGATCGCGCCCTCAGCTTTGCCGGCGCCGACCATGGTGTGCAGCTCGTCGATGAAGACGATGGTTCGACCTTCGTCCTTGGCGATGTCCTTGAGCACCGCCTTGAGCCGCTCCTCGAATTCGCCGCGATACTTGGCGCCGGCCAGCAGTGCCGCCATGTCCAGGACCAGGACGCGCTTGTCCTTGAGCGACTCGGGTATCTCGCCATTGACGATGCGCTGCGCCAGGCCCTCGACGATGGCGGTCTTGCCGACACCGGGTTCGCCGATCAGGACCGGGTTGTTCTTGCTGCGCCGCTGTAGGATCTGGATGACGCGGCGGATCTCGTCGTCTCGGCCGATGACCGGGTCGAGCTTGCCTTGTCGGGCGCGCTCGGTCAGGTCGAGGCAATACTTCATCAGGGCCTCGCGCTGCTGTTCGGCATCGGCGCTGCCCACCGTCTCGCTGCCACGCACGGCGGTGATGGCCGATTCCAGTGCGGCCTTGCTCAGTCCGCTCTCGCGCAGCGTGCGGCCCGTCTCGCCCTTGTCGGCGACCATCGCCAGCAGCACCAACTCCGAGGCGATGAAGGCGTCACCGCGCTTCTGCGACTCCTTGTCGGCGACGTTCAGGAGTGCGGTGAGGTCGCGCGAGACCTGGATCTGCCCGCTGCTGCCTTCGACCTTGGGCAGCCTGTGCTGCGCGGCAGAGAGCGACTGTCGCAGCGCTGCGACGTTGCCACCGGCCCGCGCGATCAGGCCGCCGATGCCGCCTTCCGGCTCGTCGAGCAGGGCGCCAAGCAAGTGCACAGCCTCGATGTAGGGATTGTCGGCGCCGAGCGCGCGGCTCTGGGCCTCGGCCAAAGCCTGCTGCAGGCGGGTGGTAAGTTTGTCGAAACGCATGGCTTGCCTCGTGAATCCGTTGAGTGCCATGGAGTTTGGGACGCCTCGCCGGATATCAACCTGCGGCAAGTCAGGTTACGGCAGGAAAGCGCGATACCCGGTACCCAGCAGCGCTCGCAGCCAAGCGGCTCGCTGCCGGCGGACTGGGCGAGCGCTCGCTAGTGATGCCCGCCGACGTGTGCGCCTGCCGGCAAAGAGTAGACGGTGCCGCAGTAAGGGCACTTGGCCTCACCGCCCGGTGCGATCGGCAAGAAGACCCGTGGATGCGTATTCCAGAGCTTCTGCGACGGCATTGGGCAGTGCAGGGGCAGGTCGTCCGCAGCCAAAGTGACGTGGGTCTGGTCGAGTTCGGACGGCTTGCTCATGAGGGTCTCCGGGCGGTTTTGGCAGGGCGGCCGGGCGGACGTCGCTTAGACGAACGCGAGCCAATCGGCGTGGCCGGCGTGCTGGCCACGCACGCAGTCAAAGAACAGATGTTGAATGCGCTCGGTGACAGGCCCACGACGGCCGGCGCCGATGGTTCGGTTGTCGAGCTCTCGGATCGGCGTGACCTCTGCTGCTGTACCGGTAAAGAATGCCTCCTCCGCGCAGTAGACCTCGTCACGCGTGATGCGCTTCTCGATCACCGGCACGCCGAGCTCTTCGGCCAGCGTGAGGATGGTCTCGCGGGTGATGCCCTCCAGGCAGCTGGTGAGATCAGGCGTGTAGAGCTTGCCTTTCTTGATGATGAACAGGTTCTCGCCGGCACCCTCGGCCACATAGCCGTCGACGTCGAGCAGTAGCGCTTCGTCATAACCCTCGTTGGCAACTTCCTGATGGGCGAGGATGCTGTTGGTGTAGGTCGACACCGACTTGGCGCGGCACATGTTCACGTTGACGTGGTGCCGGGTGTAGCTGCTGGTCTTGACGCGGATACCTTTCTCCAGCGCCTCGTCGCCGAGGTAGGTACCCCATGACCACGCAGCCACCACAAGGTGGGTGGACAGCGTGGTGGCAGCGATGCCCATGCCCTCGGAGCCATAGAACACGAGCGGGCGGATGTATCCAGCCTCGAGCCCGTTGGCCTTGACCACTTCGCGGCAGGCTTGCGCCACCGTCTCGCGGTCCCACGGCATCTTCATCTGGAAGATATGCGCCGAGTTGAACAGGCGGTCGATGTGCTCATCGAGGCGGAAGATGGCGGTTCGGCCATCAGCGGTGCGATAGGCGCGGATGCCCTCGAAACAGCCCATGCCGTAGTGCAGCGTGTGGGTGAGGACGTGGGTGGTGGCGTCACGCCAGGGAACAAGCTTGCCGTCGTACCAGATGTGGCCGTCGCGGTCGGACATCGACATGGTTGGGGTGCCTGATAACGCGTTCTACGAGGGCGGCAGTGTAGCAGGGGCGGGGCCGACTGGCGGACGGGCCAGGCAGCGCTAGGTCGGTGGCATGCGGCCGTGCAGCGCCGGAACCGCGTCCGGCAGCGAACCCATGGTCGCATCCCAAAGAGCGTCGATGGCCGACCGATCGTCGGCCCAGCCTGCCTCGGCTACATCGGAAGAACCCTGCGCGTTGAGCCGCAGCAGATGTTGGCGCTGCCTGAAACGCCGGTAAGCATCCTGACAGCGCGATGCCAGACTGCTATCAACCAGCCCGAGTGCCGCTGCGCGGCCGAGCAGGGCGAGGGTGCCAACGTTGTCGAGCAATTCCGGGTAACGGTGTGCGTAGGCCAGGATCCAGTACTGCACCACGAACTCGGTGTCGATGATGCCGCCACGATCTTGCTTGAGGTTGAAGATACCGGCCTTGGCGCGATGTGCGTCGAGCATCCGCCGGCGCATGTCGACGATGTCGCGGCGCGTCGCCTCGGCGTCGCGAGGCATGGCGAGGACGTCGCGGCGGATGGCCTCGACGCGTGCACCGATCGACGCGTCTCCCGCCGTCGCCCGAGCGCGCGTCAAAGCCTGCAGCTCCCAGGTCCAGGCGGAGGCTTCGAGATAATGTCGCCAGTGCTCGATACCGCAGACCAGCAGGCCGGCATCGCCGTCGGGTCGCAAGCGCAGGTCGGTCTCGTAGAGCACACCCGCTGCGGTCAAGCGATTGAGCCAGCCATTGGAGCGTTGCACCAGCCGCGAATAGACCTCGCCGGCATCCGGATGGTCGTCGTCGTGCACCCAGACCAGGTCAAGGTCGGAGGCGAAGGACAGCTCCTTGCCCCCGAGCTTGCCGTACCCGATCACGCAGACCCGCGGCTGCTCGCAGTGTCGCCCGCGCAGGCCAGTCCAGACCCGATCGACGACTTCCTGCAGGGCGCCATCGGCCAGTGCGGAGAGTTCGTCTGCCAGCGCCTCCAGCGTGAGCATGCCGCTCAGTCCTCGCGCCACTAATCGGAAGGTCTGTGCATGGCGGAACTGACGCAAGGCATCCATCGCCACCTCGGTGTCGTCGCCGATGGCGTCGAGCTCGCGGTGGAGTCCGGCGAACAGGGCCGGCCAGTCGGCAGGCGTCGCCAGATTGCGCGGATCCAGCAGTTCGTCGAGCAGCAGCGGATGTTGATTCAGGTACTGCGCCAACCAGCTGGAGGCAGTCACCAGCCCTGCGACGTGCTCGAGGGCTTGCGGGTTCTCCTGCAGCAGCGCGAGGTAGCTGACGCGGCCGCCGATCGCCTCGACCAGTGCCAGGAGCGCTGCCAGTGCCGGGTCGCGCGCCGGCGCCGCCTGCGCTGCATCCACCAGCAGTGGTACAAGCGCATCGACGCGTGATTGCGCGGTGGCTGACAGGGTGCGATACCGCGACCCATTGCGCAGCGCCGCGAGGTGCTCGCCGAGCGCCGGGTCGAAGCCGCGCGTCGCGAGTTCGGCGCCGTAAGCCGCCCCGGACGCTGCGGCCTGCCACAGCACGCGCAAGGTGTCGGCCGGCGCGCCAGCCCCGCGCTCCTCGAACACCGACTCGAAGACGCTTGTCACCGCTTCGCGTTGGAGCCGGGTCTCCTCGGCCAGAGCCTCCCAGTCCGGCGCGCGCATCAGACCGGCAACGCGGGCGCGACCGTCATCAGTGTCCGGCAGCATTTGCGTCTGCGCGTCGTCCACATACTGCAGGGCATGCTCCAGCCGACGCAGGAAGTCGTATGCAGCCAACAAGGTTTGCGCTGTCTCTGCAGGCATGCGGCCGGTGGCGGCCAAGCGGCGCAGCGCCTCACGCGTCGAGCGCACCCGCAGTTCAGACTCGCGGCCGCCGCGGATCAGCTGAAAGATCTGCGCAACGAACTCGATCTCGCGGATGCCGCCCGGACCGAGCTTGATGTTGTCGCGCAGATCGCGACGCGCCACCTCGGCACGGATCTGGCGATGCAAGTCACGCAGGTCGTCGAACGCAGAGAAGTCAAGGTATTTACGATAAACAAAGGGTTGCACGATCTTGTTAAGCGCTTTCTCATCATCTGAGGTGCCCGTGATCGCGAGTGCCTTCATCCATGCGTAGCGTTCCCAGGCACGCCCATGCGCAAGCAGATAGTCTTCGAGCATGGCGTGGCTTACCGCCAAGGGTCCGGCATCACCCCACGGGCGCAGACGCATGTCGACACGGAACACTATGCCGTCGGCGGTGATCTCCGACAATAAGCCGATCAGCGCGCGGCCCTGGCGGATAAAGAACTCCTGGTTGCCGATGCTGCGTGCACCGTCGGTATCGCCATCGTCTGCATAGACGAACACCAGATCGATGTCCGACGAGGCATTGAGTTCGCCGCCACCCAGCTTGCCCATCGCCACCACCTGCAGCACTTGCTCGCGCCCATCAGCGCCGCGGGGCACGCCGAACCGTGCAGCCAGCTCGGCGCGGGTGTGCCGTTCGGCGTGACGCACGGCGACGGTGGCGAGTTCGCTCAGCGCGCTGACCACCTCATCGAGCGAGGCCTCGCCGCGGGCATCGCGTACCAGCAGTTGCGCCAGCGTACGGGCCCGCAGGTCGCGCAGCGCCCGATCCAACGGGGCGCCCTCGGTCAGGGCCGCCTGCAGGCGCTCATCGAGGGCGCCTGGGGGCAGGCCCTGTTGTGCGGCTTGCTGCCAATCGAAGTCTTGCAAGGCGCGCATCCCGGCCAGCCGGGCAAGGAAGCGGCTGTAGCCGGCGAGGGCGGCGAGGTGGGCGGGTAGACCGCGATCGTCTTGCATGTCCAGTGGTGTACGCGGGTGGCGAACAGACTGCCGATCCCGATCAGCCCGTACAATAGCGCGACCGGGAGCGTTCCCGCCGCCGCGCCAGACCGCCCGTTTGAATCCTGAAGCCGCCCCGACCCCGTCTCCTCGAGCCAGCAGGCTGCAAACCCTGCCCAGGTCGACGCTGGTGCGTGTAGCGCTCGACGCCAACCGTTGGTTCTGGTGGCTGGTCGGCGGGGTCGCAATCCTGCTGCTGGGTCTGCATCTCGTGTTGCGCTTTTGGGTGGTTCCGCAGATCCCGGAACGCCGGCCTGAGATCGAGGCGGCGCTCAGCGAGGTCCTGCAGCGACCGGTGCGTCTAGGGCGCATCGATGCCGGCTGGAGCAATCTGCAGCCGCGTATCGACATCGCGTCGCTGACGGTACTCGACCGCGAGGGTCGCCCGGCATTGGTGTTTCCGGCGATCAGCGCTGCCATCTCGTGGCGCACGGTGACCGCCCGCACGCTGGTATTCAGCCGCCTGCGCACCGGTGGGCTTGAATTGTTCCTGCGCCGAACCCGCGACGGCACCATCCTGCTCGGGGATATCCCGCTCAACCGCGGCGAAGACAACCGCTTCATCGAATGGCTGGAACAGCAGCGCGGTATCGACCTCGAGCGATCGGTCGTCCATTGGGACGACGAGCTCCGCGCTGCGCCACGCCTGAGCCTGCGCGACGTGGACCTGAGTGTGCGCAACCGTGGTTCGCGACACCGGTTCGGTTTGCGCGCCACGCCGCCCGCCGGCCTGGCGGGTCCGATCGACCTGCGCGGCGAATGGAACGGCGTGTCGATCACCCGTCCGCAGGCTGGCAGCGGGCGTCTCTTCGGTGATTTGCGGCGCGTCGACCTTGGCGCGCTCGCCACCTGGCTGCCGCTGCCCTTCGGCATCGAAGCAGGTCGCGGCGGCTTGCGCGTCTGGCTTGATGTTCAGGGCCCGACGATCGCCGGCTTCACCGCCGATGCCACGCTTGTCGGTTTACGCGCGCACCTGGCAGGAGCGCCGGAAGCGCTTGAGGTGGCATCGGTAGGCGGCCGCATCGGTCTGGTCAACCGGCCCGATCGGCACGCCCTCGAGCTGCGACGCCTCACCGTGCAGACTGCCGACGGCGTGATCGCACCGGACACCACCATGTCCTGGCAGCAACAGGGCGAGGGTGCCGCTGCCCAGCACCGGGTGCGCATCGAACATCTGGTGCTGGCGCCCCTGCTGCAGACCGTGCCGGGTCTGCCGCTGCCGGAGGCCGTACACGACCTCATCGCGCGGGCGTCGCCGCGCGGCGAGCTGCGCGATATGCGCGCCGAGTGGCGCGGCGATTGGCAGCAGCCGGCGTCCTACACGCTCAGCGGACGTTTCATCGAAATGGGCAGCGCACCGGTCGAGGGTCTGCCGGGCTTCGACCGCATCTCCGGGAGCATCACAGCCGACCAGAGTGGTGGCCGCGCCGACCTGGAGGGCGGCGCAGCGCCCTTGCTGCTCCCCGAAGTGTTCCATCGCCCCATTCCGGTGCGCAGCCTTGCCGCAGCGCTACGCTGGCGACGCGACCCGGGGGGCTGGCGCTACGAGTTGGCCGAGGCCCGTCTCGACACCGGTGAGCTGCAGGCGAGTGCGCGCGGCGTGTGGACACCGGCGGCCCGTTCGATGCAACTCGATGCACGCATCGAGCGGCTGGAGCCGACCGCTGTGGTGCACTACCTTCCCCGCTCAGTCGGTGCTGGCACTCGTGAGTGGCTACAAGCCGCTTTTCCGGCAGGTGGACGGGCATCCGGTGAGGCGCGCCTGCGTGGCGACCCGGCGCGATTCCCGTTCCGTGATGGCCAAGGCGGTCACTTCGAGGCGATCCTCGACCTCCAAGCGCCGGCTCTTCAATTCAGCCCGCACTGGCCAAGGTTGCAGGCGGTGGAAGGGCGCCTGCGCTTCGCCGACACCTCGCTGACGGCAGAAGGCGTACGGGCGCGCACCAGCGCCGACGTGCTTGAGAACGTGCGCTTGTCCATCCCCGACCTCGAGGCCAGTGACCCGGCGCTCGATGTGTCCGGGCGTGCTGCCAGCAGCGTCGATCATCTGCTCGACTACATCAAAGGCAGCCCCTTGCGCAGCCTCATCGGCGGCGTCACCGACAGCATGAACGGAAGCGGCAAGGCGGCCGTGCGCGTCGCTCTGCACGTGCCTCTCAACCACTCCGCCGACACCACTGTGCAGGGCGAAGTCGCGCTGGAGGCCGGGCGATTGGAACTCGGGCCCGGCCGACCGCCTTTGAGTGGTCTCAGCGGACGCCTGCTGTTCACCGAGCGTGGCATCAGCAGCCCGGGGATCAACGGTAGCCTGCTCGGCGGCGCGGCCCGTGCCACGCTGAGCAGCCAAGCCGGCGGCGTGGTGCGCATCGAGGCGACCGGGCGCGCGCGCATCGCTGCGCTGGCTCAGCAGTTTCCCTTGCGTGCTTGGGGAATCGCAAGCGGGGACCTTGGCTGGCGTGGCGACATCAGCATCGGGCCTGCTTCGACACGCCTGCTGGTGTACTCCAATCTTGAGGGCGTCACCCTCGATCTGCCGGCACCGCTCTACAAGCCGCCGGCGGAGGCCCAAGCCTTGCGCTTTGTGTGGCAGAGCGTCGCAGAGGGTGACCGCTACGAGATCGACATCGGCACGCGCATCCGCGCCCGGGTGCGGACCCGTGCGGGCATCGCCGGCGTCGGCAGTGCGACCGAGCAGGTGCTGGTCGGCCTCGGCGGGGCGACGTTGCCTAGCGGGCCGGCGCGAGGCATCGGTTTCGCGGCCGATATGCCGCAATTTTTCGTCACCCAGTGGCAGCCGGTGATCGACCGCTTTACCAGCGGTGGCGACAACGGTGCAGCCCTGCCGGTGGAGGCGCGCGTCCGCGCCGGGCGCTTCGAACTCGAGGGCCAAGTGCTAGGCCAGACCGAACTCACGTTGGAACGTCAGGCCAAGGTCTGGGCGTGGACGGTACGCGGCAGCGATGCCGAGGGCAGCGGCCAATGGGACCCGAGCGGGAGCGGTTCGGTGACTGCGCGCCTGTCCCGGCTTGCACTCGGACCGCCAGTCGATGGTCTTTCGGAGCCCCAGGACGAGGCTGACGACGGCCGCTATCCTTCGCTCGACGTAGAAATCGGCAGCTTCCTGCGTCGCGGTCGCGACTACGGCCAACTGCGCCTGAAGGCGAGTCAGCAAGGTC